>DJYO01000031.1:0-20807 GCA_002450155.1 Mageeibacillus sp. UBA6976 | reverse complement strand
TGCAGGAGGCTCATTGCCGTCCCCTGGCGTTCCCATGGGAGGTTCATCTGGCATTCCCTGCCCTGCAGAAGAGCTTACTTCCATATCTATGGCTTCGCCTGCTGAGCTGGCACCTTCCTGATAAGCCACGCCGTCTACATAAAGAGTATAGCCGTTAAGATCGATTGCATCTTCATCGCAGGTAAGAGATGTGACATAGGAATCGCCTGTAAGTATCCACTTGGATCCTGAATCTATCTCTACATAGACCTCGCCTTCGTTATCTGCGTTAACAGAGCCTTCGTAGACCGTGTCTGAGCTAAGATACAGATTAAGGGCAGATATGGAATCTACAGCGATATCGCCTTCAATATCCATCTTTCTAAGATAGAAGTCCACCTTGCCTCCATTTGATCCTTCTGTGCCCCATCCGGCAGCGCATGCACGGAGAAGCAGACCATCTGCATCCTGATTTATGATCTCGGTATCTTCAAGAGTTATGGCAGCTGTGGTGTTATTAACAAAGAAGACATCTCCATTAACATTTGTAAGAGAAGACCCTGTCATTGTAAACTCTGCAAGACCCTGATCTGCGTCACCTGACATAGACTGGTAGATCATTATGGCCTGGTAGTAATCTGATTTATCCGAATTCTTGGTGTTGTTATCTGCTACCAATGTAACGTCATTAAGTGTTACGGAGTTCTGACCTTCGACCACTACACCCTGGGATGCCGTGGATTCAAGATATGCATCACTTACGGTTATATCCGCTGTGGAATAAATAACAGGAGATCCGGTTCCGTCCGTAGTATAAGATCCGCCTGTAACAGTAACTGTCCCGCCGCCTCTGTCAGATCTTATGGCTGCAGATGAATTGCCGCTGGTGTGCACCGTGCAGTTATCTGCATTCATGGTGCCACCACCTGTTGTCATGAGACCTCCGGAGCAGTTACCTGACGTAGTTATTACCGAATCACTTATATTAACCGTGGTTCCCTCGCCGTAGCTGAAAACCGCATTGGCATGAGTGCCATTAGTTTCTACTGCGATTTCCGTAAGATCCAGCGTAGCACCATTTGTTGCAAATATGGCTGCGTTATCTCCGTAGAAATCCGCTTCGTCACCTGCATCTGAATCACCGGTCTTTGTTACCTTGATATTGGAGTATTCCTTGCTCTGTCCGTCTGCTTCTATGGCATGGCCACCGTCTGATGAATCAGTTATCTCATCTGTTATATCGATATCTTCTTCGGTCAGAGTTTCTATTGCAGATGTAGTCTCAGTATTCTCTGTATTGCAGGCCGATAGAGAGACCAGCATGGCGGCAATAGTTACCAGTGCCGAAATTCCTAACAGTTTTTTGTGTTTCATATTGCTCACCTCACATTTGTGGTATGAGCCTAATATAAAACCCTTACCTTAAACAAACCTGAAGCGAGCCGGTAATTATATCACAGGATCCTGATATCTGTGAGAGCGCAGGCTCGTTATCTATTATCTGAACCATCAGCAGTGAATACCCGCCTTGTCCAGCATTGCGGCACCGATGGTTGTATATCGCTTATAAGAATTGTTCAGTGATGATAACTAATAAGCTATAACCTGGTGATCATAGGTATCCTTGAGCCAATCTCCGCTGCTGTTATCTGATGCAGGGAATACGATGGTATCGGGATTGCCGTCTGAGATATACCGTCTGCCGTTATTAAGCTGATTAAAGTTATCCTCGATATCCCAGTCAGTGCCGTTGTTATCGTATGCCCTGATCCTCCTGATGCAGGTGCGGTCATAATCTCTTACAAAGGGAGAATACGCCCTTGTCCATCCGCACAGAAGAGATGCTCTCGAGGTATAACTGAAACCGTCATATGTACCTTCAAATATCTTGTTATACTGGGGAGTATCAGGACCCATGGATTCAGGTGATCCAAAGGGCAGAGCTACTATGTCAACATATCTTCCCGGTATTATCCCGTCTAATAACTTATAGATATAACCAACCTGCTGCTCGATCTCTTCTGCCGTGCAGTCCCCGAGTTTTGCATGGTCACGGGTGTGGTTGCCTATGTCGTAGCCGTTGTCCACCATCCATTCAAGGATCTTATAGTCGTCTTCTCCGTTGCCGAACAGGCCTGAATTAACAAAGAATGTGGCAGTTACATTATAGTCCGGATATTCTGCCTTTATCTTCTCCAATATGGCGATGGCACATGTGGGATCGAATATGGGAGTGCCGTCATCATTCCAGCCTTCCAGCACCACATCTCTGATACCGTCATCGAAAGTAATTATAAGAGGGCTGTAGCCAAAGGGAACATCTATATATCCGTCTACAAAATCTGTAAGCCTCATCATACGGTATCCCTGTTCGTAGAAACTGCGCAGGTCCGCTTCAAACGCCTCCGAAGTCCTGTTATAGCCATCGGCATCGACATTGCCTCCGGTATAGGATGTCTCTTCGTTAGTCATGCCGTAGATCCTGTGATACATAAGGATCGGCACGGAGTTAAGCTCGTTGATCCCGGCGGCTTCATACTCTGCATTACTGAGAGTCGGTATGGCGCTAGTCTCTATAACGCTCTGTGATACTGACTGCTCTATCCGGGCCGCTTCAGATGCCACAGACTCTGATATGGCAGATTCCTCCGGCTTTTTTGCGCAGCCAGAGAGGGCAGATAAAAGAGCCGCCGCTACAAGGGCGCTTGATATGGCTTTATTAATATTGTGCATTAGAATTATCCTTCTTCCGGTTACAATAGATACCCTAATATTCTACCACGGCTTTCGCCCTTAGAACGTGACCTTATAGAACATTTAATCCAAGAAGTGAATGATATTCCATCTCCTTAGAGGATCCGGGCGCCTTCTAGACAAAGTCAAGTTCTATAAGATCCGCTATCTTTATACTGGTCCTGTCGGTAAATATAAGCAGGCCGCAGACTTCGTCGATACGCCTTACATGTCCTTCCTTGCTTACATATTCTCCCCCGTCTTTCTTAAGGTCCGGGACATAATAGGTAGCCTTTATAAGAGGAGTCTGAGATATCTCTTCTCTTAATCTTGCAAGGCTCATATCAAGTTTAGCGGCCTCATCCTCGCTCTGTTCTATTCTTCTCTCCGTAAGCCTTGATTCCTCAGCCACAGCATCTTCATAACCTACTACAGCAGCAAAGGGGGAGAACTGGGCAGCCCTGTCTTCTATCGGCATTTTGGGTATATCTGGATACTCGGGCCTGGAAAGGTCTAAGATCTTACTGTATCTGCTCATGCCTTATGCCCTCCGATCTGGTTATTGCGCTCTATGGCAGTCCCGCCTTCTTCAAGGTTTCTCGCCTTGATAACAGCATTCTTGCCAAACTTATTCTTGAGCTGGAGCATAGTCTCCTGAAGCTTTCTCTCCTTCTTATCCTGATCTCCGGTATCTTCCTTATCAAGATCAAATAAGCTCAGCTGCTCATATCTCTCATAAGCAGGCACGTCTTCATCCCTTATAAGACCGCAGGCAGCAAGATTGATCCGCCTGGTCTTAAGGTCCTTATCTGCGATCTTATCAAAGAGCTCCATAACGGCCTCTGTTATCTTTCTTGTGGATGAAGTATGCCTGTCAAGGTTAATGGTCCCGTGGGCATGCTTGGGCACCATCCTGCCATAGTAATCTATGGCAATCTCGCCCCTGTAATTCCCGCTCTCAAGACTTGCGGCGTCGTATCCAATGGTGAGCACCAGTTGATCCGTAACAAGTTTTTTTGCCACAAGGTCAAGTGACATTGAGTCCGCCATCTCCCAGACGATAAGCCTGGTATGTTCATAGGATGTGGGATGCTGGAGGACCTGTCCGGAACTTAGGCTCTCAGAATCAGGTTTATATGCCTTGACATCCGATATCCCGGTAGGCTCTATCCCCCAGGCGTGATCTATAAGGAGCTCGGCATTCTTGCCCAGAAGCTTATAGAGCATCTCTACCCTGCCGCGGTCAAGGGAGAATTCCGCAATATCACCCATGGTATAAAGACCGTATTTCTCAAGTCTTGCGGCAATGCCGTGACCTACCCTCCAGAAGTCGGTAATGGGCCTGTGCTCCCAGAGTTTCTCCTTGTATTCCCTCTCTGTCAAAGAAGCAACCCTGACTCCGTCAGAATCAGCATCTATATGCTTAGCGACGATATCCATTGCCACCTTGCAAAGATACATGTTGTTCGCTATCCCGCAGGTAGCCGTTATTCCCGTCTCATCGAGAACATCCCTTATCAGCATCCTGGCAAAATCATGGGCATCCGTCTTATAGATCTCAAGATAGGAGGTGCAATCAATAAACACCTCGTCTATCGAATATGCAAATATATCCTCAGGCGCCACATACTTAAGGTATATCCCGTATATTCTGGCGCTTACGTTCATATAATGGGACATCTGAGGCGTCGCCACTATGTAGTCTGCTTCAAGAGTGGGATCAGCATCCAGCTCAGATGCAAAATGGCTCTTACCTGAAAAAGCTCTCCCGCCGTTCCTATACTTTCTGTCCATATTGAGCTGGCTTACACGCTGCACCACTTCGAAGAGCCTTGCTCTCCCGGGTATACCATAGCTCTTAAGAGACGGGGATACAGCCAAACAGATAGTCTTATCCGTGCGGCTCTTGTCAGCTACAACAAGATGGGTGTTAAGGGGATCGAGCCCCCTCTCCACACATTCCACCGAAGCATAGAAGGATTTAAGGTCTATTGCGATATAAGTTCTGTCCATATTAATATTTCCACACCCGAAAGATTTTTTGTCAACCCTAATTAAGGTTACAGAAAATTAAAAAATATTAATATATAATATTACTATCAAAATAGAAAGATGCTGTCTGTTATGGTCAACTACTATTCTGCTGTATGCTCTATTGTCTGGATATCTCTTGCTATACTCTGTGCTCTTGTACATGAGAATAACAGACTGTCTGACGCTGATAAAAAGAGATCCTATCACATCTACATCCTGATCTTTATCGCATGCCTCGCAGAATACATAGGAATCAGGCTCAACGGCAACCCTAATATCTCACCTTGGTTCCTGAGACTTGCCAAATGCTGTGACTATATCTTTACCCCCATGGCAGGCGCTGCGTTTGCAGGACAGCTTAATATCAAGGGCATCATCAGCAAACTTATACAGGTGGTTATAGGAGTTAACATCGTATTCCAGATCGTATGCCTCTTTACCAGCTGGATGGTCTATATAGACGAGCAGCACATCTACAGGCACGGATCTCTATATACTGTTTACGTCGTGGAATATCTCCTGATAATCGTTCTCGTCGTAACCCAGTTTCTTATCTATGGCAAGGGTTTTAAGAACCGCAACAGTTTCTCCCTCTACCTTGTAACCGTACTTGTCATATACGGCATTCTCATGCAGGAGCTGGCCGGCGGCGATGTTAAGACTGCTTACCTGTCTCTTGCGATAGGTGCATATATCCTCTTTATCCATACGACTGAATTCTCCCTCCAAAGATCAGATGAATTCATCCTTGAGCAGCAGATCCAGATCAAGACGGATGCACTCACAGGCCTTT
Organism: Mageeibacillus sp. UBA6976; assembly: GCA_002450155.1. Lineage (GTDB taxonomy): Bacteria > Bacillota > Clostridia > Saccharofermentanales > Saccharofermentanaceae > Saccharofermentans. The sequence continues at coordinate 15,268 of DJYO01000031.1, read as the reverse complement.
TGAGCCGCCACGCTTATTCCTATGCTCTTGCAAGCTATAAAGATAAGATGCCTGATGACTTTGTGGCATTCTCCATAGATGTTAACGGTCTTAAGAGCGTAAACGATACTCTGGGGCACGAAGCAGGAGACGAACTTATCTGCGGCGCGGCAGAATGCATCAGGAACGCCTTCGGTTCCTACGGCTCATGCTACCGTACAGGCGGCGATGAATTCATAGTCCTGGCGAGCATGAACGGGGATCAGATCTCATCTTCTTTAGATAAGATACGGGAAGAAACATCCTCCTGGCATGGCAAGGCAGTACCTTCTTTAAGCCTCTCCGTAGGCTTTGCAGCCCTGAAGGACTCTTCTATCGGGAGCTGCGAGGAACTGGTCCGTGAAGCAGACAAGATGATGTATAAGGATAAGGATAAGTACTACGCCACAAATAACCTGCCCAGAAGGAACTAACTACCGGGCATCTAAAAGAGCTCTTACAACCTCAATGTCAGCCGGGAGCCAGTCTACTGAATCAAGCTCAGACATATCAAGCCATCTCGCTGCTTCATGTTCTTTGAGCATTATATGTGAGTCGTCACATATCTTTGCCCTGTAGCATGCCATGGAGAGATGAAATAAAGCATAATCGCATTCTACCGTGATCAGGTGTTCTCCCACCTCGATCCTGCAGTCCAGCTCCTCAAAGATCTCACGGGCAAGCGCCTCTCGGGGAGTCTCCCCTTCTTCTATCTTGCCCCCGGGAAATTCCCAGCCATCCTTGAATTCACCATATCCTCGCTGAGTCGCAAAGATCCTGCCGTCCTTCTCTATTACTGCTGCTACTACATTTACCTGTTTCATACGGAGATTATACCAAAAGAAACAGACTGCCCGGAGGCAGTCTGCACAAAAGGAGGTTCCAAAAACGCCTCGGTCAGGAGGCGAAGCCTATCTTGCGTTTTGTTATACCAAGGATGGCATCCTTGGATTCTATAAACATATCCTCGGTAACCGAGGTCTTGCCCATTCCGGGACTCTTGAAAGCCTTGTCCAGAGCACTCTCCAGCACTTTCTCTATAAGCTGCTGATGCTTACGGAGAGATGTGACATCGCTTTCTACAAGGATATCTATGTACTTATCCATAAGGCCGTAGTCGAACTCAATAAGCTCGTAGCAGGAGCCTGACATCTTGTTCTTGACATACTTGCTGCAGATGGAGCGGATACGGGCAGTATCCGCATTGGGGAACTCCACTACTGAGCAACGGTCAACAAGGATCGGATTGATATTCTTAAGGTTGTTGGCCGTAAAGAACATGGGGCAATGCTCAAGGGCAACGATATTTACATCCAGATAGTTGTCACTTATCGCATTTATGGACTCATCTGTAACCGATAAGAGCTCATCCTCAACGCAGGCATGTACTCCGCTGCGGACTGCCTTATCTATCTCATCGAAGATATATGCATTGATGAGACGGTTATTGCGGAGCCTTACCTTGGACAGGATACCCACATCGGCATTGGCGAAGGAACCGCAGTGTCCTGTCATGCCGTGGGAGGAATCCACCTGCGGTACCTTGACCACACAGGCGGGGATCTGGAGGGCTTCCTCAACAAGGAGCTTCAGCGCAGTGGTCTTGCCGCATCCCATCTCGCCTACTAAGATCAAGGGCCTCATGCGGCCTGTCTCTATGTAGCTTATAAGCGAAGGAACGATATGGCCGATTATCATCTCAGGGATATCGTGAGCCTGGCAGAAGGAAGCGAGCCTGTGGTAGAGAGCCTTGGGCTCGGTTACCTCCCTGTAGAAAGAAGGCACCTGGATCTTCATGTTATCGAGCTTTCTTAAGTAGCCGATCTGCTTCATATCTATTCTGGAAGGACCGAAGTTTCCATCCTTAAGGCGCTTCTCCATGGCGTTAAGAAGACGCTTTCCGTCAGCGTCAAGGCCGGTGATATTCCTGTCGAACCAAAATTTCTTCTTAGGTTTATCCCTGAGCTTTAACTTGAGACAGATCTGATCGTAGAGACTGTCTATCTCTTCGGGGCTTAATGTCTTAAGCTTATCTTTGAACATTCTGACTTCGTCTTCCATATTACGCCTCCTTTGCCATAGGTCTCAAAGCTCTAAGGAGCTTAGTCCTTGTTAATATGACGCTCATATTACCCTTAACGTCATCCTTGAAACTCTCTGCGATCAGCATGTAATCTGATTTTACGCTCTCGATCTCTTCTGCTGTGACTGTCTCACACTTATATGCCTTCATGTGGATGTTATAGTCCCTGGCCAGGGTGCGCATGAACAACAGGTACCCGGTATTGAAGGGTTCGTGCTTGGCACATGAAGCTGCAAGGGCATAGTCAGCTGCTTCCAGAGCCTCGTTATACATACCGCGAGTAAGGTATCTGTTACAGAGTTCGAAAGCGCACTGGGCTGCATTGGGCCTGGTCCTGACGGCATTCTCCAATACCTCAAGGGATCTGTCCTCATTACCAAGCTCTCTTTCGAACAGGCACTCAGCGTAGTCTGCCCTCTCGTCGTAGGGAATGTTCGCCTTGAACCTGGCGATAAGATCCCTGCATTCGGTCTCGAACCCTGCTGCATCGGTATTGGTCATGAACTCTATGGAGAAGAGATATGCACGCCAGTTCCACTTTTTCCCGGGGAGCTTTATCTTGAGTTCTTCATAGGCAGCTGCTGCCCCTGTCTTATCGCCCAAGTCCATCAGGAAGGCAATCCTGTCTGCCAGGAGATCGGCATTGTCAGGAAATCTGTTAAGCCCCTTCACTGTGATCCTGACGGCATATTCGGGATCGTCTCTATGCATGGCATTTACCGCTTCATTGTGGTAATCGTCTGCATCCTTGAACCCTTCGTCCGGGGGGTCACAGTCGATGTCGATGGTATCATCGTCATCGCCTAATACATCGGCATAAAGATCGAAATCCTCGTCCTCTTCCCCTGACACCTCATCTGCCTGCTCTGTATTGCCGGTCTTGGCATCCTCGAGCAGTTTCTTGATCATGTCTAATGTGAGTTCTTCACCATTCTGTTCTTCATCATTCTTGTTGTCCGGTCTTAAATTCTCGTCGTCTCTTACTGCCATGAAAAACTCCTTCCGTTAAGCAGAGAGCATCAACCCCCGCTGCCTGTATATAACAAGCAGCTCCTGTATCTGTTCTCTGCGGTCTAAAATTGTGATAATCCATAGCTTGCACACGATATGTCATCCGTTCACACCTATTTTGTGCAGGCAAAAGAAAAGGGACTCGAAAGTCCCTTAACCGTTATTCTTGTTCGTTTTGCCTACGTTTCTTAACTATGGTTATAGTCAATACCGGAACAGCAATGCATATGAGCACAAGACCGGAATAGAGTTTAAGCCTGTAGCTTATGCTGTCTTCACCTGTTCTTACCACCAGATCGGTCGAAGTAGGATCGCCTGTTGCGGGAGCAGAGTTCTCAGCAGCAGGTGCTTCAGGTGCAATGGTGGGCGTAGCAGGTATTGTGGGTGTTACTGCCGGCTCATCTGCAGCCTTGTAGGTATTAGTAAATACTATTTCCTGAGCATCCCGGGTATCTCCGTCGGCTGACAGCTTGATAAGTGAATAGCTTGCAACAAGAGATGCATCAATATCCCTAACAGTTACGATGACGATATATTTAGTTGCGTCATATTCAAAGCCTTCGGCGCTTCCTGAAACTTCAGTGCAGTAATAGGTATATGTACCGGTCTTGGTAAACTCGATAGGATCGAAGGATACCGTGCCCTGTCCTGTAACTGTCTTGGTCTGTATGACATTCTGATCGCTGTCTGTAAGGTTAAATCTGAAGACTTCAGCAGGTGCGTTTGAGCCGGAAACAGTCTTACTTACATCAAGGGTAAGATCTGCAGGCGCTGCCTTATAAGTATTGGTAAAAACAGCTTCGCCTCCCTGATATGTAGCATTAGCTACAAGAGCTCCAGCTCCGTTATCTGTTACATCAACTGTGACAGTATATTCCTTATTGTCGTATGTAAAGCCGGCAGATCTGCCCTGAACTTCTCTTATGATATATTCATGAGATCCCACCTGGGAATATGTCAGATCGTCAAAGTAAACAAGACCTGCGCCCTCTCTCGAAGCTCTGGAGATAACACTGCCTGTATTAGGATCTACAAGCTCGAAGTTAAGCGTTGCCTGGGGGATGCTGTCTGTCAGATCGTTTATTACCTTACGCGCTCTTATAGTAACGCTGCAGTCAGCAGGATCGTAGGTATTGGTGATCGTGATCTCAGGCACAGCGCCGTAATCTACCGTTGCATCAAGATTGCCCCCGAGATCATTTACCGTGATGGTTACAGGATATTCTGAGGTATCGTAGATATAGCCTGCATCACTGCCCTGTGTCTCAGATACCGTGTAATCGTAAGTGCCTACTCTCGTAAAACTGAGCTGGTCAAATGTCACATTACCGGCACCTCTTATCTGCCTGGTATCGACAGTATTGCCTGAACCGTCCTTAAGAGTAAATTCGAATTCAGCAACAGGTGCACTTCCCGAGGTATCGTTTATTACCTTGGTAAGAGATATCGTTGCAAGAGCTGCCGCAGGCTCGTAAACATTAGTAAATGTTATATCAGTTCCCTCGGCTCCGTTTATCTCAACATCTGCATCAAGTCTTGCGAGGGCAACATTGTCAGATACCTGTATCACAATATCGTACCGGGCAGGATCGTAGGTGATACCTGCTTCGCTTCCGCGCTGCTCTACTACCGTATAGTTATAAGTTCCTGATGTATCGAAGCTCAAAGGTGCGAAAGAAGAGCTGCCTGTAAGACCAGAAGTCGTGACTGTTATCTGCTGTATTACAGCATCTGAGCTGTCTCTTAACTCAAATGTATAGTCCCCGTCCAAAGCGCTTCCGGATACATCGGTAATGTTCTTTATAACGTTCAGGGTAACATCAACGCCTGCCTGGGCAAAGCTGTTTGTCACCTGAACCGAAGTGGCCGAAGCTGAGGCGCCATAAGATACCGAAGCTACAAGTGATCCCTGATAGTTATCTGTAACAGTGACAGTTACGGCATACTCATTGACATCGTATGTAAATCCGGCAACGCCTGTATCCTTCTCCTTAACGGTATAGTTATAAACACCTACCGAATCGTATGTTATCCCGTCAAAGCTTACAGTCCCACTGCCTCCCGTAGTAGTTACAGTCTGGCTGTCAATAAGCGAATTGTCATGATATAACTCCATAGTGAAGTCTGAATCGGCACCGGGAACATACCCTGATACAGTCTTGCTTACATTGATGGCAGATGTTACAGGTGCCGGAGTATAGGTATTGGTTATCGTGCCGCTGTTTGTATATGTTACCTGGGTTGCGAGAGTTCCGTCACCGTTATCCGTTACCTTGACCGTTGCCGTGATATCGCCTGACGAACGCATATAACTTGGCAGGGTATCAGTCTCCGTGATGGTATAAGTATATGTCTTGCCTATATCGTCCTGATCGTATTCTATGGATGCAAAACCAACTGTCTGGTGATCCTTGTCTGCTGTCTTGGTATCAAGAGTATTGCCGGTTGCATCATCTATCAGATCAAAGCTGAAGTTGTCCGTATCCTGCCAGGGTCTTCCGTTTAAGACCTTGGTAACAGACAGATCCACAGATCCTTCTGCAGTATAAGTATTCTTGATAATACCGTCATTAGTATATGTAACGTTTGCAACCAGGCCCTCGTTAGCATTTTGCGTGACACTTACCGTAGCAATGACATCTGCAGATTTGTCTATTCCGGGCGGCAGCGGATCCGTAGTCTCCGATATCCTGTAGGTATAGTCTCCTATGCTGGTAAACATCAGGTCACCGAAGCTTGCCGTACCGTCAGCAGACAAGGTTACAGTATCTATTACATTATCCTCATCGTCATATAGAGTGAATTCATAGGATTCACCGGTCTGCCAGTCTCTACCGACCAGATCCTTGGTAATGCTTATCGTTGCCATTGCCGCATTATACTGGTTATTGAAGTTAATAAATGTGACACTGGGATCCGGGGTGGTAAAGGTTTCGTCAGTATAGTATGTCTTTCTGAGCCATATATCAGTACCGGACCTGTAGAGCTCACCGGTAAAATAATAGACCCTGCCGTCGTATACGGTTGTTATTCCTGTAGCTGTATCCGTATATGAATAAGTCCCGTCGCTGTTCAGAGTTGCGCCATCCGGAATAACTTCACTAACCGAATATCTGAAGGTCTTGCCTATAAGCGCTTCTGCTTCAGTCCTGCTGAAATCACCGAAGTTTACATTACCGTCCATTGCATTTCCTACGGTAAGCTCCTTATATGCTCCGAGAGCATCAGATCCTGTAGTTATGCCTGACCAGTAAACATCGGGATCGAGCTCACTTCCGCCTGCCGGCATTATGGCTGCCTGTCCCTGATCGTCCTCATATCCGCGGAGGGTAAAACGGTAGTCATTCTCATCAAGTGTTCCGCCATGGAGGACCTTGTGTCCTGAGAAATCGTATGTATTGATCAGGTTGTACTTGATAAAGAGATTTGACCTGTTATTACCTCTCTCGAGATAGAAGAAGTCTAATGTATGATAAGTCCCGCTCCTGAATGTATTGCCGTCCCATTGGGATTCATCGAAATCCGTCTTCTGGACCGCCTCAAATACGTCCCTGAGATAATAGTTTCCCCTTATGCTCGTTCCGTTTATCGATCCGCCTGAATCACATGTTATCTCACCGGTAGCAAAATTGATTGTGGTCGAAACAGCATTGTGAACTCCGCCAAGATCAGATACCAGGACTCCGTCAACATAGATCCAAACATCGTCATCTCCCCGGAAGGAGAACTCCATGTCATTATACTCACCTGCAGAGTTTACCACCTGACCATCAGTAGGGATCGAGAAATCCTCGATCTGCATATGCATGCCAAGGTAGTGATCGTATTTATTAATATTGTTATGTTCAGTCTGATCAAAAGGGAAGAATCCATGATAATTATTGTTATTGTTCTCATAGCTGTAAACATTAAATCTGCCGTTATCATATACAGCTCTTTCCACATCTGAATCAAAAGAATAAAATCCGTCTTCGTCTACTACAAACAGTTCATTAACATCTTCGTAGGAGTCTTTGCCTACATGCTCATAAGAAGGATCAAAAAGATAGGCAAGAGACTCATTCTTTACGGAATCGAAGAGCTCAGGTGCTTCCATTTGTATAGGAATGAGCTGGTAGTCACCCTCTACTGTATAATACAAGGCCTGTGCTTCATGGGTCTGTTCCACCCAGGTCTTAGGGTTTATCAATACGACTCCGGGTCCCGGCACCCCGTGTACATATGTTGAATTTGTATCAATAATATACCTATACTCTTCTTTTACCCCATCCCCATCAGCATCATAGTCAAATTTATTCTTAGAACCATTGATGATCAAATTATAAGTGGGGTTAGTATCTCCATAAACATTCTTGTAGTTACTCGCATTATTAGAAGCGACAGGATAACCGTCATTACCAAGACGGTTTAATACATAACCTCTCCATCCATTACCTACATAACTGTTTTGGCCGTCAGTATTTGCCCTGGAAAAGAAACGAAATAAATGACAATAACCTTCCTGGCGGTCCCCGTTCTGAACGAAATTGATGCCCGAGGTTGCATTATAAGCATAAGTGTAATCGCCTCTAGCTCTGGCTGCATCAAAATTAAGCTCTTCTGTCTCATGGAGCCCGTCCGCGTCTTCGTAAAACAGGCTGTAGTCAAAGAGGTCTATCTTTACGCCTGCAGGATTTGCGACGGTATCTATTGTATCGGCAGCCAAGACTGGCGCCTCTTCATGCCTGTAATACAGAGATACCCCTGAAACAAGCACGGCAACCAGCATTGCAACGATTATCTTGCTAATAAGCTTATTATTCACGATCGCAACTTCCTATAAATGTAAATAGTAATTGATTATATTCTACTCTCCTTTTACAGAAAATAGGAGTCAATATCATTACATTACTAATAAGAAATGACGATCACTTATGGGTATATTGCTACGAATGCCCCTTAAGCTGCATCTTCCTGTCTTTCTTACAAAAGCTCCCGTCACATATAATGCCATTAAGTATAACGCTTAAAATGTGACGGGAGGCTCTGCCTTTTTCTCTATCTGAACCTGACTGTTACCTTGAATTCGTCCTCAGATGACACAAGATCCATCTTGTATCCCAGTATGTCAAGGTCGCTGTCTGCTATAGCAAGCCCGAGACCGGATCCGCTCTGCCCTCTTGACCTATCCCCTTTGACAAAAGGTTTACGGAGCTCTTCCGGGTTTTCCGCCTTTGCATCTGTCTTATTGGTGATAGTAAGAGTCTTATCCCCTATGACTATATCCACCGGGCTTTGAGCGCTCCTGTACCTTGAGCAGTTTGACAGGAGATTATCTATTGCCTGCCTCAGGATATTTCTGTCTGTATTAAGCTTTATATCTTCCCCATTGATATTTGCGGCCATATCCGGATAGGACTTAAGACTTTCTTCCAGAAGTGCCTTGAGACTGAACTCTTCTTTGTTTACCGTAACCTCACCATTCTCGCCCCGGGATAGTTCCAGGATCTGTCCGATCTTCCGGTCCAAGGATTCCACATGTTCATTTATCCTGGCAAGGTACGAGGAAGCCTTTTCCGGGCTTGCCTCAATGCTCTCCGTATATGCCATAAGTGCTGCAAGAGGGGTCTTAAGGTCATGAGCCATGGCTTCAGTAGTCTTGCGCCTGTATTCAAAGATCTCCCAGACGGCCTTGTCCTTACTATATCTGATGGCTGTAAGGATCCCGGAGATCGCGAAGGTCAGGATAAGACATATAACGATTATGAAGCAGCATGTCCACGGCGCAACATCGAAGGGACCTCCTATATCACCCTGGGTATAAGCCATATACCATTCATGCGTGGTATCGTTGATCTCAGATTCTGAGAAAACGCTCCTGTAATTATCTTCGCCGGCGGAAACATAATAGGAATCGTATACAGCATCGCTGATGCCTTCACAGTAGCTGAAGAAGAATAATTCAGCGCACTTAACATCCGTAAGATCCACGTATTCATATCCTGAGACATCCTCCGGCGTCAGATCGTATGTATAAGCCTCATTTTCTTCGAACGCGCCGTAAGATACACAGACTATGCCGGGCATAAAGGTGTGGGTATCTTTGTTAATATAGACAGATTCAAATCTGATCTGCTGCCAGCTGCTGCTAGACAGTTCCTCAGCAATTACATCTCCCCAGGAATGCACCCTATTCATATCGGGAGCATATATCTCCTTGCCCGCTACTTCGTTCAGACGCTCTATATAAGAAATGTCCCTTATAGAGTAGCACCCTTTCATGTCCGAATTTGTGATTATAAGGTAAGCTGCATTTTCATCAGCTTTGTACACCTTGTCTCCGATATGGACTTCGGCACCGTTAGGTCCTATCTCCTGAAACATATTCATCCTCATATTTAGCATATATTCACGATCTTTATATTCTTCGCTGTCAGGAGATGTATTAGCAAGTTCGATTGCAGCTTCTGCTATATTGTCCAGGTAGTCTTGAGTCTCGCTCATCAACTGATTGGAGATAATAGCATAGTACATATAGATGACATAGATCGAGATCAGCGTGAATAATCCCAAAAGCACCAGGAACCTAGGTGCAAAGATATCAAACACCCTTGGTTTTTTTACAGTTTTTCTCCCCATAATGATTCCTCCTCTAAACGATCTTATAACCGCCTCCTATGACGGTCTTGATTACGTCCCCGCAAGGTCCTAAAGCTTTGCGCAATTTCTTGATGTGGCTGTCAACGACTCTGTCAGAACCTGCAAAATCGATTCCCCACACAAGATCCAAAAGCCTGCTCCTTCCGAGGACCATTCCTTTGTTCTCCATGAGAACCTTTAGAAGGAAGTATTCCTTGGGTGCAAGATCTATCTGCCTGCCATCTGCCGTAACCTCCATCTTTAGAGGATACAGCCTGATATCTCCACACATAAGGACTGTCTCTTTGTCTTTCTGCGCGCCGGTCCTATTCAGCAGCGCGAGACATTTTGCGTAGAGCACCTTGAGCGAGAAGGGCTTGACCACATATTCATCAGCTCCCACCTCATATCCTCTCAGGATATTGTCCTCATTACCCAGGGCGGTAATGAAGATCACCGGGGTGTCACCCTGCTGTCTTAAGGTCTTACAGATCTCAAAACCGCTTGCGCCCGGGAGCATGATGTCCAGTATTGCAAGATCGTACTCATTATCCTGAATGAGCTTAAGAGCGTCTATTCCGCTTGATGCCTGAAACACTTCGAAATCCCCCTTCTGCCTGATAAAATCAGCCATCAGACAAAGGAGCTCTTCTGCGTCTTCAACGATCAGGATCTTAGCCATACCGAATACCTCCTTGATGCAATGCTACTACCCTCATGTGTCCTTTGTATGCCCACAAAAATATTTTACAGCAATATGCTATAATCATGTTAAAAATCAAGGAAGTATCCTTTATGAAAGAATCCAAAACAGCCACTACTCTCCGTATTATCTTTACTATTTTGCTGGTCCCTCTAACAGGTGTTGTATCTATTGCTGTGTTTCTGGCAGCGACCCTCTTCAGTTCCGCCTACTGGAGGAGTGTTATCTTTACTGATGACATAAGAGAATCCCTGGCAGACGATATATGGGACGACAGTGACAGGTTCTATCTGGATCAGCTGGATCTCAGTTCCAAAGAAGAAGATAAGATGAAGAATGAGCTCATAGACATTATCGCAGACGAGATGTTCGACGCTTTAAAGAACGAGGATTACGAGGTTGACAGAGACCGCCTGGATGATTTCTTTGATGAATATAACTATATAGACGTTCTCAAAGACCAGGGTTATTCCTCACGTGAGATCGAGAGGCAGAAGGATGACATGTATGAGGAGATCGACGATAAGCTGGAAGAAGCTTTCACAGATCCTGAGGCCTACGAAGTCCTCCATATGATCTCCCAAAGCTACCATAACTGGATCAAGATAACGATAGCTCTTGCCGTGGTCATATTAGCCCTTATGGCTGTAATGATCGCAACACATAGGAACAAGCTGTTACCTGTAAGATCCTTAGGTATCGCCATCACCATATCAGAGGGTACTAATCTTAGCGCAGCATCCGCCTTCCTTGGCATCATCACCGCAGCTATGAATGAAGCAGCAGAAGATGAAATGGAGGAATTTATAGCGCAGGCATTCACCAGATTTACAGGTCATATGCTCCTCGCTTTCTTTATACTGCTCGTAATAGGAATCATCATAACAGTAGTCTCTTCAAGACTTATAGATGCCATGAAGAGAGTAGAATCCGATGAAGTATATACTGAACCCGGATTAGAATAAACTATTGACAAGCCACCTTGGGGTGTGCTATCCTAACGTTCACATATGGGCCGATGCCCTGACGGATCATTGAACTTTAGTAGGTGTATTAACTATGCCTATTTGAAGGTCCGTCAGGACACCGGCCTTTTTGTTTTGGCCATAGTTCCTGATGATCGCACCTTGACAACTGAATCCACGATAAGGTAGGCTGGCCGGCCCTCTACAGGGAATAAGCTTTACCAAAGTGGGGTTTATTTTTTTACTATCAGGAGGTCAAAATGAAAAAGATAACAAATATAACAACAATCTCAGCAATAAACACAAGAACGGAAACTGACGATTACTACGACAGCGAATATGTGGCAAGAAGCGTAGCAGATAGATTCATTAACTCTTCGCTTATCCTGGATGAGGGTTCATTCCTCGGTATCCAGATATCTGCGGATAACATATGTGCTTTCTCGGATGACGCAAGCAGGATTACTCCCTACGACTTCAAATGGATATTTGAAGAATTTGCAGCAATAGGAAATGCCTGTGGAGATTTTACTTCAGACCTTTACAGCGAAGGAAGGTTTGTCTATACAATCAAAGAGCCGGATTCCAGGGTCGCCTGCCACGGCAGTGCGCCGGAGTTCCTCCGGATGCTCGCTGCAAATAACGCAATACTCCGCATCACATCCGGCAAGGAAGGTGGTCATATCTTTATAAGCCTGCCGAAAGAGATGCCCCTCTGCATCAGGAGTCTCATTACCATGGCAGCAAACGGCGCAACTGTCGTAAGAGTTGATAAGGATTCAGACATTGCTCCTCTAAGCAGCAACAGTATCCATGATATACTGGTAAGGCTTATCAATTCTTTAAGGTTAAGCCACTCGGATTGCTCCAAAGAGGAGAAGGGTATCACTTCAAGCGAATATATCGTCGAGATGATGAATCTAAGCGTGCGCAGCTACAACTGCCTTAAGCGAGCCGGCATCAATAACCTTAAGGACTTACGGGACAGGGCAAGCTGCCTTGACTCCGTAAGGAACCTGGGCAAAAGGAGTCTTCTGGAGATTCAGATGGTCTTGGATGAATTAGAGAGCATTCCTGATGCTCAGGAAGAAATCATACCGGAGAAGCGTAAACCTGCCATAGAAGAGCTTAATGAACTGGTAGGTCTCGAAGAGGTCAAATCCCAGGTAAGAAAGTTTGCAGCCTTTGCAAGGATGAGGAAAGAAGCTGACCTTGGCAGCGGCATGTCAATGAATATGTCTTTTACAGGCAATCCCGGGACCTGCAAGACTACGGTCGCAAGGATAATCGCAGGAATCCTCTTTGAGCTCGGTCTCATTGAATCAGACCGGATAATAGAAGCCGGTAGAGCTGACCTTGTAGCAAAGTACGAAGGTCAGACGGCTATCAAGGTCAAGAATCTTTTCGACGAGGCTAAGGGCAGGGTCCTCTTCATAGACGAGGCCTATTCTCTCATAGAGTATGAGGAAGGCGGATTTGGAGACGAGGCTATCGCAACCATAGTCCAGGAGATGGAGAACCGAAGAGACAGCACAGTGGTCATCCTCGCCGGCTATCCGGACAAGATGAAGGAGCTCTTCGACCGCAACCCGGGCTTCAAGTCCCGTGTCCCCTTCCAAATCCACTTCAGCGACTACTCCGCAGAGGAGATGGTAAAGATAGCGGTAATAGAAGCCGGAAGGCATAACTTCGGGATATCTCCCGAGGCAAAGCCCAGGATACTTGATATCTGCAGCAAGGTAAATTCGGACCCGGAATCAGGCGCAGGACGTTTCTGCAGGAATCTCGTGCAGAGCGCTATCCTAAGCTACGCCTTAAGAGTCTACGGCGAAGGCGAAAGCTCTCCTGCCGACAAGATACTCAGGCCGGAAGATTTCTCAGATATATCGGCAGGAACTCCCAAAGAACACAGGACTATGGGCTTTGCGGTTTAAAAGCACTTAGTGCTGTGGTCCTGGTTGCAGCTTGAGACCTTGTCACATCTGTAGCAGACTTCGTTCTTGCATATACCGTCTCTAAAGAAACCGGATACATTGTCAAGAGTCGTATCTGCGATGTTAGACAGGGCCTCGGCTGTGAGGAATGCCTGATGGGATGTAACGATAACATTAGGCATGGATATAAGCCTCGCCAGTACGTCGTCTGCTACGATGTGGTTTGAATAGTCGTGGAAGAATACATCGGATTCCTCCTCATACACATCAAGGCAGGCGGCGCCGACCTGGCGCTGCTTGATCCCCTCTACCAGTGCCTCGGCATCTATAAGGGCACCTCTCGAGGTGTTGATCAGGACTACCCCCTTCTTCATACGGGCAATAGTCTCTGCGTTTACCATATGCCTGTTCTCATCCGTCAGCGGGCAGTGGAAGGATATGATATCACTCCTTTGCCAGAGCTCATCCAGGCTTACATATTCTATACCACTGTTTTCCTGCGGGAACTTATCATATGCGATTACATGCATTCCGAAACCGTTGCAGATATCTATAAAGATCCTGCCGATCTTACCTGTTCCTACGACACCTACAGTCTTGCCGTGAAGGTCAAAACCCGTAAGGCCGTTCAGGCTGAAGTTAAAGTCCTTGGTCCTGATATAGGCCTTATGTATCCTTCTTATCGAGGTAAGGAGCAATGCCATTGCATGCTCAGCTACGGCATAAGGTGAATAAGCCGGAACTCTTACCACGTGGATCTTGCCGAAGGCATATTCAATGTCGACATTGTTATAACCTGCGCATCTTAAGGCAATGAGCTTAATTCCCATACCAGCCAGCGTATCTATTACCTTGCGGTTTATGTCGTCATTAACAAATACGCAGACAGCATCACAGCCTTCTGCAAGTTTTGCAGTATCCTCAGTAAGGCGTGTCTCGTAATACCTGACATCAAATCTGCCGTCAGCATTTGCTATCTCGAAGGAATTACGGTCATAATCCTTGGCATCGTAGAATGCGATCTTAAGTTTGTTCATACATTAATTCTCCTGTCTTATTTAGATAAGTCTTAACCCGGCACCCTGTACTCAGAAGGAGAGAACACTCCGATACCTTCTGAGCCGCAGCAGACTACATAGAAGGTGTCGCCTTTTTTAGCTGCACTATACTGTTCGTAAGTAACGCCTACATCAAGACCGTTATTCATTATAAGGTGATAGCTTCTGCTCCTGGATTTACCACCGTGATAGACGGTAGTAGTATCTGCTACAGTTAAAGTTACCACATTAGGTTCATTTGTCATTGCAGGCAGCGCGTGGGATATGCCCATACCGAAGAAGACAACAGACATAACCAAAAGGAGCCCTGATATCATCACTCCCTTGAATGAATCCAGTTCCATTACATTTTCAAAGATCAGAAGTCCTGTTGCTGCAACTGAGAACAGAACTGCTACGATCGCCATGCTGCCTAATTTGTCGCAGATATAAGCATTCTTAAGATTCTGCATAAAGGTGCTGTCAATAAGTGGTCCTATAACCGAAGGCCTTAGAGCCTTGCAGCCTATAAATACGATGATCTCTACCAGATCAATTACTATGGATGCTATGAGCATGATCTTGCCTATCCCTGATGAACGCTCCATAAAAAACTCTCCTTATCCCGTTATCTCAGGTATTCTACCATAGATTTAGTCAACCTGTCTTATCTTCATCCTCTGCCAGTTGATAAAGCCGTATATGTCATTTAGCAGGAAGCAGGCAAAGCATAAGACCATCGGCAGATAGGATATATCCTCCGATAGAGCAAGAGCCCACAGAACTATCAGCACAATGTCATTAAATGCATAGAACAGTCCGTAGTAAGGACTCCTTATAAGTGTAAGCGATGCCGCCATAAAGCTCGTGGTCACTGATATAACCCTAGTTTGCCAGTA
>DJYO01000026.1:72768-76806 GCA_002450155.1 Mageeibacillus sp. UBA6976 | reverse complement strand
TTTAAGATAGAACTCAGGCCAAAATTTGTGGTATTGTAAGACTTATTTCAACCGAAGGATTGAAGTGGAATTTAACTTTTCACTTCAGCTATGCGAGAATTGATTTGCCAACAAAGCAAAAAGGAAGCAATTAGCACTACAATGCTTAATCCAACTGTTTTTATATTCTTTATCATGTACTCTTTCTTATACTCTTCTTTAATCAAACCCAGCGTTTCATATAATTCAACGCTGTTACTGGTTTCTTCTATACTGTAATTTCCGTGCCAGAAATCACAATTATCGTATGTTTTGACACCTATCAAACCAGTATCAGTAATGAAATAAACATTAAAAACAGTACCTGCGGGATACTCCTTACCATCATCACTAATAATAGTCTCGTCAAAAGAAGTGTTGGTGTCACAACTAAAGACACCAATTCCAATATTCTTTTTGTAAATTGAATAATTTGAATAGAAAGCAATTAGTATAAAAACTGATGTTATTAGGGCTGCTTCTATTAAACTAAACATACAGTTCTTTTTGAAATCGAGTGATGTCTTTAACTTCATTCCAACCTCCACATAGTATCAAAATCATTCTTTGTCAACAGGTGTGGCAAGAAATGTGCGTTATTTGGCAAGTTTTGCAGTTTTTTGACGAAATTTGCATATCTTCGCACTTGATCTGATTTCTGACAGTACTTAGCGCACCACCCATCAGTTATAGTAAGATCTGCTTCCGAACATTGCAATACCTTACGGCGACCTTTGGGATACGGCCTGGATAAGTCCGAGATCGGAAGAAATCTGCCTTATATTGCCCAGATCAAGAGAAAGCAAGGAGCTATTGAGCAGAATTTGAGCAGCGGCAACGTTTTACTCGACAAAATGATCAATTAGGAACCCAAATGATCATTTTTATGACCGAATGGCCTATTTTACTCAAATATTACTCAATACCAGTTAAGTCAAAGCAGCTTCCGGTAT
Source organism: Mageeibacillus sp. UBA6976 (assembly GCA_002450155.1). GTDB lineage: Bacteria > Bacillota > Clostridia > Saccharofermentanales > Saccharofermentanaceae > Saccharofermentans. Next base: position 75,835 of record DJYO01000026.1, on the reverse strand, counting down.
ATAAGACCATATAATAAAAGAATCCGCTGACCTGAATCAGCGGATTCTCTAAATTTGCTCCAACGAACCAAAATCCAATTTGCTTACCGTCCGTCATCGACCCTTTGTAAATGTCCTAACCCGAGCTTACTGTGATATCGTTACAACTAACTGACTGCTGTAACTGTCAATCACACCGTGCAACTCATGTCTCCCTTCGCCGAACGTTACTGCTATTCGATTCAGGTGGCTCAGCCATTCTCATCACGATTTAAGCTTTGCCTTCGCGTAGCTATTGTATCGGCTACTCGGTTTGCACGAACCGGTGTACAATCAAGTTACGGCTACGGCTCATCTCTGTCGGCGGTGACATCTCACCGGCTCGCGATCCGATAACCGAATCAACTAATTGTTACAACCTGCAGCTTGTATGCCGTAGCACCGTGAGCTGCCAGCTCGTCTTCCCTTGGCTATCTGATCTTAAGCTTCGTTGCCACCTTCGATAGTTATCTCCGGTTTCGTTTCTTCGGCTTCGCCATCAGTTTCTACGCTGTGGTTCTACCCTGCGCCATCCCGACCATAGCTTTGGGCGGTCTTCCCGGTTAACGGTTACTATTGCTTCCGTATTCCCTGGAGCTACCTTAATAATACTAGGGGGCCTTAAAAACCACAATAAGACAAGAATACCAAATGAAAATCATTTCATTGTGCATCTTGTCAGATTTGCACAAGAATTTGTGCATTGTATAATGTAAGAGTTGGGGTTATTACACAAATATCGATTTCAATTGTGTTACAAGAGAGCTCCCAACTGCGTATATCCCATACTTACCAGAACAGTTATAACAGTCATTATTATGCCTGCAAGAAGCACACCCAGCAGAACTGCTGTTACGCTCTTTTTGAATCCGAAATCCAGGAATGAAGCAGCAAGTGTACCTGTCCAGGCGCCTGTTCCGGGGAGCGGGATACCTACAAAGAGGAGGAGTGCTACAAATACGCCCCTGCCTGCCTTGGATGTAAGCTTCTGCCCTGCTTTCTCACCCTTCTCTATGCACCAGCCGCAGAACTTGCCAATTATCTTCTGATCCTTGCCCCAGACGAGGAATTTCCTTGCAAAGAAATAGATAAACGGTACCGGGACCATATTGCCCAAAACACAGACTGCAAGGCATATAAAGGTATTAAGACCTAGCGAGCCTCCGATGGGCACTGCGCCTCTAAGCTCAACAAGAGGCACCATTGAGACTAAGAATACGATAAAGTACTTAAATAAGGTATCCATCTATATCACTCCGGATCAAACAATTCAGATTTTTTCTCCCTTGACATCAGGGAGTTTGCGACAGTTCTGGCATCCGCTCCGTCAAGGATCTTAGCTACAGCAGATACAAGGGGCACTTCGACACCGTATCTTTCTGCCAGCTCTAATGCTGCAGGGATAGCATTGACCCCCTCTACCACCATACCGACCTGACGGATAGCTTCATCCGGAGAGACGCCTTGTCCGAGCAGTCTGCCACAGCGGTTATTACGGCTGTGCTCACTTGTTGCAGTAACGATGAGATCTCCCATTCCGGCAAGACCTGAGAATGTCTCTTCCCTGCATCCCATCTTAAGACCGAGATGCTTGATCTCAACAAGACCTCTGGTCATAAGGCCCGCCCTGGCATTATCGCCGTAACCCAGGCCAGCCGAAATGCCTGCAGCAAGAGCTATTACATTCTTAAGTGCGCCACAGATCTCAACACCTTTAACATCAGTATTCGTATATACCCTCATGACCGGATTTGAGAAGATATCCTGAACCTTGCAGGCAACATCTATATCCTCGCAGGCAGAAACTATGCATGTCGGCATATCGATCGCAACTTCCTCTGCATGGGTAGGACCAGACAAGGCAACATATTTGCAGCCGGGCTTATCTATCTCTTCTGCAATGACCTCGGTCATTGTCTTAAGAGTCTCAGGCTCAAGTCCCTTGGCAACATCTACGATTATCTGACCGGCCTTGACATAGGGAGCTGCTGCTTTCGCCGTACTCCTTACATATACGGAAGGCACAGCGAAAAGAAGGATGTCCTTATCCCCGCAGATCTCTTTAATATCTTTGGTAAAGCTTACCTCATCCGGAACTCTCATATCAGGAAGATTCGGATTGACTCTTGTCCTTATGTATTCATCTATCTCTTCCGGAAGGGCAGACCAGACACTTACATCGTGACCGTGTACCGAGAGCATCCTTGCTAAAGCGATACCCCATGTGCCTGCGCCCAAAACTCCTATTGACGCCATATAAACCTCGCTATCTTACTGTGATATCAGCAATAGATTATAACAGATATTACCAATAACCAAAAACCTTATTCAATTAAGAACCGCTCCATTGCTGGAGCGGTCCCGAATGAACTAGTTTATAGACTTAAGATTAACCAAGCTCTGCGAAGTACTTGATTGTTCTTACCATCTGAGATGTGTAAGAATTCTCGTTGTCATACCAGGAAACAACCTGAACGAGTGAGTTGCCGTCATCCATCTTGGAAACCATTGTCTGGTTAGCATCGAAGAGTGAACCGTACTTCATGCCGATGATATCGGAAGAAACGAGCTTCTCCTCTGTGTAGCCGAATGACTCATTTGTAGCAGCCTTCATAGCAGCGTTGATGCCCTCAACTGTAACTTCACCAGCAACTACAGCGTGGAGAATTGTTGTAGAACCTGTAGGTGTAGGTACACGCTGAGCAGCGCCGATGAGCTTACCGTTTAACTCAGGGATAACAAGGCCGATAGCCTTAGCAGCACCTGTAGAGTTAGGAACGATGTTAGCAGCACCTGCTCTTGCTCTCTGAAGGTCACCCTTTCTCTGAGGGCCGTCGAGGATCATCTGGTCACCTGTGTAAGCATGAACTGTTGTCATGATACCGCTCTGGATCTTAGCATAGTCATTGAGAGCCTTTGTCATAGGAGCGAGGCAGTTTGTTGTGCAAGAAGCAGCAGAGATGATCTTGTCATCAGGTGTAAGTGTCTCGTGGTTAACATTGAATACGATTGTAGGGAGATCGTTGCCTGCAGGAGCAGAGATAACAAC
>DJYO01000026.1:0-72716 GCA_002450155.1 Mageeibacillus sp. UBA6976 | reverse complement strand
GGAGCAGAGATAACAACCTTCTTAGCGCCGGCATTGATGTGTGCCTGGCTCTTCTCCTTGGATGTGTAGAAACCTGTGCACTCGAGAACTACGTCTACACCGAGCTCACCCCAAGGGCAATTATTAGCATCAGACTCCTTGTAGATCTTGAGAGTCTTGCCGTCAACAGTGATTGTGTTAGCCTCGTCATCAGATGTAACTGTGTGCTTATTCTCACCGATTACACCAGCATATCCGCCCTGAGCTGTGTCATACTTGAGGAGATGAGCGAGCATTGAAGGCTTTGTAAGATCGTTGATAGCAACTACTTCGTAACCCTCAGCACCAAACATCTGTCTGAAAGCGAGACGACCGATACGACCGAAACCGTTAATCGCAACTTTTACTGCCATATAAAATTCCTCCTAAATACCCTGATATAGGGTTTAATTAACTGTTTGTGCAATTGCACCGTCAAAATTCTACTCCACTTATTGAAGTTTTTCCATAAGGTTTTATTTGATTCTTGTAAATAAAAAGCAAAAAAACGCAGTTTTACACGGAATCTTAAGGGAAACGATTTTTGTTTACCTCTCACCGTCGTCTTCAAACGGCTTAAGCCCCCTGGCGGCATCTGCTGCAGTGATAACCTTATCCTCCGCATCGATATCAACGAGAGTATATCTGTCATTGCCCATACCAAGCTCTTTTATATAGGAAAGCTGTCTTAAGCCGTACCTGCTCTCGATCCGCTCCACCAGAGCGTGGCGTTCTTCGGGCTTCATCGCATAAACGATATCGATAGAGGCCTGATCTATCGAAGGATATCTGTGGAGGCAAGTATTCCCACATTAGGGGTTACCACCGGCTCTGCCCCGACGCCTTCGCAGTCACAGGACACACTCATGTTGCGCATGACATTGATATAAGCGATATGGGGAGCAAAGAAATCCACCGTAGCCTTGGTCGACTCGGTCATCCTCTCCATGAACTCATCCTTTGCTATATCCCACTGATCATCCTGTCCCGGAGTCGTGTGGATCATGGCCTTACCGATCCTGCCGTCTGCGCAGCCGATGCCTATATTCTTGTTGGAACCTCCAAAACCGCCCTGGACGTGACCTTTGAAGTGAGTAAGAGCCAGGAGTGAATCGTAGGATGTCATAGACTCCCCTACGCTCATCTCAGTAAACCATTTGCCGCCCTTGACTGGGAGCATCTTAGTGCCGTGCTCGTCCATGATGTCTACAGGGGCAAAAGTCCATCCGTTCACCTCAAGAGTCTTCCTGTGGTCTTCGGTAGTAAATCTGCTGCCGTCGTAATAGGTATTTGTCTCCGCTATGACTGCTCCGGGGATCTCCTTTTCGATAAGGTTTCTGACCCAGGACCTGGGGATGATGTTAGGTCCGTGAGGCTCACCAGTGTGAAGTTTTATAGCGACCCTGCCGCTTATGGAAGGACTTATCCTCTTATAGATACGCTCAAGTCCTGCAGCTGACAGATCTCTCGTAAAATAGACAACGGACTCATCTCCGGTACGGTCTTCGTAAGGAATATATATGTTACCTGTGTTAGCCATAGCAAATCCTCCTCTTGTGATTGTTATATAAAATATAACACAGCCAAGAGGAGGACTGCTAAGGTATATATGGCACTAACGATAAATATTACTGATACAGAGCCTTGCTGAAATACCTGTCGCCCCTGTCAGGGAAGATCACGACGATATTGCCCTTGGCGCCGCTTGAGACAAGCTTTCTTACTGCGGCAAAAGCTGCTCCGGACGAAGATCCTGCGATGATCCCCTCATGTCTTGCTAAAAACCTGCTGCCTTCAAAAGCTTCGCTGTCAGATACCTTGATAGCTTCATCCACAAGAGTGATATCCATGGTCTCGGCTATGAAGTCATTGCCGATGCCTTCTATGGAATAGTCGCCATGCTCCCCTCCCCCTATGGTGGAACCTATAGGGTCAGCAAGTATGCCCTTGATATTGCTGTTTTGCTCCTTAAGGAATCTGACAACCCCGGTAAATGTTCCGCCGGAACCTGCGCCTGCCACAAGGTAGTCTACCTTGCCATCAAGATCTTTGTAGATCTCAGGGCCGGTAGTTTCATAGTGAGCCCGGGGATTGGCAGGGTTTTTGAACTGATCCAGAGTGACCGCACCGTCTATGCTGTCCTTAAGTTCTCTCGCCCTTTTCTCTGCCCCCAGCATGCCTTCGGACCTTGGAGAGCTTATGATCTCAGCTCCCAGCGCCTTCATGAGAGTCTTCTTCTCATCTGAAAATTTATCGGGGACTACGAACTTTATGTTATAGCCCTGACCCAAAGCGCTAAAAGCTATCGCTAACCCCGTGTTGCCGGCTGTGCCTTCGACGATGGTCCCTCCCGGACCTAAAACACCTCTTTGTCTGGCATCTTCTATCATGTACTTACCTGTACGGTCCTTAACACTGCCTGAAGGGTTAAAGAGCTCCAGTTTGGCATATACATTTACTCCCTCGGGGAAACCGCTGTTTGTAAGCTCCACAAGAGGAGTATTGCCGATAAGCTCCTGCATCGAATGATAAAGCGACATAATCTGCTCTCCTGTTATTTGCTGTTTGCAAGTGCCTGCTCGATGTCATCTATCAGATCATCTGCGTTCTCGATACCTACAGATAATCTGATGAGGCCGTCTGTTATGCCTACTTTCTGTCTTATCTCGTAAGGGATCGAAGCGTGGGTCATCGAAGCAGGGTGACAAACAAGAGACTCCACGCCGCCCAGGCTCTCTGCCAGGGATACCAGCTTAAGAGAATCTATGAATTTCTTGTGGGAATACCCTTGCCTTAGCTCGAAGGATATCATTGCACCGCCGTTTTTGGCCTGACGCTTCTGGATCTCGTAACCTTCACTGCCAACAAGCCCCGGATAGTAGATCCTGGAAATAGCTTCATGAGAGCTTAAGTACTCTGCTATCTTCTCGGCATTGGATACATGTCTGTCCATACGGACTGCAAGAGTCTTGATGCCTCTTATGAGCAGGAATGAATCGAATGGACCCAGTACTCCGCCCGTGGAATTCTGGATGAAAGCAAGCCTTTGTGCCAGCTCATCAGAATCCACTACCACAAGACCTGATACAACGTCGCTGTGTCCTCCGAGATACTTGGTGGCGGAATGTACTACGATATTGATACCGAAATCCAGCGGTCGCTGAAGATAGGGGGTCATGAAGGTGTTATCGACTATGGATAAGATCCCTTTTGCTCTCGCAAGATCAGCTACCGCCTTAAGATCCGTTATGCTCAAAAGAGGGTTTGCCGGGCTTTCCACAAGGATAGCCTTTACATCGGGAGTGATCTTGGACTCCAGAGCTTGGGTATCAGTCGTATCCTCGATAAGATAGCCTATACCGAAGTGACTGAAGACTTTGTCCAATACTCTGAAGGTACCTCCATATACATTCTTGGAGATGATCACCCTGTCCCCGGAATCAAAGAGGCTTAATACTGCAGTTATGGCAGCCATTCCCGATCCGAATGCAAAACCCGCCTTGCCGCCTTCCAGTTCTGCTATAAGCTTCTCCAGGGCTTCCCTTGTGGGATTACCCGTTCTGGAATACTCATAACCTGTATTCTTGCCAAGCTCTATCTGCTCATAGGTAGATGTCTGATAGATAGGCACATTAACTGCGCCGGTATAAGGGTCCTTGGAGATCCCTCCGTGGATCACTGCTGATTCAATATTCTTATAGTTACTCATAATGACCGCCTTATAATGCAAGCCTCAGTACATCCGTGAACCTTTCTTTATCAAGTTCGATGTAATGACCTACGTTACCTTTCCTTGTTGCTCTTAAAGCCATCTCCTCAAAATGCTCTTCGCCTATGCCAAGCTCATTAAGCCTTGTCTTAAGCCCGAGCTTTCTAAAGAATTCTTCTAGTTTGTCTGCAAGATAGAGTGCAAGCTCTTTGGGGGTCTTGGCATCATCGCCGCCGAAAACCCTTAATGCCAGCTGTGCAGGCTTATCCGGCTTAACTCCTGCTGCGTATCTCACCCATGCGGTGATTACGACAGCCATACCCTCACCGTGTGTAAGGCCGTATTCTGCAGAAAGCTCGTGCTCGATCCTGTGAGAACCCCAATCGCCGATCCTGCCTGTATCAAGGAGATTATTGTGGGCGATGCTGGCCATCTGCTGTACTTCTGCCCTGGCATTTATGTCCCTGGGATCGTCCATAAGTCTCAGGCTGTTTATCATATGGGCTCTTACTGCACCTTCTATCAGGTAGTCTGTAACATCCGTATGGTCTACGGGAGAGAAATATCTCTCCAGAAGATGAGATAGGATGTCTGCTGCGCCGCAGGATGTCTGATACGCAGGAAGACCTAAGGTATATGCAGGATCCATGATCGCAAACTGAGGTATGATCCTGTCATCTTCAAATCCAAGCTTCCATTTGCCGTTGGATATGATCGCTGCATTTGAAGTCTCTGATCCGCTGGCAGGAAGTGTCGTGATAACGCCTACCTTAAGGACTTTACGGGGGGTCTTGCCTTCGTAGAAGAAATCCCAGACATCGCCTTCGTAAGGGATCGCCAAGGCTATTGCCTTTGCCGTATCTATGGCACTGCCGCCGCCTGCCGCAAGTATAAAATCAACCCCGTTCTCCCTTCCTTCATCAGCAAGCTTTCTTACGAGATCAACTGAAGGATTTGGGACAACTTCTCCATTGTAGGAGAATCTGATTCCCAGATCCTCGCAGGCCTGCTCTGCTGCCGCAAAGATACCGAGATCTCTTATAAACTCACCGCTGTAGACAAGAAGCAAAGATCTTGCGCCGCTGGACTCGATGAGGCCTCTAAGTTTACTTATGGAGCCCTCTCCGAAAACTATCCTTGCGGGATTATAGTATTCAAAGCCTATCATTTAATGTTCTCTCTCCATGTTGCCGGCTTAAACTCGTCCTTGATGGGGAGAAGTCTGTCGTCTACTTCTACTCTTAATACGGAATTAAAGTTATTGGTTGCCATCATCTGTGCTGCAAAGCCGACGATGATTATGATCTCTTTGTCCGTATAGTATTTCCTGAGAGCATCTATCTGCTCGTCTGTTACCTTTGTGGGATCCTTAACGATCTGCTGGCCTAAAGCTACCAGGAGCTCCTCCTTCTCATCCAGCTCCAAAGATGCGGGATCAAGTCCTAAAGCCTTAAGATCAGATATGAAGAACAAAGAGCACAGAAGGCATGAATTTGTTGTGGATACTGCGTGAGCAAGGATAACCGCGTCCTTCTGCCCTACTGTCTTTACAAGGCTCTCCCAAGCAGGATACCAACCCATGAATGCTTCGAAGACTCCGATATCCTGGAGCATATAGCCCTTCATGTTCGTAAGCTTGCCCTTGGCCTTAAGATCCTCGTATGCTTCCTTCTCTTTACCTGTAAGTTCTTCTAAGGGTGTGATGTTGATGCGTGCCATATTGTTATCTCCTTTTTATGTTTGTTTTTTTCATTGAATAAAGATCTGAGGGCGGTTATCCTGCCGCCCTCAGACGGCTTAATGATATCTTTTTACTGAACAGGTACTACTGAACCGTTGTATGTGTTCAGGATATAGTCCTGGATCTCCTGTGACTGGAGTACTTCCACAAGTCTTGCGAGCGCGGGATCGTTAGCCTTGTCAGCTGTTGTAACAACGATGTTCTTATATGTCTGAGCTGCAAGTCCGTCTGCTGCCTCTACAGCGATAGCATCCTGGATGCTGAGGCCGCCCTCTAATGCGTAGTTACCATTGATGACTGCTATGTCTACATCGGGAAGTGTTCTTACGAGCTGAGCGGGGTCTACTTCTACAAACTCGATATTGAGAGGGTTTGAAGTAATATCCTGAACAGTTGCGAGGATGCCGGCTGCATCGTCAACTTCGATGATGCCTTCCTGCTCTAACAGAAGGAGCGCCCTTGCTTCGTTTGTTACATTGTTAGGTACGGCTACTACTGCGCCCTCGGGGAGCTCATCAAGGCTTGCTGTCTTTCCCGGATAAACGCCGAAGGGTTCGTAGTGTACTGCGCCTATAGATACAAGGTCTGTTCCGTTCTCTGCATTGAAGTCATCGAGGTAAGGCTGGTGCTGGAAGAAGTTTGCATCAAGTGTTCCCTCGGCTACGCCTGTGTTAGGTGTTACAACGTCTTCTATCTCCACTACGTTAAGTGTGATGCCCTCTGCTGCAAGGATGCTCTGTGCCTGATAGAGGATCTCAGAGTGAGGTGTTACTGATGCGCCGACTGTAATAGTAGCTGTTTCCTGAGCAGTTTCTCCTGGTGCCTTACTCTCGTCTGTTGATGAGCATCCTGCGATAAGTGATGCTGCAAGTGAAAGTGTAAGTGCTGTTGCTATTAATCTTTTCATGTTAAATCTCCTTTTTGATCTGATTAGTTTTTGTAGTGATTAAGTGTGTCTTATCCTGGTGGATACCCTGATACCGATCTCCTGCGTAAGCTGAATCAGGACTACCAGGAGTATTACGGTTATCAGAAGTATGTCTGTCTTATATCTGTAGTAACCGTAGTTAAGGGCGATAGTACCAAGCCCTCCTCCTCCGATGATGCCTGCCATAGCAGAGTATCCGATGATCGTTGCAGTGTTTATTGCCAGACCGAGAAGCAGTGACGGCAGCGCTTCAGGGAGCAGGAACAATCTTATGATCTGGAACTTGGATGCACCCATGGATCTTGCGGCTTCAACGATGCCGGGATCCACTTCCTTAAGGGATGCCTCCACCATTCTTGCTACGATCGGGATCGATCCCACCGTAAGGGGCACAATGGTAGCCGCAGTTCCAAGTGATGTTCCTACTACAAGTCTTGTAAAAGGTATAAGTACGATGATAAGAATTACAAAGGGTATGGAACGGAGGATATTTACTATTGTTCCGACGATACCGTTTAATACTTTGTTCTGGAGTATCCCGCCCTTCTGTGTAGTTACCAGGACTACGCCCAAGGGGAGTCCTACTGCATAAGAGAACAAGACAGAAAAGCCGGTCATCTGAAGAGTATCAAGGGTCGCATTTAAGATCTCTAACCAGTTTATATTACCCATTGTCTGATACCTCCGTAACTTTAACTCCGTTCTTAACAAAGAACTCTGTTATCCTCTCTTCTTCTGTCCTGTCCTTGGGGAGCTCGATTATCATCTGTCCGTAACCTATGCCTCCGACACTTCTTGTGTTAGCTCCTAAGATGCTGACGGTAAGTCCTGTCTCCTTAGTAAGTCTGCATACGATCGGTTCTGTTGATGTGGTTCCGTCAAATACGATCCTTGCGATCTTCTTACCCCTGAATTCCTCATCAACGGGGAATGCTTCATCCCTGTCTGCAAAGATCAGGCGCTTTGCGATATCGGTCTTAGGATTTGTAAAGACCTCTGAAACCGGTCCGGTCTCTACAAGTCTGCCTTCGTCTATGATCCCGACTCTGTCGCATATTTTCTCAATTACACGCATCTCATGGGTAATGATCACGATCGTTATCCCCAGTGTTTCATTGATACTCTTTAGCAATTTCAGTATGTCTTCTGTTATCTTGGGATCGAGAGCCGAAGTAGCCTCATCGCAAAGGAGGACTTTCGGGTCCATGGTAAGTGCTCTTGCAATTGCAACTCTCTGCTTCTGTCCGCCGGAAAGCTGTCTCGGATAAGCCTTGGCCTTGCTCTCAAGTCCTACGACTTTAAGCATCTCCAGCGCCTTCTGTTTCTGCTCTGCCTTGTCCTTGCCCGATATCTTAAGCGGCAAAACAACATTATCAAGTACGGTCTTCTGACTAAGCAGATTGAAATTCTGGAAGATCATTGCGATGGAGTGTCTGAGACTGTTAAGCTCCTTTTCGGAAAGGCCGGCAAGATCCTTGCCTTCAAATTCCACTTTCCCGGAAGATACACTCTCAAGTCCGTTAAGCGTTCTCACCAAAGTGCTCTTACCTGCTCCGCTCATTCCGATGATACCGAATATCTCGCCTCTTCTGATATCAAGGCTGATATCATTCACCGCCGTGAGCTCGCCAAAGCTCTTGGTCACGTTCTTTAAACTGTAAATTGTCTCATTACTCATCGTTAGTCACCTTTGCAAGAGGCCTTGCCTCAAGAATCTTGATCAGTCAGGGAATCTGTTTCAATAATCCGTTTTGCTTTGCCGATAAAAAAGAGAGGCACTCTGCGCCTCTCTTCATGATCGTCTTGTTATCTTGTCCTTAGCACATTCGCATATCCGGGCTTGTTGAGACGACAGAGAAGCGCTCTTGTTTATACATACACATGGCCTCCATCGTCATACACATGACATTAATGTTATAAGTACCTGTTAACATTGCGGCTCCTCCTTTCCCGGGATATTTGTTATTCCCTACCTGATTGGTAGGTAGAATACACTTCTTATATCACCATGTCAACCCCTATTTCAAAAAAATCCAAATAAATATGCCGCCTTATTTCTAAGACGGCATCCTGATCAGTAATTTGCAACGACGCGTTTTATATTTATCCCCTGGTCTGCGAACTTCTGCTCGAACTCAGTCCTGATATTGGTCTTGTCATAGCTGCTGTTATGCAGATCTCGGGTCTCATCTGTAAGGGTAAAGCCACATTCCCTGAATTCATCCAAGGAGAAATCAAAGAGCTCGTCGTTATCGGTCTTAAACTCTATTGCCCCGCCCTTTTTGAGCATCACCTTGTACTTCTCAAGGAAGGCTCTGTAGGTAAGGCGCCTTTTGGGTTTGTTCTGTCTGGTCCAGGGATCGGAGAAATTGAGGAATATCCTGTCTATCTCGTCTTCTGCAAAATAGTTCTCTATAAGACCTGCATCTCCCCTGATAAAGAAGAGATTCTTAAGCTCCAGAGCATGGGCCTTTTCTACCGCCGCAAGGGTAACAGACTGGTCACGCTCCATTGCTATATATAAGACTTCCGGGTGGAGCGCTGCCATCTCGGTGCAGAACTTACCCTTACCGCAGCCTATCTCAAGCCATACCGGCGTATCTTCACTAAATCCGCAGGCGCCTCTCCAATTGCCTTTATTAAGCATAGGGGCATCGAACCAACGCTCGTGACATCTCTCCATGCGCGCAGGAATATTGCGCTTTGTCCTCATTCTGGTCATAGCTAGAACTTACTCCTTAAACAAACTGTCGGTAGTTTAACATTTTGACAGAGTAAATCAACCTACAAGCTCCTCTCGGATATGACGGTGGCGCATCTGTCCTCTATAACAGGGATCACTTCGTCCAGGGTCTTATCCCCTTCAAAATAAGGCTGGATCTCTTCCATAAGAATGACATTTATATCAGGATCGAAGCTTATTATTCCCCGGGCATTATCAATAGCTTCCATCTGGATATCTACATTTTCCAAGGGGATCTTGGGACTGCTCTCACCCCAGATCTCATCCTGTTTTGCGATCTGCTCATTATATAAAGATATAATGTCTGTAGACTTCTGACGGTATACTTCCCTGTTCATGCCGCTACTTGTAAGCAGGCTTACTACAAAAGGCTTAAGCTCTTCTATCCTGGGACATGCCGCGCTTATGGCAATTGAAGCGTCACAATTCAGCATAAGGCCTCCCGAACCTGCCGAAGGAAGTCCTGCAACATTATATCCGGCGGTAAGATAATCAGGCGTCCCGGTCCAATTGTAACTGCACATAACCGGATCCATGTCGAAACTAAACAGTTCAGGCTTATCCTTAACGAATTCCGCCAGAGCTCTGAACTCATCGTTATCAAGATCAACCTTGCCGTCTTTAACATAGTCCTGGTAATAGTAGTCAAAGAGAGTTATAAGATAGTTTGTCCTGGTATTAAGAGCGGATATGGGATCTTTGCCGTTATTGGCATCTGACACCATCTCATTATAGGATTCAAAGCTTATACCGTAACCGTCAAAATAAGAGCTGTAGTCCCCGTCATAATACAGGGCGTTAAGACTTACTTCCAAGGGGAACTGATAGATCTCATCCTCTCCATCTAATAAAACAGGAAAATAATCGCCTTCGGTAAAACCTTCTGCCCCTGTTATAAACGGCCTTAGATCCGTAAGGATCAGATCGCTGTTAAGACCGGCCATATCATAACAGTCCAAAAGGATATCAGGACCTGTGCCGGATATGATATCAAGCCTGATACGGTTCATCGCTTCAGATCTTGCTTTTGCCTTAGCTACAGCATAATCGTCAGAATAGTATTCCTCTAAAGAAAGATCTGAGGCATCAGTCTCTATGAAATTATCTACCAGATATCTGTCATCATATACTATGTAGACATCAGATGAAGTGTTATTGAAATCACATATCGCCTCTGTTACTTCAGGTCTAATATAATCATCCGTTGAGCAGATTCTTATTATGGATCTGCCGACATTGGGATTATGCTCAGCTCTGGTAAAACGGAAGAAAGCATATCTTCCTGTGGAACCTGTAGTAGCAGTTGCGATCATGGTGTCATCAGACGCATAGATAAGTCTCAGCCTATCTACATACTGCCTGTCGATATTGCTGTTATTGTAATCAAGGAAGTCCTGATATTCACCACTGGCTCTGTCAAGCTTTCTGATAGATGAGATATCAGATCTATAGACCTCTCCATCAAGAACGCTTATCCTGCCCGGGCCTGATTCATCGATACCCTCCGAAGGCACTGCCACATTATCAGCTCCGACCTTAAACCAGGTCTCAGGTGAATCTCCGTTATAGCAGGATAACAGGAATCCGTCCTCCATATTGTAGACCATGCCGGCATTATAGCCCTCAAGGCCTGCGACAGGTTCGATCTTCTCTATATCAAGCGCCTCACTAAGCCTTACAGTCTTGATCCCGCCTGAAGAAGAATAATCTGTTACCAAGACAGTAACGCCTGATCCATCCTGCCTTAAGCCTTCTATAATTACAGATTCATTTGCAAAGACGCTGTTTATATCATCCCCTTCACACTCTTTAACGATCTTCCCATCTGCAATATCTATGGCTGTTATCTTAGCCTGATAGACACCTTCACCATCCTGATAGACACCTTCACTATATTTACCTACTATGAAATAACAGATCCCGTCTCTATACCATATCATCTTGATAGAAGAATAATCAGTGAGATCCTCATTCTGATACACAAGACTATAAGCTTTAAGATCAATGGTAGCCTGAGGCGACAGATCATCTTGAGGAGATGTGAGATCATATTCATTCAGATGACATACATCCGGCATATCGCCCGGGGTATTCATGTAGTCAGGAGCTCCTATGTCGTAGCATTCATATACCAGGACCTTATCCCCGTCTGCGTAGATGATATCTCCGCAGCCGGCAGGAGCTTCCTGACTGCCTGCATCCTCATACTGCCTTGTAAAATAGACCTCTGTGTCAAACCACTCTGAATCAGTTACAAATTCCTCTGCCCTGATAGATGTCCCGGCATCTCCCGCTCTGCATGATGTAAAAAGCAAAAGACATATGAGAAGGACAGCACAAGATCTCTTCATATCCATACCCCTCTTTTATTTAAGCAATTAATAGCATATTAAAAAAGCGATTTCCACCATACAGCAGAAACCGCCTCTAAGAGTACACAGAAAGTACAAAAGAGTATTATCAGACCATCTTCTCCGTAAGCTTAACACCGCCTATTACATGGAAGTGTGCATGCTTAACGGACTGGGCTCCGTCTTCGCCACAGTTGTTGATCACACGGAAGCCGTTATCAAGCCCCTTGATCCTGGCTACTTCATTAATGCCCTTCATGACCTCAGTCATGTAAAGGTCGCCTTCCGGCTTTACTGCCATGTCGGTAATATCGTCAAAATGTTTCTTAGGCACCACCAGGACATGAACGGGAGCCACGGGATTGATGTCTGCAAATGCAAGAACATGATCGTTCTCGTAAACTTTTGTTGAAGGGATCTTGCCTTCTATAATGTCACAGAATAAGCACATATTAATACCTCACTTTATCTGGGATCCGAGGACCTCGGAAGCCTTTGCAAGAGCATCTGAGATCTTGGATATATCCTTACCGCCTGCCTGAGCCATGTCGGGACGGCCGCCGCCGCCACCTCCGCAGATCTTGGCAGCTTCTCTGATGATGTTGCCGCAGTGAGCGCCCTTCTCTACTGCTGACTTTGTAGCCATGGCAGTAAACAGAACTTTGTCAGATGCCTTTGCAGCAAGGAATACGACACCACAGTCAAGCTTATCCCTGATCTTATCAGCAGTATCTCTCAGAGCTGCCGCATCGATAGCATCACATTCAGCTATAACTGCCATGACACCGCCTAAGTCCTTGGCTGAGCTGATGGCATCGTCAGCAAATGAACCGGCCTTGGCCTTCTCGATATCTGAGAGCTCCTTGGTAAGGCTCTTGATCTCGGCATGGAGACTGTTAATACGGTCTACGATCTGGTCTCTTGAAACCTTGAGTGCTGCTGCCGCATCGCCTATAAGCTCTCTGTCAGCTTTTGCCATCTCATAGGCCTTGGCACCGGTTACGGCCTCGATCCTTCTGGTACCGCTGGCAATACCTGCCTCCGAGACGATCCTGAACTGACCTACCTGGCCGGAAGACTTAAGATGAGTACCGCCGCAGAATTCCATATCGAAGGGATCGTCAAAGCTTCCTACGGATACGACTCTTACAGTATCGCCGTACTTCTCACCGAAGATAGCAGTAGCGCCGAGCTTTCTTGCCTCGTCAATGCTCATCTCTTTGGTTATGACCGGAAGGTCTCTTAATATGACTTCATTTACCATGGATTCGACCTTGTCTAATTCCTCTGTTGTCATTGCCTGGAAATGGGTAAAGTCGAATCTTAATCTGTCATCGCCTACAAAGGAACCTGCCTGCTCAACATGAGAGCCAAGGACCTTCTTTAATGCAGACAGTAAGATGTGGGTAGCCGTGTGGTTTCTTGCAATGGCTAATCTTTCTTCTGAATCAGTCTTGATAGTAACAGACGCACCCTTCTTAACAGTGCCCTTCAGGATATTTATCTTATGCAGGAACTTGCCGGAATTATCCTTATCTACAGATACAACCTTAGCCTCAAAATCACCGTTTGAAACAATGCCTTCGTCGTGGATCTGACCGCCCATCGTAGCATAAAGAGTTGTCTGGTCGAATACAGCAATAATGCTGTCGCCTTCAAAAGCCTCATCCTCGCTATGAAGATTGCCTTCCTCATCAGACTTGATGATGTGGAGCACATTGGCATTGCAGGAGAGCTCATCGTAGCCCAGGAACAATGTCTCCTTGCTGTCGGCTACAACGTCAGCAGGAAGCTCGGTCCCGCCCCATGCGGTATCTGCCACGTTCTTAAGGGTTGCTTCTCTGGCACGCTTCTTCTGCTCCTTCATTGCAGAAGCAAAGCCATCTTCATCTACAGTAAGGCCGGAGTCTGCTGCGATCTCCTTTGTAAGATCCAAGGGGAAGCCGTAAGTATCGTGGAGCTTAAATGCATCCTCTCCTGCAAGGACTGTCTTGCCCTGCTCTTTGCAGGATGCGATCATGTCATTTAAGATCTCTGTTCCCTGGGCAACGGTCCTGCCGAAAGCCTCTTCTTCCTGGGAGATGATCTTCATGATGTAGTCTTCTCTTGCCAGGACTTCGGGATAAGCATCTTTATTATGCTCTACTACCACCTCGGCGATCTTAACCAGGAATGCACCGTCGATGCCAAGGAGTCTTCCGAATCTTGCAGCTCTGCGCATAAGTCTTCTTAATACGTAGCCTCTGCCCTCATTAGACGGGAGCACGCCGTCAGATATCATCATTACAGAAGATCTCATATGGTCTGTAATAACACGGATGGCAACATCGTCATCCTTGTCTGCGCCATATGTCTTGCCGGACACTTCGCATACCTTGTCAAGGATAGCTCTTACCGTATCAACCTCGAAAAGGTTATCTACCCCCTGCATTACGCATGCGACTCTCTCAAGTCCGGCACCTGTATCGATATTCTTCTGCTTTAAGGGGAGGTAAGATCCGTCCTCCTGTCTGTCGAACTGGGAGAATACCAGGTTCCAGATCTCAACGAATCTGTCGCACTCACAACCCGGACCGCAATCCGGCTTGCCGCAGCCGTATTGGACACCTCTGTCGAAATAGATCTCGGAGCAAGGGCCGCAGGGACCTGTACCGTGCTCCCAGAAGTTATCTTCCTTGCCGAGTCTTGTTATCCTGTTCTCAGGAAGACCGATAACATCTCTCCAGATGGCGAATGCCTCATCGTCTTCTTCATATACGGAAGGCCAGAGCCTGTCAGGATCCATCTCCAGATCCTTGGTAAGGAATTCCCAGGCCCAGGGAATGACCTCATCCTTGAAGTAATCTCCGAAGGAGAAGTTGCCTAACATCTCAAAGTAGGTTCCGTGTCTTGATGTATGACCTACATTCTCTATATCAGGAGTCCTTATGCACTTCTGGCATGTGGTAACTCTCTTGCGCGGCGGAGTCTCTGCACCTGTAAAGTAAGGCTTCATAGGTGTCATACCCGCATTGATCAGGAGGATCGATGGATCGTTCTTGGGTACCAGGGAAAATGACGGAAGTCTTAAATGTCCCTTTGACTCAAAAAACGAAAGGTATCTCTCTCTTATCTCATTTAAACCTAGAGGCTGCATAACCAGAATACTCCTTATAAATAATAAAAATCAAAACTAGTGAATTATAAAACTTTAAGCCGCTGTTTGCAATTATTCCAGCCCTTTAAGAGCTTTAACTGAAGTGAAAAGTTAAATTCCACTTCAAGGCAGTTCAAGTTGAAATAAGTCTTACAGGAAGTTCCACTTCCAATACTGTTGACGTTACTCTTACAATTAAATCAACACTAAAGGTCGCCGAGAGAAAGGACGGTGATCACCATGAAATACAATTCAAATAAAGGTAAGCATCTGACATTGGAAGAGAGACGGATAATTCTCAAAGGTATTGAGAATGGTAGTAGTGTCACAGCTATTGCTCAAACTATCGGTAAGGATAAATCTACTGTCAGCAAAGAAATCAAGAAGCATCGTATTCTGGCATATAAGAATAAGATGGCTTTGGATTGCAACAACTACAGACATTGTAAGCTTGGCCGTAATTGCAAAAGCAGTTGCCCTTCCTATTCTCCGTTCAAATGCTCCAGAAGGGATCGAAGTCCCGGTGCATGTAATGGTTGCTCCATCTACAACAGCTGTCACTTCGATAAATATAGGTACATTCCCGAGGAAGCTAATGCCGAATACAGGAATATGCTTGTTGATTGCAGGTTAGGAGTCAATCTTACATCCTCTGAAGCTAAGGCAATTGGCGACGCCGTAAAACCTCTCTTGGACAAAGGACTGTCACCCTACGTCATCGTAAAGGAACACCCTGAGCTCGGTATATGTGAGAAGACACTTTACAACTACATCGAATCAGGTGTTCTGCAAGCTACATCCGGAACAACTGTACTGGATCTTCGAAGGCAACCATCAAGGAAGATTAGGAAGAAACAATCTACCGTCTATAAAAAACGGAAAGACAAGAAGTATCTGCATGGCAGGATGTACAAGGATTACCTGGAGTATATCTCTTTGAATCCGGATGTATTCGTCACACAGATGGACACTGTCTACAACGATGAAACGAACGGACCGTTCATTCAAACGTTCAAGTTAATGTCCGGTAAATTCTTGTTTGCAATATTCCATGAATCCAAGACAGCATCTGATATGCTCAAGGGTATCGATATTTTAGAGGAAACGCTTGGCTCTGAGTTATTTGAGAGGCATTGTCACATTATTCTTACCGACAGAGGCACTGAGTTTACTGCCGCTGATGCAGCTGAACTTAGACTGGATGGATCCAGACGCACTCGTATCTTCTACTGCGATCCGATGCAATCAGGACAGAAAGGGTCTTTGGAGAACAACCACGAACTTCTCAGGTACATCTTCCCTAAAGGAACAGATCTGAGAGAGCTCGGTCTTGTCGACCAAAAGTGCACTTAACATCGCCTTGAGTAACATCAACAGCTATCCAGTTGAGTTTCTGGGAGGCAGAAGTCCTATCCAATACACAAAATTCCTGTTCCCGGACTTGTGGCAAAGGTTTGATGAATTTGGGATAGAAGAGATAAATGTTAACGACGTCGTTCTTAAGCCATATTTACTTAAGAACAGACGCCGCTAATTAACAAATCTCGGCGACCTTTAGGGACAACTACATAACCCATTCAGCAAAGTGGAAATTAGTCCTTCCTGTTCAAAAAACCGACTAATCTCCGCTGTTTTTAACATGCCTTGTTATTCCCTTTAGAGTACCGAATACAGCCATATTATAACAGTTACTTCCACTTTAAGATAGAACTCAGGCCAAAATTTGTGATATTGTAAGACTTATTTCAACCGGAGGATTGAAGTGGAATTTAGCTTTTCACTTCAGCAAGTAAAGGAGGATGCGATTTCGCACCCTCCCCTGTCTGTTTATTACTTTGCTGTTATGTAACCCTTTGCTGTAAGAAGCTCAGCCGTAAGCATTCCGCCGCCTGCAGCGCCTCTTAAAGTATTGTGGGACAGGCATGTAAACTTATAATCGAAGAGATTATCAGCTCTGAGCCTTGCAACAGATACGCCCATTCCGTTCTCAAATCCGCTGTCAAGCTTAGGCTGTGGACGGTTATCTTCTTCAAGATACTGGAGGAAATGCTTAGGAGCTGAAGGAAGACCGAGCTTATAGGCCTCGCTCTCAAAGTTATTCCAGGTATTGATAAGCTCTTCTTCAGAAGGCTTATTCTCGAAGGAAACGCTGACTGCTGCAGTATGGCCTTCCTGAACAGCAACTCTGTAGCACTGAGCAGAGATAACAGTATCTGACTTAAGCTCGATATGGTCACCTGCAAACTTACCCCAGACCTTGAGCGGCTCCTTCTCAGACTTCTCTTCCTCGCCGCCGATGTAAGGGATAACGTTGCCTACCATCTCAGGCCAGTCTTTGAAAGTCTTACCTGCACCGGAGATAGCCTGATAGGTGCAGACTGAGATTGCCTTGATGCCATTCTTTAAGAAAGGTGTAAGAGCAGGAACGTAGCTCTGGATCGAGCAGTTAGGCTTAACTGCTATAAATCCTCTCTTTGTACCAAGTCTTGCTCTCTGAGCATCGATGAGGGCTGCATGATCGCTGTTGATCTCAGGGATGATCATAGGGACATCCTCAGTCCAGCGGTTAGCTGAATTGTTGGATACAACCGGAGTCTCAAGCTTTGCGATCTTCTCCTCTAAGGCCTTGATCTCATCTTTCTTCATGTCGACAGCGCAGAAAGTAAAATCTACCTGATCGCAGTACTCTTCTATATTATCAGTACCATAGACAACCATCTTTTTTACATATTCAGGCATTGCGATATCAAGCTTCCAACGGTCACCTACCGCTTCCTCATATGTCTTGCCGGCACTCCTGGGTGAAGCACAAACTGCTGTGCACTCAAACCATGGATGATTCTCAAGGAGCGTTATAAAACGCTGTCCTACATATCCCGTTGCACCGATTACGCCGACTCTTAATTTCTTGTCCATTGTCATTACTTCCTAATCTTTATATTCCGCCGGATTGTCCGTGTGTCACGCACACTTGTATCTCTAGCGAAAACAAGTTTAACACAATGACTTTTGTATAACAAGTACTCCGTATACAAATTTCAAACTTTATGATGTGTTAGAATATAGCAAGTTAACTATAAGGAGCCGAAATATGCAGACCTTCCCTATTCTAGATCTATATTGCAACTACATGGTTGCCGCTCTCGGCAGGTCTGAGAATACTGTTAACGAATACAGATATGACATTATTAGTTTTGCCAGGTTTTATAAACTAGACCACGGTCTTGTGTCTTCTGATACCGAATTCAGCGATATAGATGTATCTGACTGCGATGCCAGATTCTTCAACAAGGTAACTACCGATGACCTGCTGGCCTTCATTATCTGGCTTTCCAGAACACGCAAGCAATCCAACGCCTCAAGAGCCAGACATGTAGCTTCCCTCAGGAGTTTCTTCAAGTATCTGCATTCCAAAAAGCATCTTATAGATAACAATCCCGCATACGATCTGGAGACACCCAAGGTCGGTAAGAGACTCCCTAAGTATCTGACACTTGAACAGAGTAAGAATCTTCTTGAGGCAGCTTACAACAGTCCCAAGGAATCTAACGAGAGAGATTATTGTATGCTCACTCTGTTCCTAAACTGCGGGATGCGTCTTTCTGAATTAAGAGGCATTGATATCAATAACATCAAGGACAATACCTTAACTGTAATCGGTAAGGGCAACAAGGAGCGGACTATATATCTTAACGATGCCTGCCTTAAGGCTATCGAGGATTGGATGAACGTAAGATCCACTCTTAAGATCAAGCCTGAGGCCAAGAATGCCCTCTTTATTTCCAAGCGCGGAACCAGGATATCTGATGATATGATCCAGATTACGATCAAGAGGCTACTGACCGAAGCCGGTATCGATACCAGGATCTATTCGGTACATAAGCTCAGGCACACCGCCGCTACACTTATGTACAAATATGGTCATGTGGATATTAGAAACCTGCAGCTCATATTAGGGCATCAGAGCGTATCTACCACTCAGATCTATACCCACGTTGACGAAGACCAGCTCCATAGTGCGATAGAGAGCAATCCCCTCGCAAATTTCGATCCAGACAGCAAATAACAGATCAGCCGCTGGTAGCTGATACCTGTGTCTCAGCGGGCTCTGCAAGACTGGGTGCAAGGCCCTGATCTGAAGGTACTGACTCGCCCGACTCAACAGGTTCATCAGGAACCGGTACATTGAGCGTATCGTTGTAGTAAGAAGACTTACTTACAACAACATTAAGCGGATAATAGTCCATAGCACCGATAAACTGCTCCTGAACCGACACAGATTCGAAGATGGCACGTTCATCGATCAGTTTATCATTCGTATAAGGAACAGTGATCGCAGCATAGCTTACAAAGGCAATTATCATAGCAAGAATGATTATCTCAATAACCAGAAGCGGTGTTACAACGAAAAGCCCTGCCCCGCTCTTGGATCTGGGAGATTTGTTCTTCTTAACATCAGTCGATATAAATTCCGCCATCTTAAAGCTCTTGGAATCGATCTTGGACAGGATCTTCTCGAGCATGGAATTACGTGTATATTCATCCAGGAGCCTGTCCTGGAATGTAATGTCAGACGGAAGAGGATATTCCTCTACTACGCTCTTGGCATTCTCCAGCAAAAGATCACCAAAGACAAAGATAACCTGCTCTGCAGGAACAGAATTACGCCTTGAATAGATATCAAGATATGACTTGATGATCGCTCTCTCGCATCTGGTGGACTCCTTCGTTATCGGGTATACCGAAGAGAAGACCATTACTACAGTCTGATAATAGAAATCAGAAATATTCTCGCGGGTAAGCTTGGCGTTCCAAAGTTCATCAGACATAGCTTCCACCTCCCATGTTATTAGGGTCATTGGGATCAACGGGTCCCATATTATCATTCAGGAAAGACATATCGCTTCCGTAAGGGATCTGATTTGGATCAGATGCAGGCTGCTGATAGTCAACAGGTGCCTGTGGCATCTGAGGTAACGGCTGCTGGTAACCCGTAGGCATCTGCGAAGCCTGAGGCTGATAATCGACCGGTATCTGAGGCTGAGCAGTCCTTGCGGCAGGAGCAGCGGCCTTAGGTGCTGGCTTCTTTTTCCTGGCAGGTTTCAAAGAGGGATCCTTATCATCCAATGTTGCTGAGAAAGAGGATGCAGGATATACAAAGGATAAGAGTGCAACAAGAGCTGCCATGACAAGCATGACGATCCTGATGTTGCCCAGCATGAATGCAAGCATGAATACGGGGATCGCTATGCCAAGACCGAAGAAAAAGCTGTATTCTGCAACCTTACGCAAGTTTGCCTTTATCCTCTTACCGCAGATAAGGTAGAGCACATAGATATAGTAGAAATCGTGAATACCTAAGGCTACGCCCAGGAGAGCAACAGTTATGACGAGCATCTTGGCCGAAGGAGCAAGAGCAAATGCTACAAGACCTAATGTAACTGCAAGAGCCTGGATAACTACCCTTGCCCTGGAGTTTAAGATATGCGCATAACGATTCTTGACAAATGCCATGACTATGCAGGCTACAAACCAGCAAAGCAGGAAGTAGAAAGATGATGTCGCAAGAGATATACCGACCTTCTCCAGGAAGTTAGGTATAAAGACCAGCAAAAACGACAGGATCACACCGAGGATAAGGAAGGAAGAACAAAGGAACTTTCCTGCAAACTTATCCGTTGAGATCTGAAGCCAGTTGCTTATAGACAGCGATGCTTCCCTTACAGGGTTATTGTTCTGCATAAAGACGATCATGCCAATGGCTGTGAGGATAAGAGCTGCACCTGATATGATAGCAACGATAAGAAGTCCGAATCTCTCAAAGCAGATACCTGCTATGACCGTACCTACGGATACACCCAGGAAGTACGAAGAGCTCTGGATGTTATGGATATTCCTGTCACTAAAATCCTTGTAGCCTAACCTGCCGGCATTGATACGGTAATCTCTCAGGAAATTAAGTGGCATGCCATAGCAGAAACCTACAGGCAGAGCCAGGCCGATCATAAGATAAGGATTGCCGAGAATGCCTGCTATCAGCATAAGGAAATATCCGAATGCCGACAGAAGGATAACTGCGATCCTGGATGTAAGCTTGGATTTGATGATCAGTTTAAGATCAGCAAAACCGAAGAAACCGATTATGAACAGTAGCGTCGTTACGGCAATTATCGCCTGAACGATTATGTCGTTAAATTCAAGAGTCCTCTTAAAGAAGTCGGCAAAGACAACAGGAACCATAATAGAGCCGAATGCCATAAAGAAAGATAAGAACCTGTTGGCATTCTCGCCGTACATAACAAGGACCGGGCTGTTGCCGGATACTCCCTTGGCAACTGTAGAGATAAAGAGATTAAGCTCGAATATAACGATACCCATTGAGATAGCAATAGATATGATCGTAAATATCCAGCTGAGGCTCATGCCGTTGACCGTTGACTCAAAGTCTGCTCTCGGCATTGTTATCTCAAGTACGCCTGCAACTGTATTCTCAGGCGATAAGATCGGCGCTATGGCGCAAACATAGGAATTGCCGCCCTCTGTCCTGGAAGTAAACGCTGTCTGCTGCAGAGTAAAGCAGTTAATGTACTGATCGCCTATATTGCCTGTCAGATAGAATTGCTCTGTGGTGTTATTTGTGGTCGAAGTATAGAGTCTTAAGAAAGAATCCCCAGCCATCGTATAGATATTGACTATATAAGGCTTATCTTCTGCATACTCGTATATAGGGAGCATATAGCTCATATTCTCTTCGATATTTGTATAGCTTATGGCAGCTGCAGAAGTGATAGCGCACTTCTCCATAGCATCTGCTCTCTCGCTCTCAAGAGCCTGGACATATACGCCGGAAAGCTGTGTGGATATGACGATAAGGACCACTAGAACTATGGCAAAACAGAAACCGATGGTAGTAGACGTTACCCTCTTGTCACGGGCCCTGGGTGTCTCTGCATTCTTGCCGTTTGCCCCGCCTTGCTTGCTGCGCATGATCTTAAGGAGGATCTCCTGAACGATGAAGAGTACTACACCTGCAACAACTGAGATTATTACAGCTATAAGGATCCTGGACTCAAGCCTGTTACCTACATCGTAAAGTCCGTCGAAAGAAACCTTATACTCAAATACGCCTACACAGATCCCCGAACTGTTAGTAATCGGTACTATGAGGCTCTCAAAATTATCTCCCATTACGGTAGTTACACCGTTATCCTCGGTAAGCCAGTCTGATATCTTGCGTCCTGCGACTGCAAACTCATTAACGTCACTGACACCGCTACTGAGAAGCAGATCAAGTCTGCCTTCCTTGTATGCAAATAAGCCATAGCTCTCTGTAGAAAGCGTCTCAGAAGATGTATCTGCCAGCATAAGCTGGAGGATCATGCCGTACTTCTGGGCTGCCGATCCGGTATCTGCCTCAAGCTCATCGCCGTCGACGGAGATCTTAACTATATCTGCAACCTGATTGATCTTAACATCAGATATTCCCTTGAACTCATCCTCAAACTGAAGTCTCATATGGTGAACGGCAAAGGATACCGCAGCAACAGATATAAGGAATGACACGATTATCAATATAACAATCCTAAACAGTCTGCTCATGACATCAGTCTGAGACTGACTGTTATCGGTTTGAATATTAGCCATAGCAAAACCTCCCTCGAAAGGAATATCCCTAATTATACATAATTATTCAAAAAAAAAGAAATCGCGCATGTTGAGCAAATTTAAATAGAACAAAGATGACTGCGTTTAAGGGGCCATTACCGTAAAACAAGCCCCGGATACCAAAAGGATCCGAGGCTGAGATAAATGGTTGCGGAGGCGGGACTCGAACCTCACGACCTCCGGGTTATGAGCCCGGCAAGCTACCAACTGCTCCACTCCGCGATATAAATGGTGCTCGTGACCGGACTTGAACCGGTACGAATTTTACTTCGACGGATTTTAAGTCCGTTGCGTCTGCCAATTCCGCCACACGAGCTTCTCCGTCTGAGCGCCAAATGATAATATCACCCACCTTGTCTTATGTCAAGTTAAAATGAATGTGCATGCCACATGTAACAGAAAATAAATATATATTCCTTAATAAGAGTGTTAAAATAAACCAAATCTAAATTTGGAGGAGTTATCTATGTTATTTGATCCCAACGAGAACAATAACAATGAGAACGTGAACAACAATCCTGATTCCCTTAACGATGATATAGTTGATTCTTCTTTTGCGGTTTCATTCAAATCCAACGATCCGGTCAATACAGTAGAAGGTAAGCTTAAAGAAAACCAAGAAGGTCTTGACGATGGATTCAAGGATGAATTCGATGATTTTGAGTTCGATTCATCCATATCTGCATTCAAGCCTCTGAGCGATCCTTCCACCCCGTTTGCAAAACCGGCGGGGAGCGCTAAGGAAGAGAAGAGTGAGCCTGCAGCAGCATTCGCTCCTTTTAAAAAGGTTGAAGAACCTGCTAAGACTGAGAATAAGCCGGAAGCAAAGCCTGAAACTGCTGCTCCTGTTCAGACTTCACCCTTTAAGCCGGCACCTTCCCCCTCTCCCAAACAGAGCGCATTTAAGCCGGCACCTTCCAGTGCTCCTACATTCCCTAAAGATAACGGCACATTTGATGTTGATAAGACTGAGGCAAAGCCTGCTGAAGGCAAAGCACCTGTATTCGACGATAACGATGCAGATCTCATGAAGTTCGGTGGACTTAAGCCTGAAGATTCAAATAAGGACAAGCTCTTTAATTCCGGGAAGGATCTTGACTTCGCTACATCTGAGCAGCAGGCACCCAAGAGTCCCTTCGGCGGCAAAGACAAGGCTGCTGAACCCAAGGCCGTTGAACCCAAGCCTGCTCCTTCTGCATTCGCTCCTAAGCAGGAAACTAAACCTGCTCCTTCGGCATTCGCTCCTAAGCAGGAAACTAAACCTGCTGAAGATAACAAAGGACTTGAGACATTCGGCACTGTAAAATCCGGTGTAGATGCATTTAAGCCTGCACCTAAGGCTGAGCCTAAGCCCGAAGTAAAGCCTGCACCTGCTGCACCTAAGGCTGAAGCTAAACCCGCAGCACCTGAAACACCTAAGGCAGAAACAAAGCCCGCTGCTCCTGAAGCACCCAAGGCTGAAGCAAAACCTGAGCAAAAGCAGCCCCCGTTCCTTCGTCCTGCAACTAAATCTCCAGAAACAGCTAACAAGGCAGAAGCTCCCGCAGAAAAGCCCGCACCTAAGGCTGAGGCTAAACCCGCAGCACCTGCTGCCAAGCCTGAAGCAAAGCAAGCTCCGGTAACCCCTTCTGCATTTGTACCCAAGGGACAGGCTAACGGTGTTCCCCAGTCCAGACCCACTCCCCAGAGCAATTCCGGAAGAGTCTTGAATAATACCAAGCAGGGTCCTGCATCTCATAGGCCCGGCGCAAGCGGAGAACACAAGAGACCCGCAGCATCCTCTGCTACTCCCAGTCCCAGACCGGTTGCCCAGAGACCTACCAATCCTGCATTTGAGAATGCGGCAGCAAGACAGGAACGCCAGGCAGAAGCTGCAAAGACTTCCCAGCTTAACCACGAAGAACAGAAGAAGATCACTCCTGTTACTCCTGCAGCATCCAGGAAAAGAAAATCAGAGAAGAAAGTCAGAGAACCCGGCAAGGGCGGCGTTATCACACTCGCTGTAATTATCGTCCTGTTCCTCGGCATACTCTGGTTCCTGGATAACACAGAGAAGCTTGCAGGCCTGTTTAACGGCAATAAGAATGTAGAGACCGTTCCTACAAGAACAGAAGCTACTTCAGAACCCGATGAAACTACTATCCCTGTATCAGAGACTTCTGAAACAGCTGCTACTTCTGATACAAGTGAAACTGAGACATCTGAGACATCAGAAACGACCACTGAGACAGAAACATCTGAAACAACTACAGAAGCTACAACTGAGGCTACGACTACTACCGAAGCCACAACCACAACAGAAGCTACTACAACAACGGAAGCCACTACTACAACAGAGGCTACTACAACTACTGCTGCAACAACCACAACTGCTCAAGCAGCGAGCGGCGGATCTGCAGTAAACAATTTTAAGACCAAGCTCAATCACTTCAGCACAACCGCAGGCGGATTCAAGTTTGATATCACTCTTACAAACAAGAGCAATAAGGATGCAAACCTTGCCCTCTCCATCAAGGAAGTTGATATTACATTAAGATCCGATGCTACGATAACTGAAGTTACATCTGATTACTTTACATTCACAGGATCGGGCACAAAATATGTTGGTGTTCCTAACGATACTGTTGTAGCTGCAGGCGAATCACTCACCTTCACTGTTTATGTATCGACATCTTCTTCAGTATCACACTACGGATACGATTACTGCTACTTCGATTGGAACTAAGATATCCTGATGAGCAAAGTAAAGGGGCTGTCTCAAAACTAAATTGAGATAGCCCCTTTTTTGTTTGGATTAGCCAGCTAAAAGTGATATTTATTGCTTTTAGGAATTGAAAATGTATATAAGTTATGGACAAAAGAAGAGACCATTGAGTGCGGTAAAGAATTTGTAGAAAAAAACGGTTCATTAACAGAAAAAGATCTTAAAGCCAAGAACGGATTACCAACACCCAAAGTTATATATCGGTTCTTTGGAACAATAAACGATTATCAAAGGGCAATTGATGCTCCTGTTAAAAAAGTTAATCAATACATCTCTAAGCATTGGTACAAACAGTTTGTTTATAGAAAAGACAAATAAGAAATTAAATCTTGACCGTTACCCCCATAAATACCATTCGTAGGTGACAGCAATCAAAAGCCTCGGATGTGAATCCGAGGCTTTGAATTTGCTTATCCCATGTATTTATTAAACTGCAATGCCATTAATTTCCATAAATCCAAGATTCAAATTAATTGACATCTGATATTTCCCATCTTCTTCAAAAAGTGACAAACTGTAGAAACCGCCTCCGCCGGGAGCGTCTAAAAACCAACCTCCGTCATCTAAGTCTCTAGTCATATAGTATTCTGTATCAGGTGTCTGATACTGTGTATAGTTTTCAAAGTAATAATTCCCGAGAAGTTCAAATAACTCTTCTGCCTTAGCTCTGTCACTAAAACTAAATCCAATCATGACAGATAAATCAGTAGTAACAACTACATTACCATTATCATCTGTAATATTAAGTAAACTTAAATATCTACCACAATCACCATCAGTAACTGAAAGAGGAATTTCTGCTGTACCTTGCCATACATTAGCGTTATCTACTCCAAATGGAGTAGGCTCTAAGAAGTTAACTACAGTACCATTTACAGTATCTGCAGTATCATAATGAATTATATCTATTACAAGATCATATAATTCTTGAGTGGTCATATCGTTTAAATTCCAAATATAACTGCCATCTTCAGAAATGACGATTTCTTCTGATTCAATGTTTGTTGTTTCTGATTCTTCGTCGGCAACATCCGATGCGGTTGTCTCAGTTTCCAAATCAGAATCTGTCGGTTCAACAGAACTACATGCAACTGACAAGCACATTAATGATGTCAAAGCTAACGCTATAGCTTTCTTCATTGATTTCATAAACAATTCCTCCCTTATTCTTGGTTTCCAATACCACAATACTGCAAAGAGGTTCCCCTCTCGACTTTTATTATATCAAGAATGTTTGAAAAGTGCACGACATAATTAGCAATCAGATGCACCCACTAAGGGGCTGTCTCAAAAGTAACGAGACAACCCCTTTATTATTGGAATTAATAATTAGTTTAGATGAAGATATGTTTTATCAGTCTTCTCTCTTAACCGTATCGAATACGAATTTACCCTGTCTGTAACCGATCTTGACCTCAGCTACATCTGTGAGCTCGCCGCTAAGGAACATATCAGCTAAAACATCTTCGATATTAGATCTTATAGCCTTACGCAAAGGTCTGGCGCCATATTTCTCATCGTAGCCTATCTCTGCAAGATGGTCTCCTGCTGCCTTGGTAAGAGAGCCCTTGATATTCTTGGAGGCAAGAGCATTGATTACATCCTTGAACATGATATCGACGATAGCTCTGATCTCTTCCTTGTTTAAGGACTTAAAGATTATTACCTCATCTACCCTGTTCAGGAATTCAGGTCTGAATGTCTCCTTGAGAGCACTTTGAACATGTTGTTCCATAGCTTCGCTGCTTCCGGAGAAGAAACCTATTGTAGCAGCCTTATTAGTGCTGCCAGCATTAGAGGTCATGATTATTATCGTATTCTCAAAATTTACATGGAGTCCGTGACTGTCCGTGAGAACACCATCGTCCAACATCTGAAGTAAGAGATTGAATACATCAGGATGAGCTTTCTCTATCTCATCGAATAGGATTACAGAATAAGGCTTACGTCTAACCTGCTCTGTAAGCTGTCCTGCATCATCGAAGCCCACATATCCCGGAGGTGATCCGATGAGCTTACTTACAGAATGTGGTTCCATGTATTCAGACATGTCGATCCTGATGAAAGCATCCTCTGAATCGAACATTACCTCTGCAAGAGTCTTAACAAGCTCTGTCTTACCTACACCTGTAGGTCCTACAAAGATGAAAGATGTAGGCTTATGTTTCTTGGTAAACCCGGCTCTTGTACGTCTTACGGCCTGTGCAACGGCATGGACCGCGTCTTCCTGACCTACAAGTCTCTTATGGAGCCTCTCTTCGAGATGGATCAGCTTATCTGATTCACTCTCGGATATGGACTTAAGAGGTATGCCTGTCCACATCTCTACTACCCTTGCTATGTCCTCGATCTGAATAGGGTCAGGCATAATGTCTGATTCCAGCGCATTAAGTTCTTTGGTAAGCTTATCCACCTTGGACTTAAGCTCAGCTGCCTGCTCGTATTCACTCTCCCTCTCTTCGGGCGAGGAATTCTCCATGGATTCGACCATCTTCTGGTGTTCAGCCTCTGCTTCTGCCAAAGCCTTACGGGTATTGGCAAGCTTGACCAGCTTGATATTCTTAAGATTTGCAGCAGAACCTGCCTCATCTATAAGGTCTATAGCCTTGTCCGGAAGATATCTGTCCGTGATGTATCTCTTAGATGCATTTACGGCAAACTCGAGAACCTCGTCAGAATAAGTGACATTATGGTGCTTCTCGTAGTAGTCCTTAATTCCCTTTAAGATCTCAACAGCTTCCTCAGGAGACGGTTCGTCAAGAAGGATCTTCTGGAAACGTCTCTCAAGAGCCGAGTCCTTCTCTATCTTCTTATATTCTGCGGTGGTGGTGGAACCGAGGATCCTGAGCTCGCCTCTTGCAAGAGCAGGCTTCAGGATATTTGCCGCATTGGTGGAACCCTCAGCGTCACCTGCACCGACTATAGTGTGCAGCTCGTCTATTACCAGGATTATGTTTTCAGCCTTGATGGCCTCATTGATAACGCCCTTGATACGGCTCTCGAACTGACCTCTGAACTGAGTGCCTGCGACCATTGCAGGAAGGTCTAATTGCCATACCTGCATATTAAGGAGTTTCTCAGGAACAGAGCCTTCTACGATCTTGACTGCAAGACCCTGGGCGACAGCTGTCTTACCTACACCCGGAGCGCCGATAAGTACAGGATTATTCTTGGTCCTTCTGTTAAGGATCTGAATGCAACGTTCTATCTCATTCTCTCTGCCCACAATGCGGTCGATCTTGCCGCTTGCAGCGCGCTCTGTAAGGTTTGTACCGAATTCGTTAAGATACTTCATCCTGGAACGGTTCTTAAGTTTCTTCTCATTCCTGGAACCCTTGGAGTTATCCTCCTTGCCGTCCATCGAGCCGAGTCTCCTGTTAAAGAAGTTGTCGAAGAATCCGCGCCTCTCCTCGCCTGAACCCTCATCTTCTGCATCAGCAACGTTGATAGGTGTTGAGTCCTCATCGAAATCGTAACTGCCGTCATCCATCGTGTCGTCGAAATCCCCGCTGGAAAGCGACTTAAGGAAATCTGTAGGATCTATGGACATATCTGATGAGCCGATCATGGACTCGAGCCTGTCACTCATCTCATCTATATTCTCGTCATTGATCCCTGAATTCTTAAACATATCTGTAACGCCTGCTATACCGGAATTGTAGGCGCACTTGATGCAAAATCCCTCATCAATACGTCTGCCGTTCTCATAGCGGCTTGTAAAAACTATTGCATGTCGCTTATTACATATACTGCAAAGTGCCATTATTCATCTCCTTCTTCCCTGATCCTGCGTCTTACGCGAGGTCCTGTCAAAATCTCCATCTGCTCTTCCTCAAGTCTTCTGGTATCGATGAATGCAGATATATCTCGGTATTGTCCATTCTCTTTAGCTCTGGAAAGAATGGGCTTTAAGAACTGTCCGGTATATGACTTCCGGACCTTGCAGATCTCCTCCGGTGTACCGGTTGCTATGACCTGTCCTCCATCATCCCCACTCTCGGGCCCCATATCAATAATATGGTCTGCCGTCTTGATAACATCAAGATTATGCTCGATTACGACCACAGTATTCTTATTCTCAGTTAAGCGCTCTAAAATGTCAACAAGCTTGTGAACGTCTGCAACATGCAGGCCTGTAGTGGGCTCATCGAGCACATATATAGTCTTGCCGGTGGAGCGTTTGGAGAGCTCGGATGCCAGCTTGATCCTCTGTGCCTCGCCACCTGACAGCGTAGTAGAGGGCTGTCCTAACTTGATATAGCCGAGTCCTACTTCCTGAAGTGTCCTGACCTTCCTGTATATAGACTGCTGGTTCTTAAAGAACTCACAGGCCTCATCTACAGACATATCCAGAACATCAGCAATATTCTTGCCGTTATATCTGACCTCAAGAGTCTCCCTGTTGTAACGTCTGCCCTTGCACACATCGCACTTAACATAGATATCAGGCAGGAAGTTCATCTCTATCCTGTTAACGCCGTCTCCCTGACAGGCCTCACACCTGCCGCCCTTGGTATTAAAGCTGAACCTGCCTGCAGCATAGCCTCTCTGCTTGGCGTCAGGAGTTGCGGCATAAAGCTTCCTTATCAGGTCAAATAGACCGATATATGTAGCCGGATTACTCCTTGGAGTCCTGCCTATGGGGCTCTGATCTATGCAGATTATCTTATCAAGATTCGAATACCCTGTGATCCTGTCACACTTAACTCTCTGCTTACGTGCTCCGTTAAGCTCATGAGACAGATAAGGAACCAGAGTAGAGTTTATAAGTGACGATTTGCCTGATCCCGATACACCGGTGATGACGGTAAATAATCCTATGGGTATAGATACATCTATGTTCTTTAAATTATTAACAGATGCATTCTTAATAGTTAACACCTTCTTGGGATCAGCTTTCCTCCTGTTGATGGGAACAGGTATAAACTTCTTGCCTGACAGATATTCTCCTGTTACAGACAAAGGCGCACTGATAATGTCCTCTATCTTGCCCTGAGCCACTACCTCGCCGCCGAAAGAACCTGCACCGGGACCGATGTCAACTATATGATCTGCAGCTCTCATGGTATCCTCGTCGTGCTCTACAACGATTATGGAATTGCCGAGGTCTCTTAACTTATAAAGAGTATTGATCAGTTTATCGTTATCTCTTTGATGCAGACCAATAGAGGGCTCATCCAATACATAAAGAACGCCCTGAAGCCCGGCACCGATCTGGGTTGCCAGTCTTATCCTCTGGGCTTCTCCGCCTGACAAGGTAGCTGATGAACGGGATAAGGTCATATAGTCCAATCCCACATCGTATAGGAAATCCAGCCTGGATCTAACTTCACGCATTATGGGAGAAGCGATCTCACTGTTCTTTGAAGAGAACTTAAGACCTTTAAAGAAAGTGATCATGTTCTTGACGGACATATCACAGAGCTCACTGATATTGATACCGCCGATCTTGACGGATAAGACCGTAGGATTAAGTCTCTTGCCATGGCAGACAGGACATACATCGATGCTAAGATACTTCTCGTAGGAAGCCTTGGCTTCTTCGCTCATCGCCTCCCTGTAGCGTCTCCTGACACCGGGAACAAGTCCCTCCCATGCTGCATAGTAATCACCACTCCTCGGGTATGCGGAGTTAGATGTATCGATCTTCATCTTGACCCCGTCATTACCGTAGAGAATTATGTCTTTTATCTTCTGCGGGAGCTTATAATACGGCGTATCAAGAGAGAAGTTGTAATTCTCGGCCAAAGCTTCGATAAAACCCCTGCCCCAGCTCTTAACATCGTCGAAGTTCCAACCGGCTGTCCTTATGGCGCCTTCATTTATGGAGAGCTTGGAGTTGGTGATACAAAGCTCAGGATCAACACTTGTAAGGGTTCCGATACCAGAACAGTTGGGGCATGCACCCTCGGGACTGTTGAAGGAGAAGCTCCTTGTATTTATCTCCGGGAAGGATATGCCGCAGTCAGGGCAAGCCATATTCTGGGAGAAGAACTCCTCTGAAGTCTCGTATTCCCTGCTGCCGTCATCAGTCTCTTTTGCTGTCTGACATTCTACGAGCAAAAGACCGTCTGAAAGTTTAAGAGCTGTCTCACAGGAGTCGTAAAGCCTGGTCCTGTTGCTCTCCTTGTAGACTATACGGTCAACAACGACCTCGATCTCGTGTTTATTGTTCTTATTGAGCTTGATCTCCTCGTCAAGCTCGTACATTATGCCGTCTACCTTGACCCTGACAAAACCCTGCTTGCGGAATGAGTCAAAGAGCTTAGCAAATTCGCCCTTCTTACCCCTTACCATAGGCGCATAGATGATCATCTTGGTTCCCTCGGCATAATCCTGGAGCTTATCTATGATCTGGTCTATGGTC
Organism: Mageeibacillus sp. UBA6976; assembly: GCA_002450155.1. Classification (GTDB taxonomy): domain Bacteria; phylum Bacillota; class Clostridia; order Saccharofermentanales; family Saccharofermentanaceae; genus Saccharofermentans. Next base: position 41,294 of record DJYO01000026.1, on the reverse strand, counting down.
TGCCGCTTGATGGCCTTGCCGCAGTTAGGACAGAAGGCCTCACCTACTCTTGCGTAGAGCAGTCTGAAGTAATCGTATATCTCAGTAACCGTTCCAACTGTGGATCTGGGATTTACAACCGTTGATTTCTGGTCAATGGATATTGCGGGAGACAGACCTTCTATAGAATCAAGATCCGGCTTCTCTAACTGTCCCAGGAACATCCTGGCATACGAAGACAGGGATTCAACATATCTTCTCTGACCTTCTGCATATATGGTATCGAAAGCAAGTGAAGACTTGCCTGATCCGGACAGACCGGTCAGAACGACCAGTTCCCTTCTAGGTATATCGATATCTATATTCTTAAGGTTATGCTCTCGGGCACCCCTTATCTTTATGTACTTATTCTCTTCCATATTAGTCAAAGCATTATACCACGATTTATATCTTAATTCTGTGCAAAAATGAATTAAGCTCCGATAAACGGAGCTTAATAGGATTACTGGTGACCCCAAGCGGATTCGAACCGCTGATTGCGCCGTGAGAGGGCGCCGTCTTAACCACTTGACCATGGGGCCGATTAACTTTTGCCCGTGTATATTACCACAAGGCGAAAATTAACGCAAGTGTTTATAACACATCTTCTCTATTTTCGAGCGGAGTATAAGGTCTTCTCTTCTTAACGCACTTGAACGCAGGCCTTATTATCCTGCCTCCGGATACGATCTCCTCGATCCTGTGAGCGCTCCATCCTGCGATCCTTCCGCAGGCAAACAGCGGAGTGTAAAGTTCAGAAGGGATATCCAGCATGGAATATACGAGTCCTGCAAAGAAATCAACATTGGCACAGACGATCTTATCGGACTTCTTAACCTCATGGAATACCTCGGGAGCAAGTCTCTCGACGCTGAGATAGAGATTATAAAGATCCATTGCGTTCTTGTCTTTTGCAAGGAGCTCGGCATACTTTCTGATAGTAACAGTTCTCGGATCTGAGAGTGTATATACAGCATGACCGATACCGTAGATAAGACCGGAATGGTCGAAAGCTTCCTTCTTCATGATCTTGGTAAGGTAATCCTTGATCTGCTTATCGTCTGTCCAGTCCGATACATTCTCTCTGAGTTCCTTCATCATGGCATAAGCCTTGCCGGAAGCACCTCCATGCTGAGGTCCCTTGAGAGAGCCTACTGCGGAAGCTATTACAGAATAAGTGTCAGAACCTGTCGAGGATACTGCGTGAGTAACGAAAGAAGAGTTGTTGCCGCCGCCATGCTCAGCATGGAGTACAAGCATAAGGTCTAAGATCCTTGCTTCAAGCTCGGTAAACTTACCGTCAGGTCTTATCAGATGCAGGATATTCTGAGCTGTATTGTATTCCGGCTTGGGATTGTGTATGAACAGCCCCCTCTTCTCGATATAGTGGCGTCTTGCCATATAACCGTAGGAGATAAGTACCGGGAATCTTGCAATGAGCTCAGTACACTGCCTTACTACATTAGGAATATCGATACTGTCAGGGTTATCGTCGTAGGAATACATGGCGAGAACAGATCTTGCGAGCTTATTCATGACATCCGGAGAGGGCGCCTTGAGGATCATGTCCTCGGTAAAGCCATCAGGAAGCGGGCGGACGCTGGACAGATAGTCATTGAATCTGACAAGCTCATCAGATGTAGGGAGATCACCTGTAAGAAGGAGAAATGCCGTCTCCTCGTAACCATATCTGCCATTAGGGAAGAATCCTTCAACCAATTGGGTTACATCGTAGCCCTGATAGTAGAGCTTACCTTCGACAGGGATCCTGTCTGCGTCATCAACAATGTAACTCATTACTTCGCCGACCTCGGTAAGACCTACGAGAACGCCTGTGCCGTCATTATTGCGCAGACCTCTCTTAACATTATACCTGGCGTATAATTCCGGATTGATATGAGACTTTATGCTTGCAACATCTGCAAGCTCATTAATAAGCACTTCTCTGTCTTGCTTATCCATAAACAAAAGACCTTCCTGATTAATCTGCGTCATATTATAGCACATTAGGAAATCAACTAATGACTTATAAATGACAGGATGACGGGGGCATTAACGGTTTATTTTATTCTAATTTGACAAAAGTTTGTCTGCGGCATGGGTAAAAAGGACCATCTTGTCCTCATTGCACTCAACGTCCCCCACCTTGCCAAGGATATGGTCGAACCTGTTGATAACCTCGTCAACATAATCATGTTCAGACTCACGGCTTCGCATATAGATCCTTACGCCATCCTTGGCATAATGGGAATTCTTAAACCTGATGAGCAGTCCGTCAGATTTAAAAACCCTTATTCCCTGCCCATTATCCGCAGTTGTGGCGAACTTGATATAGGATTCGACCTCATCGTAGCGGAATACGTCTGCTACCTTACCCGCTGTCTCGTTCTTGCGTCTTATCGCAAACAGTCCAACGCTGTCATTAAAGACAATGGACTCCAGGATAGGAGGATTCGGATACAATACCAGAGAATTGCCGTCTGCAAAATATTCATTATAGATCTTGTCTTCTTTGGCCATCAATTCTATATGGGCTTTGATCTCTGATACCTTAAGATTCTCTACGTTAACAAATCTGCTGCACTTAGCTTCGCATTCGTCGCAAAGATATGACTTCATCTCGATCTTCTTGTTCTTAAAAAAAATGCAAGAAGAACCGCAAATGCAGCACTTTTTGGAAAACATAAAGACTCCTCCCTATATTATGATAAAACAATTTTAACATTTAGGAGAAAAATAGCAATATTTATTGATTTTTATAGAGATTAGTATTTAGATCAAATATCCCTGCCGGTCTGTTTACGTTCTTTCTTATTGGAATACATCTCTTCATCTGCTGTATGCATAAGAGATTCAAGATTAACGTTCTCACCGATGATACAGGTTGAGTATCCGATGCTGGCTCTGACTGTGTAACTGATATTAAGCTTACGGCATTCCTTAAGCATAAAGTCTCTCAGATTATGCTTGAGTTCCTCAGTTAAGGCACCAGTATTACCGTCAGTTATTATTGCAAAAGCAAATTCATCACCGCCATATCTTGCGGCAAAACCCTTCTTTCCGCAAACATAAGTAAGAGCATGGGCTAATATCCTGAGGCTCCTGTCACCTTCAGCATGGCCGTATGTATCGTTTATGACCTTAAGTCCGTCCATATCAACGGAGAAGAGGATAAATACCTTGCCGTAATTATCCTTGCTCAGGATAGTATTGTTGCAGAGATTAAGGAAACCTCTCCTGTTATAAAGACCGGTCAGATAGTCGAGCTCGCTCATGCTCCTGATCTTGCTGTTAGCTTCCATGAGGCCTGTCAGGTTATATACCGAATTAACCATGGTAGATATATAAGTGCCGAATTCCTCATATCTCTGTTCTGTCCTGAGCGGTATATCACTCATGGCAGCGCTGATATAGCCATAGGATTTGGCATTCGCCCTTATCTGCCTTGTTAGTATTATATTGACGCCGCTTAAGCGCTGAAGCATCCTGTCTATCTCAGGGAACGGACCTTCCATACCGTAATAGATCTCCTTGTAATGCTTATCTGCAGAAGACCCCCTGAACAGAGCATGGATATGATCAGGGCTGTTGGTAAGGCTGATAAAGAAGTATTGTTCCGGCCAGAGCCACAATGCTTTATCGATATCCTCGACAGACGAATCAATATTCTCGATATTATGATTTCTGGTAATGAATATACCCATCTCGGAATCATGATACAGATAATCCTGATAAGCAAGGGCAAGGTCATTCACCACTTCTTCAAGATCATGCCTGCTCCTGGAGACGCATCCGCAGGAACCGTTTAATACAAGCTTATAGTCCATCTCGAAGACTTGATCAAGGGACGAATAATCAGTTATATCAGGATCGTTCAATATGCTGATCAGTGTATCACCGATCTTGTAGAAATCAGGCTCACAGGTTGTTATTACAGGATTGTGGTATCTGCCGCACCAGGCTCCGTCAAAACCAGTTACCAGGCAATCACCTGGGACATTAAGCCCCATGGTCCTGAGCAGATCACATACACCGGTTGCCATGGAGTCGTTGGCACATATAAAGGCTTTTGGAACAGTCATGCCATTACTGAATTTCTCGAGCAAAACATGTTTTGTCTTGGCAGCATAGAAATCACCATAGATAATGTCATCATCCGTGACCTCATAGCCGTGTTCGTTCATGACACGCTTAAAGATCTCTTCTCTCTCAAGAGAATAATCGTTATTGCGGTAGCCCGCGATCATCTTAACGTCTTTTATCTTGTGATCCTCGATAACGTGCCTTACTATGGATTCAAATCCTCTTGCATAGTTAAACAGACCGTTGACCGTACCTTCGATCCTGCGTTCTATTATGACTACCGGGATATTAAGCTCGCGTCCTATCCCTCTAAGCTTATCGATAAGGGCCTGGGACTTGATCATCTCAGCAAAGATAACGATAGCAGCAATATTATAAGTCCTTATCACATTAGAAAATTCTATCTCTGTATCAACGTTAATATCCGACATATAAGGCGCTGTAAAAGTAAAGCTTGCTATCACATAATCCTTGATAATATCAGGTCTTATAAGAGAGCTCAGGAACTTATTGTAGTTCTCTGCATCAGCCCAGACACCGCATACGGCTATTGTCTTGCGCTTATCAGGCACTTCGTCAAGTTCTGTAAATACAAGTTCAGAGATAGAGATACTGGAAGCTGAATTATTGCCTCCAAGATCAAACTCTATCCTGACTCTGCCTATGGAAGCTGCTTTACCGGATGGTCTGAAATATACAATATGTCGCTGAGCTACCTTATCAAGACATATCTTGATAAGACTCTCACATGAATCATCACAGATAAATCTCAGGAGTATCTCCGTCTCGATATTGGCTTTGCCCAGGAATGAGAATTCATAGCGAGAAGCAGACCTTACGGAAACATCATTAAGACCGAATAGTAAAGGACTGCCGAATAAAGAACCGGTATCAATACTAAAATTAAAACCGTCATCAGAAGGAGTGCAGGCTGCAAAATCTGCATCATTACATTCAAAAAGCCAGGATGCTTCCTGCCCTTCAATAATATTTATACGGTCGGATCCACTAATTACCATAAAGTGATTCTATCACACATTATTGAGCACTTTCTTGAATAAAATATTAACGAACAGAAGAGCTCATCCCCTCTTAGTTGCCAGAACATATCCTATTATCGCCGAGCTTGCCGCAGCATTAAGAGATTCAGCCTTGCCGGGCATATCGATCTTGATAAGCTTATTGCATGCCATGGCAGATTTTTCGGTAAGTCCGTTTCCCTCATTACCGATAAAAAAGGCACAGGGCAAAGAAAGGTCAGATGAGGCAAGACTGTCACCTTTAAGATGCATTGCAAGACGCAATATATCCTTATCTTTAAGGAAAGAGATTATTCCATCCATCGGCATCCTGATTATGGGCACATGCCAGCAGGATCCCATAGAAGAACGCATAGCCTTCTCGCCAAAAGGATCGGTGGTATTCTCGCTGATAAGAACAGCAGTAAGATCGAAGGCATCAGCAGTCCTTACGATGGTGCCGAGATTGCCCGGATCCTGAATATCCTCCAGGACGGCGTATATGTCCTTGCCATCCCCTCTATAAGGTATTCCCTGCTCCCACGAAGGTCTTTTGACCACAAGGGCGACCCCCTGGGGATGAACGGTGGAAGCCACCTTCTCGAAGAGGCTGTCAGTTAGGGTTATCTTCTCACATGATAAGGGTTCAAAAACTCCCTCGGTATCAGTGAAACTCTCACTGAATACAGCAGTGATCACATCTACACCTGACAGCACCGCATCTCTGCAGAGCCTTAATCCCTCGATGAAGACAACGCCTTCACTGCGGGATATCCTGCCCTTATGAAGAGATGTAAGATACTTGACTTTTGGATTGTCCTTGCTAGTTATGACCATAAAGCAATTATATACAAAGCAAAGGGTTGCTTCAATTGAAACAACCCTTAATAAGCGATTTGATCAAGACCCGTATCAGAGCGCTGCCTTAGCCTGCTCTACGAGTGCTGCGAAACCGTTACCGTCTGTGATAGCGATATCAGAAAGAACCTTACGGTCAAGCTCAACGCCTGCCTTCTTAAGACCATTCATGAATCTTGAGTAGCTGATACCGTTAAGACGGCAAGCTGCATTGATACGAACGATCCAGAGTCTTCTGAAGTTTCTCTTCTTATTTCTTCTGTCACGGTATGCATAGTTACCTGACTTTAATACCTGCTGGTTTGCTACCTTAAAGAGCTTGCTCTTATGACCCCAGTAACCCTTAGCAGCCTTTAAAACCTTATGGTGACGAGCTCTTGTACGAATTCCTCTTTTAACTCTTGACATGATATTGTCCTCCTAAACTATTCAGCGATTAAGCGTAAGGGATCATCTTCTTGATGACTCTTGCATTTGAATCAGAGCAAACCTGATTGTGTCTTAAGTGTCTCATTCTCTTGGTAGGTCTCTTGGAGAGAATGTGACTTCTGAAAGCCTGCTTATGAAGAACCTTACCGGAACCTGTTACCTTAAATCTCTTCTTGGATGAACTGTGTGTCTTCTGCTTAGGCATTGTTTTATCCTCCTAAAATAATTTTTTCTTCAAGGGTGAGAGATACATAACCATGTTTCTTCCCTCAATCTTGGGTGTCTTGTCAACTGAACCGTACTCGCTTACACCCTCGGCGAACTTCTCCATTACTTCGAAGCCCTTGTTCTGGAATGCCATCTCGCGGCCTCTGAATCGGATGTTAACTTTAACTCTGTCTCCGTTGCTTAAGAATTTAACAACCATCTTACGCTTAACTTCGATATCATGAACATCAGTCGTAAGCTTGAGTCCGACCTCTTTAAGTTCGGTCTCCTTCTGTTTCTTCTTAGCTTCCTTCTCTCTCTTCTTCTTCTCAAATACGAACTTGTTATAGTCCATGACCCTGCACACGGGATTCTCCGGATTAGGTGAGATACAAACGAGATCGAGTCCTGCCTCCTCAGCATTCTTTCTGGCTTCTTCGATCGGTACGACACCGATCATCTCGCCTTCGCTGTTGATCAGGCGGACGTTTGCAAACTTAATTGCATCGTTAATCATCTGATTGTCATTAGTCTTCGAGATAGTAAACACCTCCTTCGAAATAAAAAAAAGAACGGATGACATCCGTTCTCTCATAACAGCCCTGCCTTAAGATATAAGGCGCCCCTCTGTGGGTTTTCAACTATTAACCTCTTTACAGGCTAAATGCCGCTTGAGGTGAGAAACAGATGTCCTTCTTTTATTGACCCGCTTATATTAAGCAAAACAACTTGCAAAGTCAAGTGTTTTATATAACTTTTTGATATCAGTGGATCACTTTGAGAAAAGTTCTCCTGTGTATTGGAGTGATCCCGTATTCCCTTATTGCTTTATAGTGGTCCCCGGTGCCGTACCCCTTATGCTTCTCAAAGCCGTACTGAGGGTACTCTCCCCCGTATTGAACCATGATGCGGTCCCTTGTAACCTTGGCAAGGATCGATGCCGCTGCGATGGAATCTGACTTGGCATCCCCCTTTATTATCGGTATCACAGGAACATTACAATCGAGCTTAACTGCATCAACGAGCAATAGATCAGGCTTGGTCTCGATCTTATCAACACATTGTCTCATCGCCATCTTGGTAGCTTCGAGAATATTGATCTCATCAATGACGTCAGGTCCTATGACTGCGATCTCAAAACCAAGAGCCTTGTCCCAGATCTCATCAAAGAGAGCTTCCCTCTTCTTCTCCGAGAGTTTCTTGGAATCGTCCAAACCAAGGATCTTAACTTCCGGGTCAAGGACGCAGCATGCGGCAACGACCGGTCCTGCCAAAGGCCCCCTGCCTGCTTCATCAATGCCGCCTATAACCTTATATCCGTCAGCAAAGGCCTTGCGTTCATATTCATAGAGTTTATCGTATTTAGCTTCAAGCTGCTCCAAAGTAAGTTTTGCCATATTTATTCAGGGGACCTCAAGAGTGATCCTGCCTATCCTTCCTTCTCTAAAGTCATTAAGTAATAATCTTGCAAACCGGTCTTCATCCACCCTGCCGCCGCTCATGACGCAGCCTCTCTTCTTGCCCATGGCAAGGAAGATGTCATAATAGGGATCCTGGAATTCATCTGCTTCAGTCAAATCAGGAATCTCAACACCATACCTGTTCGTCATAAGGCCGGGATATAGCTCTATAAGCATCTTCATGGAGTCATAAGCAGTTGAAACGATATCAGATATATCATCCTTGACCGAACCGCACATAGCAAGGCATATAGAGGATCTCCTGGTAGCGATCCTGGGCCATAAAACGCCCGCCATATCCATGAGTTCAAGTCTGCCGGGTGTAGTTACCCATTTGAAATCCTTTGTAACTCCGGGTCTGTCTCCTGTAACTGCAGCCTTCTTGCCTGCAAGGGCATTGATAAGAGTGGACTTGCCTGTATTGGGGCAGCCTACGACGATAGCTCTCATAGGTCTGCCGATCCTGCCTTTGGCAGCTGCACTGTCAAGTTTGGCTTTAAGTATCTCCTCAGTCATCTGGTAGAGCTTATCTATACCCTTCTTATGAGAGGCTTCAATAGCTATAGCTTTAACTCCTATAGATTCAAAATGAGCAAGCCACCTGGACGTCTTAACGGGATCAGCCAGATCAGCCTTGTTAAGTATTACGATACGAGGCTTATCCCCGATCATCTTATCCAGTTCGGGATTTCTGCTTGAGAAAGGGATCCTGCAATCGCAAGTCTCATAAACTATATCAACAAGCTTAAGTCTCTCACGCATCTCGTTGAGAGCCTTACGCATATGTCCGGGGAACCAGTTAATTTCATTAGCCATATTTAGATTGTACCATAAGGTAATAGAATTCTCTGTTAACGAAATAATGAGTTATAACAATAAAATAGTCAACAAAAACTCAAACACGATCAAAATTGACTATTTGCTGTAGTATTACCTGAGTGACTCCTCAACAAAAACTCGACATAAAAAAAATCCACCGGAAAACCGGCGGATCCTTAATTGCTTTTGTTGATCTAAACGATCAAATCTTCTGAGTGATCTTAGCAGCCTTACCCTGTCTTCCACGGAGATAGTAGAGCTTAGCTCTTCTAACCTTACCCCTTCTAACGATATCGATGTGATCGATCTTGGGGGAATTAACAGGGAGAATACGCTCAACACCTACACCGTAAGAGAGACGGCGAATAGTGATGCTCTCAGAAAGTCCTGAGCCCTTACGAGCGATTACATATCCTTCGAATACCTGGATACGCTCTTTGTTACCTTCCTTGATGAGGAGATGTGCCTTAACATAGTCACCGATCTCAACTTCGGAGCACTTGTTATTCAGGTTCTCACTCTCAATAACTTTAACTAAATCCATATTGTTTGTTCCTCTCTTTCCTGCAGATGTTCTTGCCTGGATCTTGGCAGAGGACCACCCTGATAAAACTTGTAAAGTTTATCACAAGCCTTTTTTGAAGGCAAGTACTTTCTTCCAGTCTTCTTCAGTCAGATCGAGCTTATCCAGCATATCCGGTCTGTTCTTCCATGTATCGTATAAGGCAGCAGCCCTGTTATAGTCCTTGATAAGAGCGTCGTTGCCGTTCTTTAAGACCTCCGGAACTTCCATCTCTTTCCACACAGGGGGCTTGGTATACTGGGGTGCTTCGAGAACGCCGTCTGTATGAGACTCGTTTGTATAAGCTTCTTCGTTGGGGAGCACGCCATCTACCAGCCTTGATACGGCGTCTATAAGAACTATCGCTCCGGTCTCTCCGCCGGTCAATACATAATCACCGATAGAGATCTCCTCGTCAGTTATCTCTCTTATGACGCGTTCGTCGATTCCTTCGTAGTGTCCGCAGATTATAAGCAGATCTTTTCTCTGGGCGAGCTCCTTTGCTTTTGCTTCATTTAGGACATTCCCCTTGGGAGACATAAAGACCGTATAAGGCTTATGGCCGGCAAGTTCTACAGCCTTCTCATAAGCTCCATATACAGGTTCGGGACGGATCATCATGCCGGTGCCGCCGCCATAAATGGTATCGTCTACTCTCCCATAGTTATTTGGAGCATAATCTCTTATCTGAATACAGTGAAGGGAGATAGCTCCCTTGGCAATAGCCCTGCCGGTTATACTCGTATTGATATAATCCGATACCTGCTCAGGAAATAGCGTTGCTACATAGAAATCCATCAGCTGAGTCACTCCTCAGTGTCAGGAGTAATATTTACAGGGTTGCCGTTGCTGTCGACTTTGATAGCGGAACCGCAGTACTGGCAGTAACCAACTGTCGCTTTGCGGATCTTGTTGCCGGATGCACCGCAGTTCGGGCAGGTAACGGCAATAAATTCCTTCTCGAGCTCATCCTCGTACTTCTGCTGTTCAAATTCAGTCTGGGCCTTAGCAGCTTCCATCTTAGCCTTATCGGCTTTTTGCTTTGCTTCAAGAGTCTTCTGCTTTGCAACCTTCTCTTTGCTCTTGCGGACAACCATAACAGTTACGATTATCGCGACAGCAAGGATAACGACCACTACGATTATCGTGATGATCGTTCTAAGAGACATCTGCTTGGTCATTATCCTGGAAGCAGCTTTCTCAAAAGACCTGCCGAAGAACTGACCTTCATTAAGGCTTGAATCAGTATAGTAGTAATCGATATAGTCCAGAAGGATCTCTCTTGCCTGTTCATCCATTACGACTGACTCGGCATCGTAACCCGGTGTGCAGGTAACGATATAATTGCTCGATGCATTGGGATATTCCCTGAATACTACGAGAAGATGACCTTCGTCATTACCGAAGAGCTCTTTGTACTTATTCTCTGAAAATTCTTCAAGGCTGCCTTCGGACATGTAATCCTTGCCCTCTTCACCCATAATATAAAGATAAGGCTGAACTCCTGTAGCATCGTAGAATTCACGCATGCCGGAGATAAGGGATGCCTTCTCCCCCGATTCATCTATCCAGTCGCCCCAGTCATCCTCATACCAGGTATCCATATATTCACACTGAGATGACGGGAGAGGTTCTCTCTTGATGGTAGAACGCTCGATCCCGACGCCTTCAAGATCAAGACCGCTCTTTACAGCAAAGAGCAGGATCATGAATACAAAGATAACCACAGTAAACAGTGGTCCGCATCCTGTGGGGAGACATCCGCTGAGATTTCCTCCGCCTCCGCTGCTGTATCTGCCTGAATGATGAGATGAAGACCTGTATCTGCCTCCGCCAGAGCTGCTTCTGTATCCGCCGGAGCTGCTTCTGTAACTGCCACCCGAATGATGCGAATGGCTGCTTGAATGATGTGAATGTGAATGTGAGTGACTGCCTCCGCCGCCTCTTCCCATAGTATCTCCCTATTCCATAAAAAGAATCTTTAATCGTATAGCTCGTATAAACCTTCAGGCAGCCTGCATTTGATGTAGCCGCCTTCGATATTTACCTCATAGCAATATACCTTAACAAAAGGAACCAGAAGGTTCTTCTTTTTGTCTCTTTTGATCTCTAAAGTAAACTGGGAACCTGTCTCAAAACAATCGATTGCAGTTCCAAGACTTCCTCTTGTATCGTCTATTACCTCAAGCCCCTTAAGATCAGCTATAAAATAGCTTCCCTCCTTAAGCTTTACGGCGTTATCCCGGGATACGGCAATAAATCTGCCCCGCAGAGTCTCTGCTTTGTCACGGTCTGATACATCTTCAAACCTGATGAGCACATTGCCACGGTCAAGTCTGGCTGCTTTGCAAACTGCCTCACCGGGATCTTCCAGAGCAGGACCGCACAGATAACAATCCTTAAGTTTAAGAAATCGGTGCGCATCGTCAGTCAAGGGGTAAACCTTAAGTTCCCCCCTGACTCCATGTGCACCGATGATCTTTCCGATAATGATGAGGTCTTCCAACAGAATCAGCCTACTATATCGACTATTACGCGTTTACCACTCTTAAGGTACTTTGCCTTCATAATTGAACGGATAGCCTGAGCTCTCTTTCCGTTCTTACCAATGATCTTACCTGTATCTTCAGGAGCGACGGACAATTCGAAAACCACCGTGTTGCCACGCTCGGTCTTCTTAACATTGACCTCATCAGGGTTATTCACCAGTTCCCTGGCGATAAATACCAATAACTCGTCCATTTACGGACCTCCTTGCTTATCAGATAATTCCCTGCTTCTTAAGAAGAGCTCTTACTGTATCTGTAGGCTGAGCACCATTGCCAATCCACTTTTTTGCTGCTTCAGCATCGATCTTAACCTGATCTTCCTCAACGAGGGGGTTATATGTACCGATCTCCTCGATGAAACGGCCATCTCTGGGGTAACGGGAATCAGCTACAACTACACGATAGAAAGGTGCCTTCTTCTTACCCATTCTTCTTAAACGAATCTTTACTGCCATTTTACTTTCCTCCGTAAAATATATTGATTTATATTATCATCGCCGTAAAAATACAAGCGGGATGAACTTTATTATCTTCTGCCCTTTTTCTTCTTCTTGCGGTCTTTCCTGCCGCCAACCGGGCCGTTATTCTCTCTTCTGGGACTAGGGCCGCCCATTCCACCGAATCCGGACATGCCCTCAAGTGCGCTCATATCCATGCCGCCGCCCATCTTGGACATCATCTTGCCCAGGCCCTTAGGCATCTTAAGTCCGCCCTTGCCTCCTGTCATATGCTTCATGAGCTTGGCTGTCTGCTCGTACTGGGTCATGAGCTTATTGACATCGGATACTTCAACACCTGCGCCGGCAGCTATTCTCTTACGTCTGCTGGCATTTAAGATAGAAGGTGACCTTCTTTCCTTCTTGGTCATCGAAGAGATTATCGCCATCTGGCGGTCAACGATCTTATCGTCCAGGTCTTCGTCATTGATCTTGCCGGATGCTCCGGGGATCATACCAACCAAGTCCTTAAGAGAACCCATCTTCTTCATCTGTTCGAACTGGGAATAGAGATCATCAAGGTTGTACTGGGAGCTCATCATGTGCTCCATAGTCTTCCTTGCCTCTTCCTCGTCAAGACTTATCTGTGCCTTCTCGATCAGAGAGACCACATCACCCATTCCCAGGATCCTGTCTGCCATTCTCTGGGGATAGAAGGGTTCGATCGCATCTACCTTCTCGCCTGTACAGATGAACTTAATAGGCTTGCCGGTAATGCGTCTTATAGAAAGCGCGGCACCACCTCTTGCGTCACCGTCGAGCTTGGTCATTATAAAGCCATCCATACCGATAGCCTGCTCAAATGTCTGAGCAACATTAACAGCTTCCTGACCGATCATTGAATCAACAACAAGGAGTTTCTCAGTAGGATCTACGGCACTACTTATACCCTTAAGCTCATCCATGAGCTCGTCATCTACTACTGTGCGTCCTGCGGTATCGATTATAAGGTAATTGCAGAGAAGATATCTCGCCCTGCCCTCACCGTCTCTTGCGATCTTGACAGCATCCTTCTCCTCAGGATCGATATAGCAGTCAACTCCGACGCTGTCTGCCAGGACCTTGAGCTGCTGAGCTGCGGCCGGTCTGTGAACATCTACGGAGACTACCATAGGCTTCTTGCCATCTTTCTTAAGGAGTTTGGCAAGTTTTACAGCTGTTGTAGTCTTACCTGCACCCTGCAGACCATACAGGATTATCGTTGTAAAACCTGTTGACGAGATCTTAAGCTTATCTTCGCCCTCTATGCCGCCAAGCAGCTCTGTAAGTGAATCTCTTACGATCTTGACTATCTGCTGGCCCGGAGTAAAGGATTCCTGAACATCGGCGCCCTGGCACTTGTCAGTCATGTCCTTAACGAATTCCTTAACTACAGTGTAGTTAACGTCTGCTTCAAGGAGAGCCATGCGGATCTCACGCATCATCTCCTTGATATCTGCCTCGGTAACACGGGCTTTGCCCCGCATCCTGGCAGTAATATTCGTTAATTTCTCAGACAGGCTCTCAAACACCTTGTTACATTTCCTCTATTAAATGCTCTAATTCTTTTCTTGCATTGTCAGCTTTGTTCTCGGCAAGAAACTCAAGTGCCTTCCTGGCTCTTTGCTGTTGCCTCTCGAAAAGAGCGAGAAGTCCAAGCCTCTCCTCATATTCCTCAAGCTGTCTTGCGGCCCTGCGGATAGTATCGTACACGCCCTGCCTGCTTATACCCTCATCCTGAGCTATCTCAGCAAGAGACAGATCATCGTTAAAGTATTCCTCACAGGTAATACGCATCCTGTCAGTAAGAAGATTACCGTAGAAATCAAGCAAAAGCCCTGTTCTGACTGATTTTACCTTCATGCTGACACAATACTCCTTCCTTAAGCCTGTAGAATCATAACAAAGCAAGGCTCAGGTGTCAAGCATTTTTACTTGTCAGCCGATAGCACGCAGAGCACTGTTCAGTTCTCTTGCAGCTTCATCAAGTGTTGTTTCCTCGTAAATATACTTATCACTGATGGATTTGAAAGTATCTATCACTTCAGAATCCTCAAGCATCGGATTGATAAGGTTCATATTAGACCTGTTATCAGTAATGAACTCACCCGCCATATATTCGATGCCGGCAAGCTGACCGTTCTCGAGTAGGGCCTGCCTTGAAGAAGCACTTACAGGTATTCCCTTCTCTGTCCCCTGCATTACGGCAAAATCAGGATCGTTCAACAAGTAATCAACGAGTCTTGCGCACTCTTCCGGATGGTCAGTGTCGATACTTATGGCAAACATGGTTGCGGGTTTGATATACCAGTCGCTGTAATCATCGGTTGAGACTCTCAGGTAATCTCCTATTACCACGTTCATGCCATTATCGATGGCAGGCTGGCAATATCTGATGGAATCACTGGCCCAGCAGGCAGTTCCTGCTACGCGCATGTCTTCAAAGTCACTTACCTGAAAACTGTATAAAGGCATTACTACCTTACGGTCTGTAAGCTGCTTATAGAATTCCAGGATAAGCTTGATATCTTCTTCTGTACCTATGTAGTTACCGTCAAGATCGAACAAAGTCCTTCCGGAAGATTGTTCGAACCAGGCATTCAGCAAAAGGAACAGGTGCTTATTTATCATACCCAGTACGCAGATATCATCCTTGCTCATTACATCTGCGGCAGTAAAAAGGTCATCCCAGGTCTTTGGAATATCAAGCCCGTATTGCTCAAACATGTCACTGTTATAGAACAGGCAGACCGTATTATAAGCTATGGGGAGAGCGTTAAGATGACCGTTCCTCATCCCTGTTGCAAGGTCATCCTGTGAAAACTGTGAAAGATCTATATATTCAGCAAGGGAATTAAGATCATAGTAACCGAGTCCGTCCGGAGAGTACTGGCTGAGCCAGCTGTAGTTTACCTGCATGACATCACAGTTATTATGGGATTGCATCTGCATTAGATACCGCTTCTCATATCCGTTCCATACACCGTATGAGTGATTTACCATTATGTCGGGATTCCTTTCCTGGAACAAAGAAAGCCCTTCCAGTGTATAGATATGTCTGGCATCGTTGCCCCACCAGGACATGGATATGATGGTAACCTGCTCCTGGGCGTTGATCCTGACCTTGGAAGTGTCAGAAGAACAGGATGCCAGAGGGATCAAAGCCACCAGCAATGCAAGGAAAAAAGATATTGTCTTGATATGTCTTCTCATCTTAGCTCCTCAGATATATGTCGGCTTTGATTTGCCATTGCGTTTGGATATGTACAAGGCTACATCAGCCTTCTGATATATGTCATCGAACTTATAGTCACCGGCTCCTGCAACCAGTACGCCGCTGGACACTGTAAGACCGTATTTCTCACACTCCTCCTGGAAATGGAGCTTAAAGAGGTCATAGAGGCTCTCAGTAAGGTCATGTATCTTCTGCTCTGCTTCTTCTCTGCTTATATCGTTATAAGATTTATATACTGCAAACTCGTCTCCGCCGATACGTCCTATGAAAGCACCTTCTACGCCGTAGACTTCTCTTAAGAGCTCGCCCATCCTGCGGATCACTTCGTCTCCTACCTTATGGCCAGCCTTGTCGTTGACCTGTTTAAAATTATCAAGGTCAAACATAATGAATACGATCGCCTGTTTGCCGTTATAAGACTGCAGATCGCTCTCGGTAAGATTTCTGAAGGCGCTCTTATTAAGAAGACCCGTCATCTGATCGTTCTTTGCCTGATAGTCGAGATCGTCTACGACCACGTTGACGGAAGTATTGAGTCTGCGTGTTACAAAGAGCATTATTCCCAGCATGACCAGTGTGACTATAGATACGATCAGGATCATGGTCTTGGTGGCTTCCACCTGCTCTGCCATGATGCTCTCCACAGGAAGTGAGCAGATGACCTTCCAGCCGTTCTTGACCCTGTTGGAAGTAATGAGGTAATCGTCATTGATAGCCGTGATACCTACTTCGTCCCCTATGATATCAACTATCCCGGGATCCAGTGTGCCTGCTTCCTCACCGCTGTTAGATGAATAAACGATATAATTGTCCATGGTAACAAGCCTTACTGTCATGTCAGAAAGCTCGCCCGGTACTACAAGAACATTATCGAGCTCAGAGATATAGAATGAGAGCAGGCAGATGGCATTGGGATTTAGCCTCTTAACATAGTAGATACGGTCATGGTTATCCAGGACATTAACAGTCCAGGCATCTTCCTTAAGATTGTCATCGGGAATGAGCGCGGAGAAATATGAATAGATACCGCCTTCTTTAAACATCTGGCCGGTAACCTGTGATATCCAGCCTGCCGTCTTATCATTACTGTATACGATACCGAAATCACAGAAATTGTTGATCATTCCGAGTTCGACGATACGGTTTAGGATCTTCTCTTCCATCTGTATCTTTTGATACTCGCTCAAGGACTCATCTGTTGCATCGTAAAGATAATAATCCTTATCAGCAAACATCAGCGTCGTTACCTGCTGGACGCTGTTAAGATAGTTATCTACATTAAGCTCCATCTGATGAGCATCTGCAGCAACAAAATAAGATATCTTGGATTCCGTGGTATTCCTAAGGGATCTTAAGAGTATAGAAGAAATAAAGACAGACAAAAGTATTACGCCTAAGACAATGACAATTGAATAAATGATCTGTGTTTGTCTCAGGCTTCTGCGCTTCATCTGGACCACCAATAACAATAGGCCTGTGTACGGGCTGCAAAGTCCTCTTCACGCAGGAGTTCTCTTACCTGGGCTTTGGTATACCAGCGTGCTTCTATCTCTTCCTCATCCGAAGTACTGGGAGTAAAAGTTCCCCCCGCTGTACCGATGATGCAGCAGCTTCTCTCATTTGTGACACCTACTGCAGAATAGCTCATTGGCAAAACTTCAGTTATCGATATGAGATCAAGTCCTGTCTCTTCTTTAAGCTCGCGCCTGGCAGCCTCCTCGCAGGTTTCTCCCGGATCAATAAGCCCTGCGGGGAAATTGATAGCAAAGCCCCCTACAGCCATCCGGTATTCCTTGCTGAGCAGGATCCTCTCATGGTCTTCGCTCTCAACGATAAGGATTATGGCATCACACTTGGAATTATTCAGCTCTTCAATAGACTTAAGGTCTTTATTCCTGGAGATCATCTCATAGACTTTCTCCCTGCCAAGCTCCGTCTCGTAATAAGCATTGTACATGCTTATGAACTTGCCTTCGTACTTTTTATCTATTCTCTTAAACTTCATATAAGCTTGCCTTATTTGCCCATTCTCTTTGTCAGTACTTCGGGAGATGCGACTGAATAACCGAAGAATCCGATCTTATCTTCCAACAGGAAGTACTCACCGTGATTATAAGCAACGAGATTTGCTTTATCAAGGCAAAGTCTACCCTTATCGTCCAGAAGATATGAATCAGCAGTAATACCTGTTATCTTCCCTATGAACATATCGTGAGAGCCGAGCTCGGTGACGCTTATAACCTTACAGGATATGGAACAGGGAGACTCCTTGATGGCATAGGCATATTCCAGATCCTTGGCCTTAACAGGAGTAAGCCCCATAGTCTTAAACTTATCCTCATCAGCACCTGATCTTACGCCGCAATAATCACAGGCTTTGCACAAAGACTTGGATACAAGATTTACGACAAACTCACCCGACTCGGTAATGAGCTTATGGGAATATCGGGATTTCCTTATGGATACAGATATCATGGCAGGTTCAGAGTTAACTGTGCCTGCCCAGGCTGCGGTCATGATATTAGGTCTCTGAGAATCCTTGCCTGCGCAGGATACCATTACCACAGGTACCGGGTTTAGGAGCGTTGAGATCCCAACATCAACTTTATCGTGTTTTGCCATATATACCTCCTTATAGATCAGCTTATTAGCGGCGTGACCGCTGAAAAAGCCTCATGCAGGAGCAGATAGTCCTTTATATCTATACCTGCTGAATAACCTACAATACTGCCATCCTTACCGATGACCCTGTGACAAGGAACAAGTATCGCTATCGGATTCTCTGCACAGGCAGCGCCTACGGCTCTTGTTATCTTCCTCGCCTTTATCTTGTCGTTGCCGCTCATCTCCATGGCGATGTCCTCGTAACATACGGTAGTGCCGTAGCCTACTTCGAGAAGGCTCTTCCAGACGAGCTTCTGGAAGTCGGTGCCCTTCTCAAATCTCACATTGACATCGAATACCGCTCTGCGCTTACCGAAATATTCAACAAGCTCAGTGGCCGCTTTGGCAAGTTCAGAAGGAAGGAAACTCAACTGTTCCTCTTCAACCGGATAGTTATCCTCTCCTTCAATAAAAGCTCCGTTATCGTCCAAAAGACCTAAGGCTCCTGCCGCATTGGTCATAAAGCCTTCATCAGGCTTCATCCCAAAGTGGAAGAGCTTAAGCCCGTCAACATATTCATCAGCACCTGATATGACCGCAACGCCCTTAGCAAAGGGTACAAAAGCAAAGTTATAACCCCGGTAGTAAGGGCTGGTAATGGAATAAAGACCTGCGTCTTCAAATCCAGATTGGATCCTGATCTCATCCTTAAGGACCGCTTCCTGTACAAAGCCGCATCCGTTAAGGAGAAGCTCAAGTCCCTCGTCAGACTGAGGACAGATGACCGTGACCTTATGGCAGCATAATTCCATAAAGCAATATGCCAGGACCTTATCTACAGCTGCCTTGCGCATCCCTATATCTGCATCCTTGGCAAAATTGAACTTAAGGTGTACCCTGCACATCTTACGGTCAAAGAAAAAGAGCCTTAACATGCCATAGATCTCATCTTGGCTTATCATGCATAAAGCCTCGCTGTTTGCAGACTGGATATAGCCCCTGATATCCTTTTCAACAGAGCTTAATGTACCCTGCATAAGGCCCCTTGCCCTGAGCCTTGAAGCATCGCCTATAAGTACTTGCTTAAGTTCCATAGCAGGCCTCCGGAGAGAAATCCTCATCCTTGTAATAGTAAGCTGAGAGGTAATCCATTACGTTCGAATAAAGCTTACTGTCGTAGCTTGAAGGACAATAGACCGCATTGTCCATTATCTGCTTTAATGTCTGGGCGGTAACATTCCATATGCCCTCCCCTGATGTTGCATAGTCCCAGATCCCGGCATTCCTGGTAAGAGGAAGGAAACCTGTCATATTCTCCAAACGGAAGATAAGCTTAACGGCATCCTCGTCGTAGGAGATGAAAGAAGCAAAAGAAGCTGCAAAATCAGGATCACTACAACTCTTGGTAACGCAGATCGGATAGCAGTTAAGATAGAGAGCACCTGTATTGGACACATCGCTACTGGGGAGTTTTGCAAGATACAGTTTATCGGGATAGTACTCCGCCCAGGTCCTTATCTGCGAAGAAGACCCTATCCACATGGCTGCACTCCTGGAATAAACGGGATCAGCACCTTCGCTGTCGGTATCCGAAGATAGATCAGCCTCATAAAGAGAGCCTACAAAGGATACAATGTCTAAGATCAATTCTCTTGAGATTGAAGGATCAGCCCTGAATTCCTCCCTGCACATATAAGATACCATTGAATCTTCGGCAAAACAGGAGCCGAGATAAGGAGTCATCTGATAGGCTGAGGCAAAAGGAACTATCCCCTCGTGCTCCTCGTCTATAAGCCTCAGATATTCTTCGAGTTCTTCTACCGTCATCTTAGCCGGGAGTCTGCCGGATTCCGGCATAAGATCCGTGTTGCCAAACAATATCATACAGCTCGCATAATGAGGCAACCCGTAGAGCATCCCGCCTTCAGAACAATAGGACAGAGCGTCGCTATAGACACCTGCAGGGTCAAGATAAGGAGAATCGTAAACATATTCATTAAGAGATATGGTAAGCCCGGCATCAAAAGCTGCCGCAGGATCAGATGAGAGGAAGATATCAGGCATGGTATCATCATCCTCCTGAGCCTTGAGCCAGGAGATGTCAGCACCCTCATATGGTGTTCCGAGGCTGTTTATAACTATATTCGTAGATATGGAATCAAGGTAATCAAGGCTTACAGTGTCACCCGACTCGGTCTCATCCCATATGCCGGTTTCCTTGGCATAGTATAGCTTGGCCAGAAGGTCTATGGTATCAGATGAATAAGGCAGCGCTACTGTAATGGAACGAAGGCCTGTATTAACAGTCTCTTCCTCCATGGAAGTTTCCGAAGTCTCCATGACCTGAGTCTCTTCGGGAAGCTCTGGGAAGCTGTTGCTCTGATGACTGCAACCGCAAGTTAACATGCTGATCGCAATTGAGCATACTGTAATAAGAGCCAAGCCTTTCTTCACGCGAGGATACCTCCCTTATCTGATATTATATCAAACACAGGGTTTTGAACAAAACAAAAAAGGGGCTTAAACAGTCAGATACCGCTCAAGCCCTGTATATTGGAGCCAATGGTGGGAATCGAACCCACGACCTATTCATTACGAGTGAATTGCTCTACCCCTGAGCCACATTGGCATGCTCAAAAAATATACTAATTTAAACTCTTGTTGTCAATAATTCACTTGCAAAGAAATCCATTAAGCCGAAGATATCATTTAACAAAAAAAAGCGCTGCCTATTAAATCACAGACAGCGCTTAACTCTTATTAGATTCTTATCAGTGAGAGAACATCTTGGCAAGAGGCTCTATCACACTGTGCAGATCCTGTATTGACTGATTAAGAGTATCGAAGTCAACATCATTTAACTTGGCCAGAGCCTCAGTTACAGACTCTGTGTTATCTACTACAACACTGTCAACGTTCTCGATCATGACGTCTATACCGTCAAGAGATTCCTGAGCAGATACGATCATATTGGAAGCATTCTCTGCAACCGTATAAGCTGAATCAACAGTCTTGTTAACATTTGAAAGAGTAGATAAGACCTTGGGGACGATAACTGCAAGAGAGATACAAACTGCAACGCAGATACCTACGCAGCTTACACCGATAAGCTTGGTATATCTGCTTGTACGGCGCTGTTCTTTTGCAAGATCCAAAAGGAGTTCATGGTCATCCATTCCCTCAAGACCGCGCTTCTTTGGGGCGGGCTTTTCCTCGATATCTTTTTTTACTTCATTTACTTCGTCTGCCATATTAAGCCCCTCTCATATTAATGGTGGAATAATCTGATCCCTGTAAATGCCATTGCCATGCCGTACTTATTGCAGGTCATGATAACATGGTCATCACGGATGGATCCACCGGGCTCTGCAATGTACTTAACACCGCTCTTATAGGCACGCTCGATGTTGTCACCGAAGGGGAAGAATGCATCAGAGCCTAAAGCTACATCAGTATTCTTGGCAAGCCACTCCTTCTTCTCCTCAGGGGTAAGAGGCTCGGGTCTCTCCTTGAAAAGAGTCTGCCATGTACCGTCACGGAGAACGTCCTCGTACTCATCTGAGATATATACATCTATTGTATTATCTCTGTCAGGTCTCCTGATATCGTCTACAAACTTAAGACCCATAACCTTAGGATGCTGTCTGAGCCACCAGATATCAGCCTTGTTGCCTGCAAGTCTTGTGCAGTGGATCCTGGACTGCTGTCCGGCACCGATACCTATGGCCTGGCCGTCCTTGACATAGCAGACTGAATTGGACTGAGTGTACTTAAGTGTAATAAGAGCAATAAGGAGATCCTTCTTCTTATCCTCAGGGATATCCTTGTTGTCTGTTACGATGTTGCCGAGGAGATCCTCATTAATATCAAGCTCATTTCTTCCCTGCTCAAATGTAACACCGAATACCTGCTTGCGCTCAATAGGATCAGGTACATAATCAGGATCGATCTTGATAACATTATATGTACCCTTACGCTTTGTCTTAAGGATCTCAAGAGCCTCTTCCGTAAAACTCGGAGCGATAACGCCGTCAGATACCTCACGCTTGAGCATTGTGGCAGTTATGGCATCGCAGGTGTCAGACAGAGCGACAAAATCACCGTAAGAAGACATTCTGTCAGCGCCTCTTGCTCTTGCATAAGCACATGCAATGGGAGAAAGCTCGCCAAGATCATCTACAAAGTAGATCTTAGCCTCAGTCTCAGACAGAGGGCGTCCAATGGCTGCACCGGCAGGTGAAACATGCTTGAATGAAGTAGCAGAAGGAAGTCCTGTTGCCTTCTTAAGCTCTCTTGCAAGCTGCCAGCCGTTAAAAGCATCGAGCAGATTGATATAACCGGGCTTACCGTTAAGCACTTCGATGGGAAGGTCCTTGCCATTCTCCATAAAAACTCTTGAAGGCTTCTGGTTAGGGTTACAACCGTACTTAAGCTGCATCTCGTTCATAAAGTTTATCTCCTTGACTTAAGATTATTTATTCTTGTTTACGATCCTTGTATCGGCTTCGCCTGTAGCGATATCTATATATCTTACAAAGAGTGATACCTTGTTATCCTCGTTAAGGCTCTCCCATACTTCATTTGTGAATGTATCGATATCGCCCTTGATAGTAACCTTCTCAGGCTCGCCTTCAAAGGAAGGAAGAGGATTTCCGTCACCGATATAAGTGTGGATGAATCTGCCTACTCCGGCCTTGGGATTGGAATATGTAAAAGTATGTCTTTCGCAGGAAGACGGATCACCATCGGCACTCTTCAGAATGGACATGGCGAAATTATATGTGCCGCTCTCTACATGCATGATGCCTGAGATCCTGGGGGTGTAATTTGGTGCATCGTCCTCAAACTCTCTGCCTCTTAAAGATTGTTCAAAGGTCTGCTGCTTATCCATAAGCTCATAGATAGTATCAGTCTGGTCTCCGTTTGTAACGATAGTCTTGTTGCCTAATACTCTTACGGGAGAATAGATGATAAGGTGCGGATCAGTAAGCTTGGAAGGATCAAAAGCCTCAGTCTTGATACCGTCTTCGGTAGCAGTAAAGACTCTGTTCCTTGAATTAACGCTTCTGCCCATGATGAAGTAAGCTGTAACAGCATACTTGCCGTCCTCGGATCTGCCGATTACGATACCTCTTCCGGGGTATGAATTTGCTTTGAGGGCACTACCTAAATCTTGCGTGATCATAGTTTGATCCTCCTTTATCTTATGTATGCAATATTGTTATTGATCTCAACTCTTCCGTCAGCTATGAGTCTTATGGCCTTGGGGAGGATCTGCCATTCGCATTCCTCCATGATCCTCTTCTGGAGTCTCTCCGGAGTATCGTCAGGCAGGATATCTACCGTCTTCTGCAGAAGGATCGGACCTGAATCGTAGTTCTCATTTACAAAATGAACAGTCGCACCGCTAACCTTCACACCTCTTGCAAGAGCGGCAATATGGGGCTTGATGCCGTACATTCCCGGACCGCAGAAAGAAGGGATAAGGGACGGATGTATGTTTATGATCCTATTGGAGAAGGCTCCAACGATCTTGGGACCTAATAAGGAAAGATAACCTGCAAGAACAATAAGCTCTGCACCGGAGGATATTACAGCATCTGTCATAGCCTGATCCCAGTCAGCTTTCGAAGGATAGTCCTTGGATCTTATGACAACACTCTTGATGCCGTTACTATTGGCTCTTTCCAGAGCATAGGCATCAGGTGAAGATGACAGTACCAAAGCTATCTCTATATCCTGAAGGATACCGTTCTTAGTATTATCGATTATCGCCTGCAGATTAGTTCCGCCGCCTGATACAAATACAGCAATCTTCATCTGAACCTCACAAATCAGGAATATGTAACCTTATGGATCTGCGCCTCTGCCTCATCAGGCTTGCCGGCGATAAAGTTGCCGTCAAAGCAGGCTGAGCATACACCGCAGTCGATCGTATTGAGACAATCCTTCAGGGCTTCAAGAGTGATGTAGCCTATTGAATCTGCACCGATCATCTCTCCGATCTCATCGACAGTCTTGGTAGCCGCAGGAAGCTCAGTCTCAGAAGAAGCATTTACGCCATAGCAGCAGCCGAACTTGACTGGCGGAGATGCGAGACGTACATGTACTTCCTTAGCGCCATTCGCCCTGAGAAATGAGATTATGTGCTTAGTGGTCGTACCTCTTACGAGAGAGTCGTCAACTATTGCGATCCTCTTGTCCTTGATAGCTGTCTTTAGTGCGGCAAACTTCATTCTTACCGCAAGCTCTCTTTGAGTCTGAGTGGACTTAATAAAGGTCCTGCCTACATATCGGTTCTTAAGAAGTCCTGCGCCATAAGGAACGCCTAAACCTGCTGCAAATCCCTCTGCTGCGGCATTACCTGAATCGGGAGCGCCGATAACGAGATCTACGTCACAGGGGTGGAGCTTTGCGAGAGCAAGACCTGCACGGTATCTGGAATCAAAGATGCTCATGCCGTCGATAACTGAATCGGGTCTTGCGACATATACATACTCAAAGATGCAAACCTTGCCGTCCTTCTTGTTTGTCTCGCTGTTATTGTAGTAAAGTGATCTAATACCCTCAGCTGAGATGGATACGACCTCACCCGGCTCGATATCCCTTATAAACTCAGCTCCTATAGCGTCAAGAGCGCAGTTCTCGGATGAGAGGATATAAGTATCATCTATCTTGCCTAAGCAAAGAGGTCTCAGACCATAAGGGTCTCTAACGCCTATGATGCGGTCATCTGCCATAAAGATCATTGCGTAAACGCCGTGGATCTCCTTCATTGTCTCAAGGATAGCGTTCTCACTGTCTTCAGTCTTGATGCGGTTCCTTGAGAAGAGTGAGAGGATTATCTCTGAATCTGTATTTGTCTGGAAGATAGCTCCCTGATTCTTAAGCTCCTCTCTGATGGCATTATCGTTCATTATTACTGAATCAGATGTAAGACCGATGCTGCCTACTCTTGATTTGATAACTATAGGCTGGATGGCATCTGTGCCGGATTCTCTGGGTGAACCTCCCCTTGAATGACCGATGGCAGAGAAACCCTCTAGGGCTGACAATGTCACTTCGTCAAAGACATCAGTAACAAGTCCGGGATTCTTATGGATAAGGAAGGCTCCACCGTTATTTACAGCGATACCGGCGGACTCCTGACCTCTGTGCTGAAGGGAGAAGAGCCCATAGAAACAGTTATGGGTTACATCTGTTGTCTGTCCCTTAATGTTGTAACAACCGATTATTCCGCTCATTATTTATTCTCTCCTCTCGTTTCCAGTTTAGCCTGGAGATTAGCATCTTTCTTATCTACAGAAGCTGCAAGCTCAGCCTTATAATCCTTGAGCTTAGCCTTCATCTCATCGTCCTTGATAGCGAGCATCTGGCATGCAAGAATGGCTGCGTTGGCAGCACCATCAATAGCAACTGTTGCGACAGGTATGCCGGTAGGCATCTGGACTGTTGCATAAAGAGCGTCAACTCCTGCAAGAGCACCTCCCTTACAAGGTATGCCGATAACAGGGAGAGTAGTATTTGCCGCAAGAACGCCGGCAAGATGAGCAGCAAGTCCTGCAGCGCCGATTATTACGTCAAATCCGTTATCCTCTGCCTCACGCGCCAGCTTTATCGCGCGATCGGGAGTTCTGTGAGCCGAAGCAACCCTGCATTCAAATTCAACACCAAACTTATCTAAGATATCGAAAGCCTTCTCCAGGATCGGATAATCCGAATCTGATCCCATAACTATAAGTACCTTACCTCTACTGTCTGACATAAAACCCTCTCCTATGATTTATTCATCTTCCTGCGACCATCCCAGCCGCTTCAGAACCCTGTAATATTCAGTAGTTCCCCACTCATAAGGCTTGGGACAAAAGTCATTGCCGGGTCTTGTCGAAGTCTGCGAATAAGGAATTACGTTCAGTTTATAGTCTACGCAAGAAGTGCCCTCTGCGTCCATAAGAAATTCGCATTGAATTATAACTGAATCGGGGTCACTTAATGATATATTTCCACCAAAACAAAAGTTCGATAAGGAATAGCATATATACTTGCCGTTATAGATCTCTATTGGCTGCAGTCTGTGGGGGTGGCTTCCGATAACGATATCAGCTCCTGCATCGATAAGCCTGTGAGCCTGGTTTGTCTGCTCCCGGGTCTGGGTATAGGTACCCTCTACGCCCCAATGGCAGGAAGCGATTATTATGTCTGCCCCGTCATTTTGAAGAGTTGATATGGCCGTAAGTCCCTTATCGATGGGAGAATTATTGGCAAGGCCGAACATTCCTATCCTGACGCCATTACTCGTCTCATAGATAGCAGTATTATTCTGATCGCTCCAGACGATACCGTACTGATCGAGATTGTCCTTAGTCTCGGTGAGACCTTCCTCAAGGAAATCCCTTGTGTGATTATTAGCCAGATTGACGCATTCAATGGAGGCTCTGTTAAGCATCTCCAGATCTTCAGGATTCATGCCGAAGACAAACTGCTTATCCGCATGGGCCGTATTATCGGTAACAGCGCACTCAAGGTTGACCAGGGTCATATCGTCATTCTCAAAGACCTCCCTGCAGTTCTGGAAGCAATAATCCATATCGCCGCTCACCACATGGTCAAAGTTATTGGAAGCAGTACTCGAATAATGCTGGGTTAAAGTAACATCACCTGTAAAAGATACAACTACAGTCTTAGGCGCAGGTGTCGGCGTGGGAGTTGCGTATTCAGTCTCCTCCGTAGATGAAGCCTCTGATCCGTTCATATCGCTCTCACCTACTGTATCAAGGATCATGGTGGTATGTTCCGACTCGCCACCGTATGCGTTGTTGCATCCGGCAGCCATAAGTGAGAAAGCAAGTATTAGAGCTATGACTAAAGAAAACCGCTTCAACTAAATAGACCTCAAAAAGAATAAATCCATTATATCAAAAAGACCGCCTTGTTAAGCGGTCTTCTGATTAAATATCATTGATTTTTATCAAACCTTGGGACAGGAAGCCAGAGACTTTGCTATCTCCTCATCTGTAGGGATATAGTCCTCCATAACGCCGTCATTAAACTTCTGATAAGCAACAAGGTCGAAATAACCTGTACCTGTAAGGCCGAATACGATATTCTTGGCTTCTCCGGTCTCCTTGCATCTCAAAGCTTCGTCTATCGCAACCTTGATAGCGTGCGAGCTCTCAGGTGCCGGAAGGATCCCTTCAACCCTGGCAAACTTGGTAGCTGCCTCAAATACTTCTGTCTGCTTGACAGATACGGCTCTGATGATGCCGTCATCGTAAAGCTGTGATACGACAGGGCTCATTCCGTGATAGCGCAGACCACCGGCATGGTTAGGAGCAGGCATGAAGCTGCTGCCCAGAGTATACATCTTAGCCAGAGGACAGACCTTACCTGTATCAGCAAAATCATAAACGTAGCTGCCCCTTGTAAGCGAAGGACATGAAGCAGGCTCAACTGCAACGATATCATAACTGGCTTCGCCTCTGAGCATCTCACCTGCGAATGGTGAGATAAGGCCGCCAAGGTTGGATCCGCCGCCTGCGCAACCGATGATCATATCAGCCTTGATGCCATATTTATCAAGTGCAGCCTTGGTCTCGAGACCTATAACAGACTGATGGAGCAATACCTGATTCAGCACTGAGCCCAAGACATATCTGTAGCCTTCCTGGGATGTGGCAGCTTCGACAGCCTCGGAGATGGCGCAGCCGAGAGATCCGTTTGTTCCGGGAAACTCTTCATTGATCTTACGTCCGACATTTGTGCTCATGGAAGGAGAAGGTGTTACAGAAGCACCGTAGGTCCTCATGACCTCACGGCGGAAAGGCTTCTGCTCGTAAGAGACCTTAACCATATATACCTGGCAATCAAGACCGAAATAAGCCGTTGCCATGGAAAGAGCTGTTCCCCACTGACCTGCACCGGTCTCTGTAGTAACACCCTTGAGGCCCTGCTTCTTGGCATAGTATGCCTGTGCAATGGCAGAATTAAGCTTATGGGATCCTGAAGTGTTGTTGCCCTCAAACTTATAGTAGATGTGAGCAGGTGTTCCAAGCGCCTTCTCGAGACAATAAGCTCTGACCAGAGGCGCAGGTCTGTACATCTTATAGAAATCCAATATCTCTCCGGGTACATCAAACCACTTGGTATCGTTGTCTACTTCCTGATTAGAAAGTTCTTCACAGAAGATGGGATAGAGATCTGATGCCTTAAGCACCTCGCCGGTACCTGGATTAAGAAGAGGTGCCGGTTTATTCTTCATATCTGCGCGGACATTGTACCAGGCAGAGGGGATCTCATTCTCTGACAGGTAGATCTTGTAAGGAATTTCAGCCATAATAGTGCTCCTTTTGTTTTATCAGCGTTAATTATATACGATTATTCCCAAAATGGCTCAACTATTTTAGAGTATTTTGCTTTTACCTTTACTTTATAAGACTGTGGCTTTGTGTTAAACTTTCTTCCTGAATCAATAATAAGAAGGCATATTAATGAAGACTCACGATTTTTACTACGATCTTCCCGAAGAATTGATAGCCCAGGTACCCCTTGAAGACAGATCTTCTTCAAGGCTTCTTATACTGGATAAAAAGACCGGCAAGACAATAGACGGCCACTTTACAGATATCACCGATTACCTTGTCAAAGGAGATGTTCTGGTCATAAACAATACCAGAGTTATCCCTGCAAGGCTTTTGGGAGTAAGAGCAGATACTTCCAGCCCAGTGGAGCTCCTCCTGCTCAAGAGGATCGACGATACCCACTGGGAGACTCTTGCAAGGCCCGGCAAGAAAGTCAGACCCGGAAGAAAGTTCGTCTTTATCAAAGACGAGCTTGAAGCTACCTGCGAGGAAGTCCTTGATAACGGCAATCGTATCATCAACTTTGAATTCAGCGGAATCTGGGAGGAAGTGCTGGATAAGGCAGGTACAGTCCCCCTCCCTCCTTATATCCACGAGAAGCTCGATGATCCCGAGAGATATCAGACAGTATACAGCAAAGACCCGGGTTCAGCTGCAGCGCCTACAGCAGGTCTTCACTTTACAGATGAGCTGCTCAATAAGATCAGGGATATGGGTGTTGAGATAGCTGAGCTGACACTCCATGTAGGTCTTGGCACTTTCAGGCCCGTAAAGGCTGATTCCATAGAAGAACACGAGATGCATTCCGAATGGTACGACTTCCCTGCTAAAGCATCTGAGATCATAAGGAGAGCAAGATCTGAAGGCCGCAGGATCATATCTGTAGGCACCACATCCACAAGGACACTTGAGTCAGTTGCAAGTATAGATCCCGAGATGAACCCCCACTCCGGATATACCAATATCTTTATATATCCCGGATATGAGTTTAAGTGTGTGGATTCCCTGATAACTAATTTCCATCTGCCTGAATCAACTCTTATAATGCTGGTATCGGCTCTTGCCGGAAGAGAGAATGTGCTTAATGCCTATAAGCATGCGGTAGAAGAAAGATACAGATTTTTCTCCTTTGGAGATGCAATGTTCATAACTGACCTATATGACGGAAGGAACTAATATGTCTAAATTTCCCGTTTATTACGAACATATCCATACCTGCAAGCAGACCGGAGCAAGACTCGGCAAGGTCCATACACCTCACGGCACATTCATGACACCTGCCTTTATGCCCGTAGGAACACAGGCTTCCGTCAAGGGAATGAGCCCTGAAGAAGTGGCAGGCATGGGTGCAGGGATAATACTGTCAAACACATATCATCTCTGGCTGAGACCGGGTTCGGAGATCGTAAGGAATGCCGGCGGCCTTCATAAATTCATGAACTGGAAGGGCGCGGTCCTTACAGACAGCGGCGGATTCCAGGTGTTCTCACTGGCAAAGCCCAAGGATATTACCGAAGAAGGCGTTAAGTTCAGCTCTCATATAGACGGCAGAAAACTGCTGCTTACACCTGAGAAGTCCATGTCTATCCAGAATGACCTTGGATCTGATATCATGATGGCATTCGATGAATGCTGCCCCTACCCTTCAGATCACGAATATGCCAAGAGGTCTTTATACAGGACTACTAGATGGCTTGAGCGCTGTATTGAAAGTCATAAGAGACCTGAGGAGCAGGCTCTATTCGGAATAATACAGGGTTCCATGTACGAGGACTTAAGGAAGATGAGTGCAGAGCAGATCACTTCTTACGATCTGCCCGGATTTGCCATAGGCGGGATCTCCGTTGGCGAGCCCAAGGAATTATTCCTATCCATGATAGACTGCACGGTTCCCCTCATGCCGGAAGATAAGCCCAGATACCTTATGGGTGTCGGTACTCCGGATTATCTTATAGAAGGTTCTTTAAGGGGCGTTGATATGTTCGATTGCGTTCTGCCTACAAGGATGGGAAGACACGGAACCATATTAACTGACCATGGCAAGAAAATAATACGAGATAAGAAATACAGCGAAGACTATGGTCCCATGGATCCGGAATGCGATTGTTATGCCTGCCGCAATTACTCTGCCGCTTATGTAAGGCATCTTATCAAGGCGAATGAGATGTTCGGCCTGAGGCTTTGCACCTATCATAATATCTACTACCTGCTCAAGCTTATGGAAAGAGTAAGACAGGCAATTGCAGATGACAGCCTGGGCGACTTTAAGGAGAGCTACTATAAGACCTATTACGGGGTCTGATCTCTCAGTATCAAAGTAAGAGCGGTAAGATTGCCACAGGACAGCTCATTGCAATCTGAGATCCGGCGCACCATGTAATTGGTCCATTCAGAACAGTTCTCTGAAACAAGAGCGTCTGCAAGGATTGCTTCATCCGGCAGATACTTAAAGAAATTCTCTACTCCGCAAACTATCCGGTCACCGGATTCAAGACCGAAGAAACCATTGGGGAGCTGTCTCATCTCTCCTCCCATAACGATCTTGGCATCAACACTGCCGTATTTGCTGCACTCAATGGAGCTGCCCGTGACCCTTATGAGCAAGTAATCAAGCCCTGCGGGGAGACTATCCTTGAGCTTTTGGTCCAACTCCTTAAATCCGAGCATCATGTCACTACCTGCAAATGAAGATTCAAGTATCTTCTTAGCTTCATCAGCCCCGGACTCCATATTGCTGCCGCTTAAGATCGCAAAGGTCATATGTGGAACGATGGACATATAGATCCCATCCCTGTACTCTTCACTGCCGCCGTTATGCTTGAACTGATAATACTCGATCATATGAATGAACGCTCCATCTTGATAACTATTCCTGTATAGTTATCCTGCCTTCTCAGTTTCTTGTTGCGGACCGCGTACTTGAGCCTCTCAGCTGATGTCCTGGCGCTGGTCTGGGGCTGTACATATTTCTTAAGCTTATCCAAAGGTATGGTATCTGTAACGCCATCAGAACATACGATTATGATGTCATCATCATAGATACGCATGGGTTTGGAAGTCTTAAGGACCTTGCAGTCGTAATTGCCTACAAAATTAATAAGTCCCCTTGCCCTGTTATCCAGATATGCATCACGTGTGGTCATATTGCCTTCTGCAAATTTCTGTATGATGGCAGATACGTAATTCTGTTTCTGGTTAAGAAGGATCGCCCGGTTATCTCTCAGCAGGATAATATTGCTGTCTCCAAGACTGTAGAAATGCATGAAGTTATCCTTGATATGCACCATAACGAGCGTTGCACCGCTGCCGAGATTATATTTATCATATACTTTATCGGAGATGTCTTTTATAAGGGCGCCAACTGCATCCGGATCATCAAAATCCAAGGGATAGTGTTCCTTGATAGTCTGTACGGTAAACTTGGATACCACTTCACCGTCAGGAAGACCGCCCATACCATCGGAAACACAGGCTATAAGACCGTTATCCGGATAGTCCGGCATGGAAGATATATAGAAAGCATCCTCCTGTTTATCCCTCTTGCCTCTCTCAAGGAAATAGGATACTTCCGGCAGGAGGAAATCATCGCCTTTGTGATCGACTTTGTTCTTATACTTGACTACATTGATGAATATGATGACCGCGATATAGACGAAAGCTAAGACCGCAACAACAAACAGCACTCCGGCAGTGCCTATAAGCTCGGACATGCCGTCTGTCAGAAGGGTATAATCAGTCATCCGCAGGCGCTTCTTCCGTATTATCTCGTGCAGGTTCTTCTACAGTCTTAGGAGCCGGCATGAACTTATGCAATAAGTAACCGGTATAATAAGCATTCAGATAATGCATGGCTCCAATGATAAGGAAGAAATAAAGGAATACATAGAGTCCAACTGTAAGATAAGACGTATACATCAACAGTACAAAAGGTACTATTACCAGAACAACGATATTAAGGAGTATCATGGCAAAGCTGGGTCCGAAGCTCAAGATAAAGAAGAAAAGAGCATTCTTATAGATATGACGCAACTTAAGCTCCCTGGATACCATGATCTGGTAAACACAGTTTTGTACAAAGCAGAATATAAGCAGGAAAGTAATGAGCAAGGTTCCAAACAGCCAGCCCATTCTGGAACCGAGATTTATATAGAATCCCAGACCGAACAGAGCTACCGCCGTAACAACAAGAGATATAAGCATTGCGCCCAATCCCTGCTTCCAGTTATCTTTGACACCTGTCTTGAAATCATCCAGGACGGATACCATATCCTGCCTTCTGAGATTCCTGTAGATCTGGCTGAAGCCGGCCTGGAAAGGTCCGATACATATGAGGCACGTGCTTATAAAGGTCATTACAAAGAACACTATCATAAAGAAATAGACCTGATATGCCGCATCTTCGGCTGCCAGCTCATTGCCCAGTGTGGCATTGCCGTATACTCCCTGCTCTACCCAGAAGGATACAAAATTATTAAGCTCCAGAGTGGGGCTTATCCTGGGGATAAAATAAAGAGTATAGAGATAAGCAATTAACATGGACGGGATATTAAAGATAACAAAGAGCATATTGGCGCTCATTATCTTAAGTATATGTGTCCAAAGAGAACTGAAGAAGGTAAAGACCGGACCGTGCTCTACTTCTACATAATCGGCATCAGATATTTCTTTCTTCTTGAATAATGACATTACAAACTCCTTAATCTATTGATATCCTGCATAAGAGAATCGATCTGCTCGAGAGATCTTGCGGCAAAAGCCTCATTGCGGTCCTTTTTGCCGGTCTTGCCCCTGAACTTGCCGGGTACAGGAGCGCAGATACCAAAGTTTGCGTTCATAGGAACGAATTTCTTAACATTGCTGTCAGATACATAAAGTGCCATTGCGCCGATAACAGTTTCAGCATCAGGAGCTTTGGCAAGATCCATACCGAGACATCTTAAGGCGCTGTACAGGCCTGCCAGGAAACCGGAAGCCGTGGATTCTATATAGCCTTCAACACCGGTGATCTGTCCTGCAAAGAAGATATCCTCGTTGTTTCTTAAAGAATACCTGCTGGTAAGACATGTAGGCGAATTTAGATATGTATTTCTGTGCATTACGCCCATCCTGTAATACTCAGCATTCTCAAGTCCGGGGATCATTCCGAATACTCTCTTCTGCTCCGGCCACTTGAGCCTTGTCTGAAAGCCTACAAGATTAAACATTGTCTTGGCTCTGTCATCCTGACGGAGCTGCAGACAGGCATAAGGCTCCTTGCCGGTCTTAGGATCTATAAGTCCTACCGGCTTAAGAGGACCGAACCTCATGGTGTCCTCTCCCCTTCTGGCCATTACTTCAATAGGCATGCAGCCTTCGAAAACGATCTCTTTGTCAAAGCCCTTAACATCAGCCTGCTCAGCCGTTACAAGCTCATTCCTGAAGTTTATATATTCTTCTTTTGTCATAGGGCAGTTAATATAGTCATCTCCGCCCTTGCCATATCTGGAAGCCCTAAAAGCCTTGGACATATCAATGGAATCATAGGTTACTATTGGAGCTGCAGCATCAAAGAAGTGCAGATCATTCTCCCCTGTAAGCTTCCTTATATTCTCATAAAGCTTCCCTGAAGTAAGGGGACCTGTTGCTATAACCGTGATATTACCGTTATCAGGGATATCAGTAACTTCAGAAGAAATAACGTTGATCAGAGGGTTATTCCTTATGGCATCAGTTATATAAGAAGAAAATTCCTCCCTGTCAACTGCCAAAGCACCGCCCGCGGGAACCGCTGCTGAATCTGCAGCTCTCATTATAAGAGAATCAAGTCTTCTCAATTCTTCTTTAAGAAGACCTATTGCGTTAGATAAGGCTGCAGCTCTTAAGGAATTACTGCAGACAAGCTCTGCAAACTTCTCCGAATGATGGGCCGGAGAATAACTCTTAGGCTTCATCTCATAAAGATCGACTCTTATTCCAAAGGATGCAATAAGATTAGCAGCCTCACATCCTGCAAGACCGGCGCCTATTACATTGATGGTCTTATCTGAGTGATCAGCCATTTTTCTTCTTCCTCTGATTGGTTACACAGTCTTTGTTGGCACACCTGGGATATGCCTTCTTGCCGTAGTGCTTTAAGACCATATAAGATCCGCACTCGGGACATACCTTGCCCTCAACAGGCAGATCCCACGAGATAAAGTCACACTCCGGATCAGAACCCTTCTTGTCACAGGTATAGAATACCTTACCCCTGTACTTCTTAGATCTATGGGATATAAGCCCGCTTCCGCACTTAGGGCACTTGCCCTTAGCCTGTACTTCGATATTCTTAGTAAAATTACATGTAGGAAAATTCGAACATGCAATGAACTTGCCGTATCTTCCGTCCTTGATGACCAGATCGTTACCACAGAGAGGACATGTCTCACCTGTCTTCTCCGGTACTATCTCTATCTTCTCGATAGAATCTGCAGCTGCCTGTATCTTTCTCTCAAATCCGGGATAGAAATCGCTTAATACCTTCTCCCATTCTACACTACCTTCCTCTACCTTATCGAGTGAAGACTCCATATCGGCTGTAAACTTGACATCGACTATCTCGGAGAAATTATCACTTAGCATATTTGTAACCAGCTTACCCAGATCTGTTATCTTGAGCAGCCTACCTTCCTTCTCGATATACTGTCTGTCAAGAATGGTAGAGATGGTGGGGGCATATGTAGAAGGTCTGCCTATACCATTCTCTTCCATGGCCTTGATAAGGGTAGCTTCTGTATAGTGCGGCGGAGGAGTTGTAAACTTCTGTTCACCTGTCACATCAAGATTCTTGAGTTCCTGTCCTTCTGTAAGTTCAGGAAGCTTTACCTTGGATGCATCCTCTTCATCCTTCTTGGTCTCATCAGCAACGTCAGCATAGAGTACAAGGAATCCCTTGAACTTGACAGTCTCACCTGTTGTCCTGAATATCTGCCTGCCGCAGGCTGCCTCAACAGAAAGAGTATCCACCTTGGCAGATGCCATCTGGGTAGCAAGGAATCTGTCCCATATAAGCGAATAGAGCTTAAACTGATCTGAGGATAAGGAAGACCTGATGGAATTAGGATCAAGATCGAAATGAGTAGGTCTTATGGCTTCGTGCGCATCCTGAGCCGTATTCTTATTCTTATAGACTCTCCTGTAGCTTGACAGATATTCTTTGCCAAAACGTGACAGGATAAGTTCCTTGGCAGCAGCATAAGCCTCATCAGAGATCCTGACAGAGTCAGTTCTTATGTAGGATACAAGCGCTGTCTGGCCTGCACCAGCGATCTCAACGCCTTCATAGAGCTGCTGAGCTACAGACATGGTCTTCTTGGATGAGAAACCGAGCCTTCTTGAAGCTTCCTGCTGGAGAGTTGAAGTCGTAAACGGTGGGAACGGCTTTCTCTCCCTGGTGCCGCGCTTAACAGATGTAACACTGAAGGGCTTGCCCTTTACTTCATCCAATACGGCACTAGCCTCCGACTCACATGTGAGCTTATTCTTGGAGGCCTTATCGCCTTCGCGAATGCCAAAGTAGGTCATGCTGAACTTGTCAGACTTGTTTCCGGGTGTGAGGAGAGCCTTGATCGTCCAGTACTCTTCAGGCTTAAAAGCATCTATCTCTGCATCCCTGTCCATAACTATCTTTGTAGCAACAGACTGTACCCTGCCTGCAGACAGACCCTTGCGGATCTTCTTCCAGAGGAGAGGAGACAGCTGGTAGCCTACCAATCTGTCAAGGATCCTTCTGGCCTGCTGGGCATTTGCAAGATTCATGTTGATAGGTCTGGGATCTGATATAGCTTCCTGAACGGCCTTCTTGGTGATCTCGTTGAATGTGATCCTGCAGTTTGAATCAGGATCTATCTTGAGCACCTTGGCAAGATGCCATGCGATGGCTTCACCCTCGCGGTCAGGGTCCGTTGCGAGATAGATCTCGTCAGCGCCTTCAGCCAGTTTCTTAAGGTCCCGTACTACCTTCTCCTTACCCTTCATGGTTATATATAAAGGCTTAAAGTTCTTTTTTACATCTACTCCCATATTGCCTGAGGGGAGATCTCTTATATGTCCCAAAGATGCAGTTATCTGGTAATCAGGACCCAGATATCTGCCTATTGTCTTGGATTTTGCAGGAGACTCAACTATTACTAATTTCTTACCCATGATCAATGTCCTTTGCTTGTCTTTTGTAATCGCCTTATATATATAATTCATCATTATACAATTGTCAAAACATTTTTTGACCCTAAGGCGGAGAGTGCCGGATTTACTATCTATTCCTATCCCGTATCAAAACAAAAGTCATTATCCATCAGACAGCAAGGGCATATTTGCCGTTCTCGTCTCCTATAATCCCTGAATACTGCATTGACACCACCAGTCTCGATAACCTGTAGAAAGGCAGCGCTATATTGCGGCACAGCTCATCGATGTCCTTAGGTCCGGAGCTGAGTTCGTCTCTGATCAGCACTTTCCACTCTTCATCAGACATCGATTCAGGGTCCTCGTCAGCTTTCTTCCTGCATCTTAATATCTCGGTATTCTTCATTAGCTCGGGAGATACCTCCTTCTCATTCTCAAACAGATCAGGGCGCTCCAGCCTTCTGTTAAGTATCGCCTGCATTATGCTGTCAATTACATTATCCGGCGAGAGTAAAACGGAGGCTCCGTCTTCCAAAAGCTTCATGCCGCCCCTGGCATTATCGTAGTAGATGCTGTTAGGAAGCACAAAGACATCCTTGCCCTGAGATGCTGCAAAGGAAGCAGTATGCAAAGTGCCTGATATCTCCCCTGCCTCCATTATCATGCAGCAGTCAGAAAGCCCTGCAATAAGCCTGTTACGCGAGGGGAAATACTGCCTTAACACCTGCATTCCGGGAGGCATCTCAGACAGGATAAGGCCCTTGGTACATAGCTGCTCATATATATCCCTGTTATCCGGAGGATAGATCCTCTCACATCCCCCTGCCAAAACGGCAACAGTGCTGCCGGGATTCCTGATCGCTCCTATATGCGCACTCCTGTCAGTTC
Organism: Mageeibacillus sp. UBA6976; assembly: GCA_002450155.1. GTDB lineage: Bacteria > Bacillota > Clostridia > Saccharofermentanales > Saccharofermentanaceae > Saccharofermentans. Next base: position 3,587 of record DJYO01000026.1, on the reverse strand, counting down.
CCAGGGCCATGCCGGATACTATGGTGATCTTCTTTTTGCTAAGCTCTTCGGAGAATTTCTCTGCTGCATAAAGAGCATATTTGCTGGCAGATCTTGCCCCTACACAGCAGGCACTGCCGTATATGGTCATGTTATTTAGCAGCTCCCTTCTCCCTCTGGCAAAGAACACCTGGGGCATTCCTGACTGAACTCTGAAATTATAAGGATAGTCCTTATCCAATGAGGATACGGTATATATGTTATTTTTGACCGCTATCTCGGCATAGCCGTCTGCGACCTTCCTGATAAGGCCCTCCTTGCTGATAAAACTCTGTATCTTGGAAATTAAAGCGCTGTCTACAGAAGTCAGATCTTTAAATCTCTTAAAGTCTGCCAGATCCCTGTAGCAGGATATAACACCTGCTGACAGCAGTTTCCTGATAGATCTGTAATCCATCCTGGCAGTCACCTTGATAGCAACATAGATAAGATCCTGGTATTGTTCATCTGTAATATTCATATTCCCTCCTATATCTCATGCGGTCTAAACATGCACGCCTCAGATACATCGTCAGACGAGACATCCTCTCTGCCGTCTATATCAGCGATAGTCCTTGCGCATCTTAATATCTTGGTAAAGCCTCTTGCAGAGAACATCCCGCTGCCTGCAAGCTCTGTTGCATAACCGACGACATCGTACGGTATCCTCATAAGATCCGGCAGATCAGCTGACTTAACCGTGGCATTAAAACCTCCGCCAAAGTCTTTATATCTTTCCTTTTGTCTGTCCCAGGCCTGCCTTACGATATCCTTCATGACCGGGCTTTGAGGTTTAAGCCCTGCCCCTGTATACATCATCTCCATATCAGACCTCTTTATCGACCGCATCTCAGTAAACAGATCTATCCTCTCAAGGAATGGTCCGGAGATACTAGCAAGATAATTCCTTCTTGAAGTCTGGGTGCACCTGCACCTTGCCCCCTTCTCGTAGTAAAGGCCGCATCTGCAGGGATTGCCTGCACCGACGAATATAAGATCTGCCGGGAACCTATAAGCCGTACCATTCTTAAAGAGGGATACCTCCCTTTCTTCCAGGGGGGTGCGCAGGGACTGTATGAGCTCTGCTCTGAACTCGCATATCTCATCTGCAAATAAGATCCCCTTATTTGCCAGCTGTATCTCCCCGGGAGCAAGGCTTGAGCTGCTGCCCAATAGTCCGGTAAGACTTATCTGAGGACCTATGGCTCTATAAGGTCTTATCCTCGAATACTTAATTCCCCTGACATCTGAGGCTCTGTCTCTAACCGCAAAACACTCAGGTATCTCCTGATCTTCAAGGGGCGGAAGTATCCCTGCTATCATCCTGCCTGCCAAGGTCTTTCCTGATCCGGGAGACCCCAGGATCAAGAGATTATGGAATCCGGCTGCCGTAATGAGCAGAGCTCTCTTTGTCTTCTCCTGACCCTTAAGACAGGCTATATCAGGGTATTCTTCTGTAGTTTCTTCATCGACTGTTCCATCGATGGTATACGAAGACGGCCTGTATGCTCCGTTCTCAAATAAAGAAGCTGCCTCCTTAAGACTTTGTACCAGCATCCCCTCGATCCCTGCACATCTGGCTCCGGATTCCTCTTCAAGCGGCAGGATCCTGTAATCAAAACCGGTATTTCTTGAGCATCCGAGTCTTACTACTGCATTGGGCGTAGCATAGAGTCTGCCGTCCAGCCCAAGCTCTCCTTCAAAATAAGCTTTGCCTGTAGGCTCTGGGATCTGTCCTGAGGCAAACAGTATCCCCATTGCCATGGCCAGATCGAAACCGGATCCTGACTTGCGCATATACGCAGGACTTATGCTTATGGTGATGTGCCCTTTGGGGCATTTATAGCCTGATGACTGTATTGCCGTAAGCACTCTTCCCTTAGCTTCCCTTATCGAAGAATCGCATAATCCTATAACCGAGAAGGTCGGTATCCCGGGCATGACAGACACCTCTATCTCAGCCATTACTCCAATCGAACCTTCGGTAAAACATGAATAAACCTTGGATAATCTGCCTTTGCTTGACATAAGAAATAACCTCCTGCCAAGAGCATACACTCAAAACCACCCTGAAAAATGCGACAAAAACCGACAAAAACCTACAAAATAAGCTATAATGCAATAGCTAAATAACAGACATAAGAGGTATTAGATATGAAACTCGGAATCGTAGGACTTCCTAATGTAGGAAAGAGTACTCTTTTCAATGCTATAACAAAGGCCGGAGCAGAGATGGCCAACTATCCGTTCTGTACCATAGAACCCAATGTCGGTGTGGTATCAGTACCGGACGAGAGACTCGACAGACTCGCTGAAATGTATAACCCTGAGAAATATACTCCCGCCGTAGTTGAATTTGTAGATATCGCAGGTCTCGTTAAGGGTGCAAGCAAAGGCGAAGGTCTTGGCAATAAGTTCCTGTCCAACATTAGAGAGTGCGATGCAATAGTTCATGTAGTAAGATGTTTTGACGATCCGGATGTTGTCCATGTAAACGGACATGCAGACCCCAAAGGCGATATCGAGACCATTGACATAGAGCTGATCCTCTCCGATATAGAGATCATGGAGAAGAGGATCGAGCGCACTAAGAAGATGATGAAAGGCGGCGATAAGACATATGCCGCCGAGCTAGCCGTATATGAGAGGATCTATGAATGCCTGACAAGCGAGAAGGCTGCCAGAACATTGGAATTCACAGATGACGAGCTTGAATACACAAGAGACCTGCAGCTTATATCAATGAAGCCTGTTCTTTACTGTGCAAACATTGCAGAAGATGATATCAAGAATCCTGATATAGACTATGTCAAGACAGTTCGTGAAATAGCATCCAAGGAGAATGCAGAGGTAGTAGTTATCTCCGCTAAGATAGAGGATGAGTTAGGCCAGCTTGATGAAGAGGACCGCCAGATGTTCCTGGATGATCTTGGTATCACCAGCGCCGGTCTCGATAAGATGATCAAGGCCTCCTATAAGCTCTTAGGCCTCATATCATATCTTACTGCAGGCCCCAAGGAAGTCAGAGCCTGGACCATCACTAAAGGTACAAAAGCTCCTCAGGCTGCGGGCAAGATCCATTCTGACTTTGAGAGAGGATTTATCAGAGCTGAGGTCGTATCCTTCGATGACCTTATGGCTTCAGGTTCTTATAATGCGGCCAAGGAAAAAGGTCTTGTAAGATCCGAAGGCAAGGAATATGTAATGAAGGATGGAGACGTAGTACTGTTCAGATTCAACGTCTGATCAGTACTGTTGACACTCCGCACGACTATAGTCGTGGGATTCTTGTTTCAGCGACCACTACATTGCTACAAAAGCTTTAGTTTTACACGGTCTCCACAAGCGTAAATTTCCGTATGCCCTACGGTATTTGTCGGTATTCAGGCTACTGACAGCCCCTTTAGTAAGATGTTTATGCTTGCGTTGGTGTCCCTGTTGTTTTTTGTATGGCAATTAGGACATTCCCATTCTCTAATAGAGAGGTTCTTTACCAGTGGATTCTTGTATCCGCAACATGAGCAGGTCTGACTGCTTGGGTACATAGTAGGTACTTTGATTATGTCGTT
>DJYO01000010.1 GCA_002450155.1 Mageeibacillus sp. UBA6976 | reverse complement strand
GGTCTTGTTTTTGGGGTATCAACATACCATTTGATAGTTTCAGAACACAAAATGGTAGTTAATCAAGGACACAGTTGTCTTTGTATGTTTATATTCATTCTTCATAGATATATAGTGACATATTAGCAGATGTTAGTTAACATATTATCTTCAGAAATTAAAGAGCGGGCTATCATCCTCACGGTTAAAACCGTGGGTTTTCTCGCCCGCATGGGTTATAATTCTCCGATATATAAGTATCAAGCCGTGTTTATAGGGTTACGGCTACTTAAAACTCAGAGCCATAGTCTCTATACCGCTTGCGATAAAGGTTAGTCCGCAGAAAATTATTATTATGCGTGTTCCGCTGAACGGATAGATCATAAGGAATAATCCTGCAACTAAGATAGCTGCCGAGAGGATTATAAGAAACCACCAGTAGAAGCTTCTAAACTTTGGCACAAGAGTCATCTCACGGAGCTTGACTACTCCGTCGATTATAAAGAACAGTCCTGATATGAGAGATATGATCTGTAGGACCAGATTAGGCCGTATCACAAATATAAACCCTAGTATCGTAGTGATGATCGAATAAACAAGGATTATCTCAGCTCCCGCAGTTTTACCGTAGGCATTCTCTTTCTTAAGCTGACCTATGGTGATTATGTAATTGACAGCACCCGATATACCCATGACAAAGAGGATAATGCCGAATATAAGTCCGATGGAGCTGGATACCGCATCGGGGAATACAATAAAGAATATGCCCGCAAGGATCGCGAATAACCCCTTGATAAATGAAGGTATTATCTTTGTCTCTCCCACATCATGCCTCCTTACTTTTGTATTAACTGTATCACAAAATCAGAGCCAGAGTGCAAGGTCAAGAATAAAGTAGGATATACTCCCTATTACAAACGTTGCAGCAATAGAGCAGGCCAGATCTGATGCAAACCGTTTAAGATAGGATCCCATATTCCTGTAATCTTCCTCTGTATCTGTTATCCTGAGCCATTTTGGATTGATTACGCATCTTATGAAACCGTTTATCACAAAAAGACGGATAAGGCTCCATAAAACAGTAATTACTCCGACAAAAGATATAACTGTGAGATAAGATACTATCCTTATCTCAAAATGGGCTATCGGGAATATAAGCAAAGAAGAATATAAGATAACTAAAGCTACCGTCTTATATACTGTCCCGCTTATCCTTGCCCTCACCTGAGCTTCCTGTCTAACCTTAACGGGAAAATCCTTAATGAAGTTACCCGGAAAGAGCTTAAGTCCTAAAGAATAGTATGCTGAATATAAGAAAGACCACATTATCCCGTAGATCAAAGCAGTAACCACTGTATCTCCTGCTTCACTCTTGTAAGCCGTGCCGGGATCAGCCTTTATAAGATCGAGGATAAAATCCTTGCTCCTGGCAATAGACTCTCTTACATAGTTATATGCTGCAACTACATATCCCGAATTAATGGCACATACTCCCCTGCATCTTATACCGAGGCTTGTGGCATTATATACAGCTCTTGCTATATGGTACTTCTGGGTTACTATAACAGCAGAATCTATATTAAACAGATTCTTTGCCCTGTACATCGATTCATATGTTGACAGTCCAAGATCATCTATAAGGATAGCTTCTTCGGGAACGCCGTTATCAAGACAGTATCTGCGCATGGCTCCAGTCTCATTGTAATTCTCATTGATATGGTCTCCGGTAAGAAGGATCTTGTCAGATATGCCATCCTTATAAAGTTCTACAGCAGTCTCGAGTCTGTCACTTAAGAAAGGTGTAGGCGTACCGTCTGAATAAACTCCGCAGCCTAATACAAGTATGCAATCGAAGCTTTCAGGCTCAGCAGAGCTTATAGAATCGAGGTCGTAGATCCTGTCTCTTGTTCCAATGACCATAACAAGATTGGATATAACAAAATACAGCACCGCGAAGGCGACTACCGCGATCACTGTCAGCAGTACTATTTTAAGAGTCTTTTTGGGATTCATCCTTGTTACCGCTGTCAAGTATAGCCTGGTGGAGCTCTACGATCTGATTAGACATCTTAAACAATATAACCGTAGTAAATATAAATACAAAAGCTATAGTAAGTTCAGATATTATTACAAACGTAACAGGAAGCAACGGCATAGACAGAGTAAATATCAATACCATTATGGTTCCTGACAGATAGACACCGGAAGAAGCAAGGAAATAACCCTTAAATCTGTGTCCTTTGACAGGCGTATTACCGAATATCAGGATAAGGAGCACTATTAGCGCTATAACTGACACTACTGATGCGATTACTACGGATATAGTATTCATATACGAATGCCCCTCTCATGAAGCTGTTCTTTGATCAGTTTATCGACTTTGCTGTTAAGCTCATCCAGATCCCAGGAGTTATCTATGGCAAAATCTCCCAATTCGCAGTATTCGTCATCTGTCATCTGCATATCGATCCTGCGCAGAGCTTCATCCTTGGGCATACCGCGCTTCTCAAGTCTGGCAAGTCTTACATCTATATCACAGGTTACTACCCAGATCTGATTACAAAGATCAACAAACTTGTTTACCGGGATAGGAACATCAAGTACAACACACTTTGTTCCCTTCTCACGCTCTCTGCCAAGTCTCTCTTCCATCTCCGCAAAGACATACTTATGTACTATAGAGGAGAGCATATCCAGGCCCTGCTTATCCTCAAAAACTATGCCAGACACATATTTGCGATTCATGGAACCGTCTGAGAGAACAGCTCTGGGGCCGAAGAGCTCTGCTATCACCGGCACAGCCTTACCGCCTGCAGCCGTAACCTGTCTTGAAATCTCATCAGCATCGAGCACAAGGAGTCCCCTGTCTTCGAGGATCCTGCTTACCGTACTCTTGCCGCTACCTATTCCGCCTGTTATTCCAAGTACAAACATATTATTTGGCGCTAAGCCAGTCCTTTCCGGTATTACATTCACAAACGAGAGGCACGCTTAAACTGACTGCACTCTCCATCTCGCTCTTAAGAAGCTCGGATACTGCCTCGCCGTCTGCCTCGTCACATTCGACGATAAGTTCGTCGTGAACCTGCATGACCAGTTTTGCAGTCGGAAACTGCGCTCTGAGAGCTTTGTATACTTTATTCATCGCGATCTTGATTATATCTGCCGCTGTTCCCTGGATAGGCATGTTCATTGCAGCTCTAAGGCCGAAATTCCTGAGATTTCTGTTCTGGGATTTAAGCTCGGTAAGATATCTTCTCCTGCCGTAGAGAGTCTCTACAAAGCCGTCTTTCTCGCCCTTTTTCTTGAGAGAATCAAGGTAATTCATAATGCCCGGGAACTGCGCAGAATACTCCTTGATAAGATCTGCTGCCTCCTGATATCCGATACCAAGATCTGTTGCAAGTCCATAGTCAGATATACCATAGATGATACTGAAATTTACGGTCTTGGCACTTGATCTCATCTTAGATGTGACCATATCCTCATCTACTCCGTAGATCTTGGCAGCAGTCCTTCTGTGGATATCCTCACCATTGATGAAGGCTTCGCTCATGACCTCATCTCCGCTCATTGCAGCCAGGAGCCTGAGTTCGATCTGTGAATAGTCGCTGTCTACTAATATCCTTCCTTCCGGTGCTGTAAATGCAGCTCTAAGCCTGGAACCTTCTGTTGTCCTTACAGGGATATTCTGAAGGTTTGGCTCTGCAGACGAGAGTCTGCCGGTATTGGTCATTGCCTGGGTGAAAGTCGTATGTATGCGGCCGTCGTCACCTATGGATCTTACAAGGCCTGCAGCATAGGTGGAATCAAGCTTGGACAGTTCTCTGTAATCAATGATGAACTTGATAACAGGATGCTTATATACAAGCTTTTTAAGCTCATCTATACCTGTTGAATAAGCTCCTGTCTTGCTCTTCTTGCCATGAGGGAGATTAAGTTTATCCTCGCTGAATAACACATCTGAAAGCTGCTTGGGGGAATTAATGTTAAACTCCATGCCCGCAAGGTCGAATATCCTGGCGCTTAGATCCTCAAGACGCATCGAATACTCCCTGTGGAGCACATTAAGCCTCTCGTAGGATACGTTCATGCCGACTCTTTCGATTGCATCCAACGTTATTACCAGAGGGAATTCTATCTCATACAGGAGCTTTCTTGTCTTGTCATCCGTTTTAAATTCATCTTCGAAAACCTTGGCTATCATGATGTTGGCATAAAGCCTGCAAGCTTCATCCTTGACAGCATCTTCTATGCTGGGGCCCTCATCAAATAAGGACATCTGGACATTCTCTTTCCTGCCTGAAACAGGGTAAGGCATCTTGCATACTGCATAAAAGAGCCTGTCAAAATCAGACTTGCCCTCGATCTTATTTGTAACGAATCCCGCTACCTCGGTGTCAAATACCGAAGTTACGCTCTTAAGTGAGAATGGCAGGATCTTGGAGCTTTCTTTGTACCTGAACCCTGCAACCATCAGATCATTTGCCTTGCCAAAGATATCTCTGGCCTCATCAGGTGTGAGCTTATAAAAAGCTTTGTCCTCAAGATCTAAGACCAGAACGAAGGCGGAATTCTGGCTCTTAACAAAACTAACGCCATAACGCAGCTCATCAGCAGCTGCTAGTGAGAGCTTACTTGTGTCATTAAATGTGACACCGTCAGTTATGAGCTTATCAAGGATCGCCGCATGCTCTCTTATGACAGGACTTAACTCTTCGCTGTTAACAGCCTGCCCGCTCATAGCAGTATCAGATAAGCCAAACTTGGAATTGATCTTCTTAAGGCCCAAAGACAACAGTTTATCAGCAAGAGCCTGACGCTCACTGTCTTTGAGATCAGGACTATAAACAGTCTCCTCTACCCCGTAGGGAACTGGGCTTGACCTGTCTATCTCACATAACTTGAGATTAAGTGTGATAAGCTCTGTGGCATCTTCAAACTTAGCCTTGAGAGCGGGAGTCAGCTTATCCCTGTTCTCGTAGACCCCCATGGCAGAACCGTACTCCTTAATGAGCTTAAAGGCAGTCTTCTCACCTACTTTATCGATACCCTTGATATTATCGGAATTATCGCCCATAAGTGCCTTGACCTGCACGAAGACAGAAGGATCCACTCCGTAGTCTCCGGTAAACTTATTGCGGTCTATCAGTACCCTCGGTTCCTTGCCCTTGCCTGACTGGGGCATAATGACGGAAACCCTGTCAGATATAAGCTGATAGTCGTCGTGATCTCCGCTGTAGATATAGACTTCCATCCCCTTATCTTCAGCCTGCTTTGAGAGTGTACCGATAAGATCGTCTGCTTCGTAACCGCTAAGCTCCATTCTCTTGATAGAGGCAAGGTCAAGTATCTCCTTAACTACCGGCATCTGCATTGCAAGCTCGTCAGGCATACCATGTCTGTTTGCCTTGTACTCGGAGCTCATCTTGTGCCTGAATGTAGGCTCACGCCTGTCAAACAAGACGCAGACATACCCTGGCTTATATTCGTCGATAACCGATAAAACAGAGTTAAAGAAGCCGTTGACAGCACCTGTGGGAGTTCCGTCAGGAGCAGTCATGGGAGCTCTGCCGATCACGGCATAGAAAGCTCTGTTTATTATTGAATTACCATCTACAAGAAGAAGCTTATCCATTAAGTTTCACCGTTATCTTCAATTTCCTTTGCACGTACAGCATGGGCGGTTGAGATCATGAGCTTGATACGGTTAAGCTGATTAGCCTCTGAAGCACCGGGATCATAGTCGATCGGGATTATGTTGGAATTAGGATACTGACGTCTTAACTCCTTGATCATACCCTTACCCGTTACATGATTGGGCAGACAGGCAAAAGGCTGAGCGCATATGATATTCGGCACTCCGTCCTGGATCAGCTCGATCATCTCTGCCGTAAGGAACCAGCCCTCACCGCAGGAGTTACCGCAGGAAAGTACGCTTGAGGATTTCTCTGCAAGCTCCTGTATCCTCTCAGTGAGCATAAACTTGCCGTTTGTCTTGGCAAATTCCTTGTTGATAGGCTTTCTCAATGTCTCTAAGAACCTGATCGCCTGCTTCATGGCATAAGCAGTCTTATTGCTCCTGCCCAGGTTCTCAGCCTGCCATATCGGGTTATATGCACAGTACAGGAAGAAGTCTAATACGCCCGGAAGAACGCCTTCACAGCCCTCAGCCTCGATAACATCTATTGCATTGTTATTTGCATCAGGCTGGAACTTGACCAGGATCTCACCTACAAGACCTACTCTCGGCTTTCTGGGGATATCCTTAAGGGGGAGCTTATCGAACTTATCTACTGCAAATCTGATAAATGCCTTATACTTCTTGATCTCAGGGATGTTCTCGAGGTCAACGCCTATATCGGCAAGACAGTCTCTTATCTTCTTCTTCTGTTCAGGAGACTTGGAGTAATAGCTGTTAGGCATAAGGACGTCGTATCTCTCTGTGAGATTATCGTTCTTATTCTTGGGGTTGAGCAGATGTCTTCCTATCCTGTTGATGTAAGAATAAAGAGCATTGGCAGAACCCTCGACCAGCTCATAGGGACGGGTCCTCAGGAGCAGTGTCGTAAGCATGTCACCGAGGCAAAGAGCCTTGATGGCATCGAGAATAAACGCAGGCTTGTATTCAAATCCGGAGTTCTTCTCAAAACGCTGGGCAGAGATGGTGATTACCGGGATCTGAGGGTACCCTGCTTCTCTTAATGCTTTCCTTAAGAATGCAACATAGTTTGTAGCTCTGCATCCGCCGCCCGTCTGGGTGATCGCAAGTGTGGTATTGTCAGGATCTATATCGCCCTTCAGGATGGCATTGATCATCTGACCTACTACGATTATCGTCGGGAAGCAGGCATCGTTATTAACATACTTAAGACCGCACTCGATATCCTCTCTTGTGGCCTGCTTCAGGAGCTTGAGCTTGAATCCGTGTCTGTGGAATACAGACTCTACGAACTCAAACTGTATAGGAGCCATCTGAGGCGCAAGGATAGTGTGTGTCTTCTTATTCTCCTTGGTAAACTCAACTCTTTCGATCGTATAAGGAGCTTTGCTGACAGGTTTTGTATCTTTCCTGCCTTCTATAGCTTCTGCTTCCTCTCTCTCGTTCATGGCAACCACAAGAGATCTCATCCTGATCCTTGCAGCTCCGAGATTGGATACCTCGTCTATCTTGAGCAATGTATAGAGCTTGCCGGAAGACTCTAAGATCTCCTGAACCTGATCAGATGTGACAGCATCAAGTCCGCAGCCGAAGGAAGTGAGCTGAACCAGCTCAAGATTAGGCCTATCTATAACAAATGCAGCTGCCTCATAAAGTCTTGTATGGTACATCCACTGATCGATAACTCTGATAGGACGCTTGAGAAGGCCCGGTCTTGCTACTGAGTCTTCGGTAAGAACAGCGAGTCCCAGGGAATTGATCATCTCGGGAATACCATGGTTTATCTCAGGATCCACGTGATAAGGACGGCCTGCAAGAACAACTCCCTTAAGGTTCTTCTCTTCCATCTCCTTAAGGACTCTGTCTCCTTCTGCCCTGATGTCATCTTTATACTTGCCGTATTCTTCGGCACCGGCCTCTACCGCAGCTTTAGCTTCACTCAGAGTAACCGCGCAGAAATCAAAGCATTTAACGAGATTCTCTGCTACTGCATCAAGATTATCGAGAGGCATAAACGGATTAATGTAGTTGATCTCCTTCTCTATCAGGTTCTCCACATTATTCCTGATAACTTCAGGATAGGAGCATACGATAGGACAATTGAAGTGGTTATTGGCCCCTTCATTCTCCACATGCTCATAGGGAACATCAGGATAGAAGATGGTCTTGATGCCTCTTGCAATAAGATTCTCTATGTGGCCATGAGCAAGCTTGGCGGGATAGCATACAGACTCTGAAGGTATAGTCTCCATGCCGGACTCGTATAACTTGTGTGAAGACCTTGCAGATATAAGGACTCTGAAACCGAGCTTGGTCAATACGGTAAACCAGAAGGGATAATCCTCATACTGATTAAGGACTCTCGGGATACCGATCTCTCCTCTGGGAGCATCTTCTTTCTTAAGAGGCTTGTATGCAAAGGTCCTCTCATATTTGTACTTGAATATATTGGGTAGCTTAAGAGCCTTGCTGTCTGCAGGTTCAAGTCCGAGGGCGATATCCTCTCCCCTCTCACATCTGTTGCCTGATACAAACTTCTGACCGTTTGAGAATGTTGCAATGGTAAGACGGCAGTGGTTTGTACAGCCGGGGCACTGAGTATTCTCGGTAGTCATCTTGAAGGAATCAAGCTCATCAGGTCCCAAGACGCCTGAAACATTATCCTGGCCGCCGCTGCATCTTCTCTGGGCAATGAGCGCGGCACCAAAGGCGCCCATAAGTCCTGCAACATTAGGTCTTATCACATTACGTCCTGATACGAGCTCAAAACATCTCAGGATAGCGTCATTTAAGAATGTACCGCCCTGTACGACGATATTCTTACCGAGCTGCTCAGTATCTCTGATCTTGATAACTTTGTAGAGGGCATTCCTTACAACTGAATAGGAAAGACCTGCAGAGATATCACCTACCGAAGCACCTTCCTTCTGAGCCTGCTTAACCTTGGAATTCATGAAGACCGTACATCTCGTGCCGAGATCTACAGGCTTCTTGGAAGATAATGCAGCCTTGGCAAATTCAGGTGTACTAAGCTCTAATGACTGGGCAAAAGTCTGGATAAATGATCCGCAGCCTGAAGAGCAGGCTTCGTTCAGCATAATGGAATCGATTACTCCGTTGCGGATCTTCATGCACTTCATATCCTGACCGCCGATATCGATGATGAAGTCAACATCAGGACAGAAGAACTTGGCTGACTGGAAATGTGCCATGGTCTCTATCTCTCCGATATCAATACCGAGTGCAGCCTTGATTATGTTCTCTCCATATCCTGTAACGCAGGAATAAGCGATATGGCAGTCAGAAGGCATCTTGGAATAGATGTCCTTAAGGATCTTGACTGCAGACATAACGGGGTTTCCCTTATTGCTTGCATAGTATGTATAGACCAGCTCGCCTGATGCATTCATCACTACAGCTTTGGTAGTAGTTGAACCTGCATCGATACCAAGGTACATGGCACCCTTCTGCCCTTCAAAATCAAGGACCGGGATCTTATCCTTGCTGTGTCTTAAGTCAAATTCCTTCTTGTCTTCCTCGCTCTCAAAGATAGGATCGATCCTAATGATATCGGGTACAAATCCGTCTCTGTTCTTGAGCTTAACGAGCAGTTCATCTAACTTAACAGGGTTTTTGCCATCAGCTGATAGAGCAGCACCGAGACCTACATAGATCTGGGCATCGTCAGGCATCCAGAAGGAATCCACCTTATCTGCAAGAGTACGCTCAAATGCATTCCTGAGCTCGGAATTAAAGTACAAAGGTCCGCCCAGGAAGGCAACATTGCCCTTGATAGGTCTTCCGCATGCAAGTCCTGATATAGTCTGATTTACAACAGACTGATAGATAGATGCGGCAAGGTCTTCTTTCGCTGCGCCTTCATTGATAAGGGGCTGAAGGTCAGACTTGGCGAAAACGCCACATCTTGAAGCTATGGTATAAAGGGATCTGTAATCCTTGGCGAAGTTATTAAGACCGTCTGCGTCAGTCTGGAGCAGTGCTGCCATCTGATCGATAAAAGCACCTGTACCGCCTGCACAGGTACCGTTCATTCTCTGCTCTAATACCGGATGCATATATGTGATCTTGGCATCCTCTCCGCCGAGCTCGATTATTACATCCGTCTCAGGATGGTATTTCTTAATGGCTGCAGTCTCGGCCATTACTTCCTGGGTAAACTTAAGTCCCAGCCAGTTGGCAACCGAGAGTCCGCCGGAGCCTGTGATAACAGTATCAACGCTTATGCCGGGGAACTTCTCACTTAATTCTGCAAACAGTACATTCAGAAGACCTGATACATCAGAATGATGTCTCCTGTAATCACTGTATGCGATCTCCTCGCCATCGAGCAAGACTACCTTAATGGTAGTAGATCCTATATCAAGACCTAATCTGTAGCACTTATCCATATTTCCTCCAGAACACCTTAATCTCTCTTGCCTCTGCTGGGAGCACCCTTGGGCTGAGCAATATCAGAAGCTTTCTTGTCACTCTTCCTGGGATTTGATCTAGCTGAGGCAGGTTTCTTACGTTGAGGGAACTGCCCAAAGATCTTAAGTGACTTAGCCTTAAGGTCTTTGAGCATCTCCAGTTGTTCAAGTCTTAATGTCTCCTTGAAGTTATTACCTTCAAGACTGCTCCTGAATTCCGGAGCAAGAGAAACTCTCAATAATTCATCCGGAACGCCGCGGGACAGATCGAATGAATTACCAAAGCAATCAGTGATATTGAGCTGCAAAGGCTCAGCTATCTTGGCAACATTCGCCTCGTACTCTTCGATATCACAATCGATGCCGAGAGTATACATAAGTCCGGCAAAATTCAGATTGATATAAGGCAGATTGCCGGAGAATACCAGATGAAGACAGATAAGCTTCATGTAGGATTCAAGATTGATGCACTCCTGATCGCAGATCAGTGAGAGCTGTCCGTCTGCCGTCATGCAGGAGATGTCAGATGTCTCGCTGTCGAAACCATTGGACCACAGGAAATACAGTTCCCTGTATACCTCGCTCTTAAAGCGTTCAAAGTCACGCGTCAAAGGCTCGGCCAGGACTCTCCTGCCAAGATTAAATATGTATTGCATATAAGAGACTTCAAGGTAACTTGGTACCGAGAAATACTTGAAATAGGCTGCCACATCTCTGGCATTATAGTAATATCTGCGCAATTGTTACTCCGTTAAGCATTTTTTCACAGATGAATTATATCACAAGCTGCTATTTCTCTTATTTATTATTTAGGTATTTTATAGGAAATTCGTGATATCAGTACCTTAAGAAAAGATGGGCCACAAAATAATGCAATTATAAAGGACCGCCGCTTAGATGCGACGGTCCAAACTCATTTTACCCCAGGAAAATTCTAAGTAATGGTGATGTGCTTATGCATCAGCATTAGCATCATCATCGATCTTGCCGAAAAGGTTAAGTCTGAAAAGCATTGCCTCATCGTCAGGATCAGAGCAGGAGATCTTTGCATTGCATACGATTCCGCCCTCAATGAGCTTCATAATACCTGTAATCTGGCTGAGCTTGCTCTTAAGGTTGAAGCGGTCACCTTCATCCGTAAGAAGTATTACGCTGCCCTTACAGTCGTCTAATGCCTTCATAAGTGTAGCAACATCAACATTATCAAGATAAAAAGCTTTCATTTGTAATACCTCCTTTGTGGTATATAAAGTTTCTTTTGTCCGGAAGTCTCTCTCCCTTGGACATCTTCATAGTACTAGTCTTCGTTTCCTTGCGCAAAGGGCTCTCTTGTACTAAATAACCAACCGAGACTATTTCTTTTTGTGCATTTTGACGAACGATTGCAATAAATTTAACATCATCACCTGCTTTGTGATTAAATGGTTACATTAGTATTACAGAACAGGAGATTTATATATGTTACTTGATGATTATGAGAAGGATTTTCTTGAACGCTTGATAGCTATTCCCAGCGTGGGAGGCGCGCCCTCGGAAGGCAGACCCTATGGAGATAAACCCTACGATGCGCTTACGTTCTTCCTTGATGAAGCGGGGAAAGAAGGTTTTAGAACAAATATAATAGATAACAAGGTTGGATATGCCGAGATAGGACCTATTGACTCTGATAAGATGCTGGGCATCGTATGTCATCTTGACGTAGTGCCTGAGGGTTCAGGATGGAACAGCGATCCCTTTACCCTTACCCTCAAAGAAGACGGTAGGCTTTACGGCAGAGGGATCGTTGACGATAAGGGACCTGCGGCCTGCGCTTTCTTTGCTATGAGAAGGCTGATAAAGAGCGGTTACGATCTGAGATCAAGAGTAAGGCTTATCCTGGGCACCGACGAAGAGAGGACATGTTCCTGCGTCGAGTGCTATGCAGCAAAGGGCGAGATACCGACATTCTCGATCACTCCGGATGCCGAATACCCTGTTATCTATGCAGAGAAAGGCATATTGAATATCAAGGTCTATTCAGATCAGCCGTCAAAGGTCACGGCTTTTGCAGGACAGGCTGCAAATATGGTCCCTGCCAGAGCAGAATCTGCCATAAACGGAGTGGAATACAGCGGCGAAGGAGTCCCTGCCCACGCTTCAAAGCCTGATCTCGGAGTAAATGCTATTTTCGATATGGTAAAGAAGATAGACGAGGATATAAACCTCTCCCCTGTCCTCACATATATCAAGAACGAACTGGCATCCAAGGAATATAGTGATTATACAGGCTGCGACGTCTGCGATGAATCAGGCAGGATTACTGCAAACCCTTCTGTATTAAGAGCAGACGGCAACGGAGAGTCCATAGTTATAGATATCAGATATCCCGTAACTTGCAAAGCTGATGACATCTTGAGATATATGGCTCAGAAAGCAGCCGGCTATGGTCTTAAAGCTGAGATAACAACCCATATGGCTCCCCTGTTTAAAGATAAGGATACCCCGGAGATCAGACTCCTGACATCGGTCTGGAGCAGGCATATGAGCTCTTACGATGGATATGAGGATAAATACAAATCTGAATTTACCGAGCCCCTTGCGATCGGCGGAGGCACATATGCAAGACATATGCCTGATACCATAGCTTTCGGACTCCAGGCACCCTGGCAGCAGGATCAGTGCCATCAGGCAAACGAATCAAGAGCCCTGAGGGATATCGAGACTGATATTGATGTGCTGACTGAAGCTATAACGGGACTTACAGAACTCTTCTGATAGTTACGATATGAGTCATTGAAGAGAAGCTGGCAGAAGCTACGCTTGCTCTTGAGCTGGAGGCATGGATCACTGTGTTGCCGCCGATATAAAGACCGGAGTGATCGATAGATCCATCCTCGTCATAATCGAAGCATACAATGTCACCGCACTGGATCTCAGATGCGGATACTTCTGTACCGGACTGTGCCTGAAGCCTTGCACTGTGCGGCAGAGTAATGCCGTAGTATGTCTTATAGCAATATCTTACAAGTCCTGAGCAATCAAGGCCTGAAGGAGAGCATCCGCCATATACATAAGGAACTCCGATAAAGCTCCTTACAAAACTTGCAAAATCACTTGATGTATCATGACTTGCTTCGGATTGGGTCTCTGAAGGCTGGGTATTCTCTGTAGTCTCAACTCTTACTTCAGGTGTAGGAGTTGCTGTCGGCATAGTATCAGAGAGGTAACTGCCCTTGACGAAATATCCGGCATCTGTTCTGTACCAGCCGCTGTCAGTGACTGCAACGACATGGATAGCATCTCCCGTCTGGAAAGATGACACCTTGCTGTATGAGATGCCGGGGCCTGACCTTGCATTAAGAGCGCAGGTTGCATATACAGTCTTATCAACAGCAGTTTCCGTATAAGCTGCCACCGCAGGAGTAGCTGTAGCCTGTGGAGCCTGAGGTGCAATTGTAGGTGTAGGTGCTTTTGTAGCCTCGGGAGCCTTGGTAGGAGTCGGTGTCGGTGTTTCTGTAGGCTCTGCGTCTTCAGCGAGTACTACATCATCCATTATGCTGCTCAGAATATAACCTTCGCTTCCATCCTCAGTCCTGACATAAGACCAGCCCTCGTCATAGGAGATCCTTATAAACTTTTCCCCTGCTGCAAGAGTCCCTATTACATCGCAGTCTTCTGAGCTTTCGGCAAAAAGTTCTATAACCTCAGCTTTGCTAAAATAAGTATTGCCGTCATAATTCTTATCCGGATCGGTATTAATATCAGGTACGAGAGTATATGTATAGTCGTTGATATCTATCGTGTTATCTCTGCCGGCCGTAAATCTCTCTATCTCTATCGAAGATTCGGCAGGTTCTGCAGCAGGACACTGCAGCGCAACCGAAGAGGCAGATCCAAGATCCGCAAAACTTATAGTAGTAACGCAAACAACTGTTGCGAGTACTCCTGTAAATATCTTTGTCAGTCTGCTGATCTCGATCATAAATATGCCTCCGCTCGTTTCTAGTTTAACAAACGGAGGCTTTCAAATTAAGCAAAACTAAGGCAGAACGGGCTTTTGTAACTCAAATGTAAATTATCTGGCCTTATCCGTACCTTCGAAAGACTGATACAGAGCGATTATCTCATTCTCAAGACTTAAGAAGATCTCACCTAACTCAGGATCGAAGTGAGAACCAAGGTCATGCCTTATTATCTTGAAGCATTCTTCATATGGCATAGGTTCTTTGTAAGCTCTCTTGCTGGCAAGGGCATCGAAGACATCAGCCAGCGCCATTATCCTGGCTTCCAGCGGGATCTGATTATCCTTGAGGTGGTCAGGATAACCTGTACCGTTATATTTCTCATGGTGGTAATGGGCAACATTCTCTGCAACCCTGACGAATTCCTTATCGTCAACATCCTTAAGGATCTTACGGATAATAATGGCTCCCTTCTCAGCATGAGTCTTCATGGAAGAGTATTCTGCATCTGTAAGACCTGTGGTCTTGCGGAGGATGTAATCATCTACTCCGATCTTGCCGAGATCGTGCAATACGGCAGCCTGCTTGACTGCATACCAGTAGGAATCCGGCATATGTCTGAACTGCTTCTGGCGGGACAGATGGTCCACAAACAACGAGACGCAGGCAGATGTACGGTTGATGTGACCGCCTGTGGAGTTGTCACGTGATTCGATCATGGACGCCATTCCGAGAATAGTGGATTCCTGAAGGTTCTTGACCTTAAGCGTCTGCCTATCTACCTCTCTCTTGGACCTTATGTCATGGAACTTAAGCTGCTCTATCATGTCATGCTGCTCTGTTACGTCGTTGAGAGCTACAAGATATCCCATAACATTCTTAACTATGCCGAACCTGATGTAAGAGAGCTCGCAATCAAGAAGCACCTTGGCAACGGTGCGGTTCTCATTGAGGATCAACGTGGTGCTTACGGATTTGCTGGGATCCTGAGGGAACGCATTGTCCTTGATCCAGCCGAGCATCGTCTTGATAGTAAAATTCTCCGTCCTGATCGGGCTGTCGATCCTGGCTTCCTTAAGCTCAGGAAGGATCCTCTTGGCTCTGGCATTACAGCCTACAAAATTAAGCCTGTTGTCAAATACGACATAGGCATATGTACTGTTCTCCGCGATCTTCTCCTGGACTGTCAGATATACATCGTAAAGGATGGATCTCATGCAGATATATACCAATAGCAATGAGCAAATGAAATAAACAAAAGGAAGATATTCGTAACCGGAATGGAGCAGTTTCTCAACCAGATAGGTTACAAAGGAAAGCACTATCATTGATATATACACCATCATGGTCTTGTAGGATGCAGATCTCCTGCCGATATAGGCCAGGACGGTAAAGAAAATTGCCAGCGCCGTTTCAACAAACAATACGACGAATCGTACATAGTAGAGAATGCCCGGGTTCTTGATAAGGTAGGCAACCCCTGCATTGTTTATGGCAAATTCAACATCTGAGTAATAGAGCCCTAGCTTACCTGTGGTCGCTACACCTACGATGAGGACCACATTTACTACGGCAATAAACAGGGTAAACCATACCGGCAGTTTGGAATTCGAGAAATCGGCAAGGATCAGCATTACGAGCATAGGAAGGAACAAGCCTCCGATATAGCTCAAGGTATTAGCAACCAGAGCTTCAGAAGGATTGGTTGAACATGCAAGGAAAAAATAACCGCCGTTGCTGATCGTAAGTATTGTCGCGAGCACGAGCTGCATGGCATTATTGCCATGTCTGTAATAATAGACAAGGCCGAATGTCACCATCAAAGTGAGCACAGCACAGATTCCGATTGCTATTTTGAAAACCATAACTGTATTTTACACTTTTTCACTAAATGTTAAAATACTATTAATCTGCATTAATAATTAAGAAAATGGAGCACCCCATGAATACAAAAGACAAGATCCTCAAGATACTTATCAACAGCGCAGATTATGTATCAGGAGAAGAGATGAGCAGGTCTCTTGGCATATCAAGGGCAGCCATCAACGCGGCAGTTAAGAACTTAAGATCCCAGGGCTACGAAATATTATCGGTGACAAATAAGGGATACAGACTGTCAAACTCTCCGGACATCTTATCTTCAGGAGAGGTCTGTGCCCTGCTGGATGAAGAAAGGGCCGAGTCGGTAATCGTACTTGATACAGTTACCTCAACCAATGATTACCTCAAGAAACTTGCCTCCGAAGGTGCCACAAACGGCACAGTAGTTATCGCTGACCGTCAGACCAGGGGCAAAGGCAGACGGGGCAGAGCTTTCGAATCACCTGCAGGTCAAGGCATATACCTGTCTTACCTCATGCGTCCTGACCAAGGACTTGAATCCATAAGCGAGATCACCTCATGGACAGCCGTAGCTATCACGGATGCGGTCAGGAACGCATATGGCATCGAGACCAGTATCAAATGGGTAAACGACATAATCTTAAACGACCTTAAGATATGCGGGATCCTGACTGAGCTGTCCATCGAGGCTGAGACCGGCAGGATAGACAGCATCGTTATCGGCATAGGCATAAATGTCAACGAATCCTCCTTCGAAGGAGAGCTTAAGGGTATTGCCACATCCCTTTCTATAGAGACTGATACCAGGTACAAAAGATCCATCCTGGCAGCAGAGCTTATAAGACAGCTGGATAAACTGGCAGCTTCCTGGCCTATGGGCAAGGATTACTATCTTGATACCTATAAAGCCCGTAATATTACTACAGGCAAGAAGATCAAGGTCTTCAGGATAATGGCAGGCGCTGAGGAAGGCATAAATGCCACAGCCATAGATATCAATCCTGACTTCTCCCTCAAAGCCTTGTACGAGGATAATACCATCCATGACCTTAACAGCGGTGAAGTCAGGGTCAGAGGCATATCAGGCTACACTTAAACTGTTATATAAGCCTTGATATTATTGAACTTGGCATCTCCTATTCCGGACACATTCTTGATGTCTTCTATCGAACTGAAGCTATTATCCTCGCGGTAGCTTATTATGGCATTAGCCGTGACTTCGCCTATGCCCGGAAGGGTCATAAGCTCATCCTTGCCGGCTGTATTTATGTTGACCAGGCCTGCACGAGAAACTCCTGAAGCATCGCCCTGCCCCCATATGTAATCCTCGCCTGATCTTATTATCTCATCTCCCCCGCCGCCGCTTTCCTCTGACGGAATATAAACCGAGAAATTTGATCCTATGACATAAACAAGATTTATCCTGTTCATATCAGCTTCCGGAGTAAGCCCTCCTGCCAGATTGACGGCGTCGTTTAGTAATGAACCCTTGGGGACCTCATATACACCGGGGCTTACAACCTCTCCGCAAAGGTAGATGCTGCACATCTCTATAGAAGATTCAGAAGGCTCGCTTTCTTGCTCTATATAAGAGGGCTCCTCATCATCAGGTTCCCGGCTAAGCTCAACGGACTCACCACTTATGGTAGAGATGAAAGATGAGGTATTACCCGTTATAACCAGCTTATATACCATGCTGATCAGAGCTATCAGTATAAAGGCTGCAGGATATATGAAGGGCTTAAGTTTCTTTATAGGCATTCTCATATAAGGATGATAGCACCGATAGCAGCCTAAAAAGCCCGACAAAAACATACAAAAACCGACAAGGATCAGTTCCCTGCCGGTTTATAGAATCCTTGATCTAAAAGGTTCTCAGCCTTCCTTCTGTTTAGTCTCCCAAAGCTTGCTGATATTGTAATTTGCCCTCTCTTCAGGATGGAATACATTGACAACAACATCCTTGTAATCGATAAGGATCCAGCGGTCTCCTGATCTGCCCTCCACATGGTCAGCCATAAGACCATGATCCTTCTTGAGTACATATTCAACTTCGTCTGATAAAGCTTTGATCTGAGTAGTCGAATTACCGCTGCAGATAACAAAATAATCAGCAAGAGTGGTCTTGCCTGTAACATCTATTATCTCAATGTCTATTCCCTTCTTGGAATCGAGTATCTCTGCTATCTTCTCAGCTAATTCTTTGCTCTCCATTTGTATCTCCTTGTAAAATTGATAATTAATTATAACCCATGCGGGCGAGAAAACCCACGGTTTTAACCGTGAGGATAATAGCCCGCTCTTTAATCTCTGCAGATAATATATTAACTAACAACTACTAATATGTCACTATATATCTATGAAGAATGAATATAAACATACAAAGACAACTGTGTCCTTGATTAACTACCATTTTGTGTTCTGAAACTATCAAATGGTATGTTGATACCCAATAAACAAGACCGTAGGTGACTGTATGCAAAAAGGCATTAAGTTTAGGGCATATCCTAACAAACAGCAACAAAACATAATAAACGGGACTTTCGGATGTTGCAGACTCATCTACAACAAAGGTCTTGCTATGCGTAATGATGCCTATGCCAATGGTAAAAAGATTGGCTATAATCAAACATCTGCTATGCTTACAGACCTTAA
>DJYO01000035.1:1970-40517 GCA_002450155.1 Mageeibacillus sp. UBA6976 | reverse complement strand
GATTAAATTCCCCCTACTCGATTGAATTGCAGCTAAAGTGGTATCATATAATCACAATGCACGGGAGAAAGCGTCAGGACAATGGCTCCACTATTCAGCATAACTATAACCTGTTATAACTATGCGCGGTTTATGCCGCGTTGTCTTGAAGCTATCAGGAGACAGAGTTTCAAAGACTACGAGGTAATACTCTGTGACGACTGTTCCACTGACGATACGGTGGAGGTCGTAACAAAGTTTATAGAAGACAACCCTGACATGAATATCACGCTCCTTGTAAACGAGGAGAATCTCGGAGTTCTGGGTACCCGCAACAGGCTTCTGAACAACGCTTCAGGCAAGTATATAATGTTCTGCGATTCTGACGACTGGATGGATGACAACTGTCTGGAAGTCCTCGCCGGATATACAGCAGACGATCCTGACAGGATCATAGCCCAGTTCAGGGATGTGGATCAGGACGGCAAGATAGTCCAGATACAGGATCTCCCCCAGGAACCTAACAAATGGATATGCGGTGTTCATCACGGTTCTGTTTACAAGAGACAGATCTTTATAGATCACGATATCAGATTTGAGAAGAAGTATCCGGATGATGTATATATCAATGTCCTTTTCCACAAGTATTGTGACAAGGTATGCTTTGTCCATGAGACGATATTTAACTGGTATGTGCACACAGATTCCCAGTCAAGGACACCTAAGGCTGACTCCCCCTGGATAGGTTCGAGCCTTCTTGAGTCTGCCTCCTCTTATATAGTTCCTGTTATGAACGAATTCCTGACAGGGGATAAGGCAAGCGAGAGGGACTATCTTGAGCTTATGTATATCAAGATATACTGCCTGTCCATATACAGTCTCCAGGGCCTGCCCTTCAAAGTCCTTATGAGTGAATACAAGAAGTGCCGGGCCATAATGGAGGAGAAAGATCCGGAGTATCTTTCGAACCGCTTCCTTAAGAGGTCATCTGTATCTCCTATGCGTAAATACGCCACAAGGATAGTGAGGATGACTGCTTTCTTTGAGAGGACGCATCTTATCAAGCCCGCTCTCCTGGGATATTTCTTCACATCCAAGATTCATTATTTCGATCTGTAGGTGACAAATGACAAGAGATAAGAAACTGTATATATCATCTATGCTGGTGCTTACCTTAGCTTTTGTGGGAGCACTTGTTAACGACAGGATCAAGAGCGGCGTTCTCTTCCATATAGATAATGCAGTATATTGTTTATTCTTTGTTGTCTTTTTGGCGGCAACTTATTTCTATAACAAGAGAGCACATGAGGTTTCGGTAGTAATAGAGATCCTTTGTCTGGAATTCTTTATGGCATCGTTCTATACCATGGAATTCTTATTTAACAGGAATCCGGACCGCGTCATATATGTTGGTGCCATTGCTTTCTTTGCGATGTGGTGCTCGTTCTTTTTGACCATTTTAAGGCACGGCAGAGAGGTTATCTCCACGATAGGAGACTTCCTTAAGACCTGTTTTACAAAGCATATACTCCTGGTCACAATACTTGTGATATATGCCGTGATGTTTACTGCCAATTATTCTGTTTGGTTCAGGGGAGATTCATTTACTTATTTCTCTTCGGCATCTCTTAATCTGAATGCCTGGGATTACACATTAAACACCATACATACCTTCATGATGGGAGGCCATGTTACTTTCAGCTACAGTGTTGTCCTCGATACATTTATGCTCCCTCTGACATTCTTTGGAGTAAGACCGGAGATCGCCTTCAGGATAACAAATCTGGTAATGTCAGAAGCTACGATCGCCATGTTCTATGCGATCCTTTGCGGTCTGTTCAAGAATCTCAGCGCCTTTGCAAGAGCTATGCTTACGGCAGCTTTTTCCTTCGCACCTCTGTTCTGGGGTATCTCCTATCTGGCAAGTTCAGACTTTGCATTGCTCTGTTTCTTTGCTCTGTTTATCTTTGCTTCACTCTATGAGCTCAAGATAATGAGACCCGTTGCCATGATCGCCCTGTGCTTTACAAAGGAGACTGCGATAATCCTGTCCTTTGGTTATTTTATAGGCGGACTTATCCATACCATGGCAAGCGCCAAGGAGATCAAACCCATATCCAGATTCTTAAGGCATCTTATCAAGAACACCTGGTTTATACTCTCCTGTATCGTTTTCTGTTCTGCGATGTTCATAGGGCAGAGAGGATGGATCCACGACTTCCACATTATCCTTAAGTCAGTGCTTTTGGGCATCCCGATACCGAAATTCCCTGATATTATAGTGCCCGGGCATTACCAGCTCTTTAAGCTAAACTCTCTGTTTGCCGCTCACTTTATGTGGATAGCTGCGCTCCTGGTGCTGGCATATCTTATCTTTGCACTTATAAAGAAGCCACTAAGGGACTTAAAGAAAAATGCTTTCCTCGTATCCCTCCTGTGCTCAGGTGCGCTCTATTATGTCTTTGATCTGGTCTACTTTAATTACGTACACTACAGATATTCCCAGTATAATCTGCTTATTATGATGATCCTGGTTGGCTTTGCCCTGGACGAGATGGTAAAGAGCAATGTGCTGAGGAACGTGATCCCCACGGTCCTTGCCTGTCTGTTCCTGACGGAATGTTATTTTACCCTGGACCCCGTGACGCGCAAGACCTGGAATACCTTTGACAGCGGCAATGGAGAAGCCGTTACCATGCAGATGTATTTTTATCAGGTCAAGGATGCCATAGGCTATGTGGAAGGTGACAGGAATTCTGTCGTCTGCACCGCATTTCTAAACGACGGCATCGACCACAACAGATCGATAATAGGACTTCAGAGATGTCTTGAAGAAGCGATGCGCGAGATATCCTATACTGATTCCAAGGCTATAGTCATTGATTCCTACGGAGATTTTCTCCAGTTATCCCTCCTGGGACTGTTCGGATATCCGGAGGAGACATCATTTAACTGGAACCCTGAGCTTAATACGGTCCAGGTCAAGTATCACGATGTAACAGGAGATCTGATAGGTGATGAGGAGCTCCCGGGTTATCCCGTAACCTTCCTGGAGAGCACTTATTACGGCGAGGTCGTAAACAGTTCCGTAGAACGGGAGAATGATTTTGACGAGGTCTATTACTTTGACTTTACATTTAATCAGAACATAACTGACAATTACCTTGACGGAAGACAGATCATAAATACAAGGATCATAACAGACGGGATATGGCAGATAAGAGTCCTAAAGCTTAAGAATACAGGAGCATAACATGAATGCCAAGCTCCTTTATGTACTGTCAATAACGGCTTTTGCGGCATCCCTGCTGTTCGGGATCGGCGGCCTGGGAATCCTTTGCATCATATTCTATATTCTGTCGCTTGCGATCTATCCTGTTGCAAGTGCCTATTATGCAAAGGCAGGATATCCTGCCTCAACAGATCTGCAGATGACAGTCCTGACGGCTTTATTCTTTCTCTTCTTTGCAGAAACCCTGATATTCAGCAGAAACACCGATCTTAATTACCCCATAGGGATCCTTGCCGCAATATCCTTCGGCCTGTCCTTTGTTCTACTCATAAGATCCAAAGGAAGAGGCGTCGTAAATGCTGTAAGGTCCTTTTTTGCAGGGCATAAGAAAGACCTGCTCCCTCTTATTCTTGTAACAGCAGCTGCAGCCGCTCTATATATCTCGCAGATAGACATCTGGTTTAGAGGCGACAGCGATACTTATATAAGAGGATTTATGGAGGCCTGGGATACATGGGATCTGACCCCTAATACTTTCAATGCCTTCATGATCGCAGGTCATCTGTCGGGGGCGTATTCCTTTGTGTTATACATGGTATCTCTGCCTCTCAGGGCCCTGGGTGTCAGTTTTGAGCTCTGCGTCAGGATAACGGGGCTAATCCTTGTTATTGCCATGCTTATAGCTTTCTATGTGGTAGTTCGTAAGATAACGCCTCAGGAAAGCCGGATAAATACTTCTGTTTTGATGCTCATATTAGTCCTGGCACCTTCATTCTTCGGCACATCCTATCTGATGGATTCCGATCTGCCTCAGACAGTATTCTTTATGCTGCTCCTTATGGCCTTTTGCTGTGACATGAAGGTCTTTAAGTATCTTTTTGCCACGGCACTTGTCTTTACCAAAGAGACGGCGATCGTGCTCCTTGCAGGTATATTTGTCGGAGGCCTTATATACAGGATCCCGAGAGCGAAAGAGAAGGGGTTTATAAAGAAGGCCGCAAACTACCTGATGAATGAGACATATTTTGTCTTTGCGGCAGGGCTGTTCATGGTTCCGCTCATCCTTGGCAAGGAGGGGTGGTCCAAGACCCTGAAGCAGGCCGTAAAATCTGCGCTGGGGATAAAAAACCCCAATGCTATACCTACTCCTGATATGGTCGATAAGGGAGCATACAGGCTTGTAAAACTTGCCGGCACCTTCGTATCACACTATAACTGGGTCATTACCCTGATGATAATCATCGGAGCAGTCCTGATATTTATAAGTTCCCGTAAGGCAAAGATCTCATCTAATGAATACCTCAAAGCTTTCCTCCCGGTTCTTTCCGGCAGCTTTGTCTTCTTTATGCTCTTCTCGGTAGGATTCTTTACATATCCCCACTACAGATACTTTAAGACTGGTTATCTGATGCTCGTACTCTTTCTCGCAGTAACAGCAGGGAGTCTTAAGATCAAAGACATAATAAAGACCATAGCCCTTACACTTGTATGCATCCTTGTTGCGATAGAGAGCTTTATCACAACAGATCCTCTGACCAGGAGGATATACAGGAGCGTTGAATGCGGGAACGGGAGCGAAGTTACCATGAACCGTTACTTCTATGGCGGTGAATACTACGGATACGGTTTTACCGAGGAGCCGTTCCAGGTGAAGAGATTAGATCTTGGCGACGGCTTCGAACACAACCTTCAGGTTCACAGTATGCAAAAGCTCTTTGAGCAGGCTCTCGGATATATAGATCCGGATGAATCCACCCTGATCGTAGTAGATCCCATAGGAGGGGAACTTGGCACGACCACCATGGTCCTCTTCGGTACAAAGAGATTTGCTCTCTATTACTGGCACCAGGATACTATGACCCTGGATCACGACGATTCAGGTGTTAATCTCCACTTTATGTCCGGGTGGACTCCGGATGAGCTGCGGGATGGTCAGGATGACGAGATGCTTTACCGTGTAGACTACGAGTGGGCCTGTTCTATTGAACAAAATTACGACAGAATATACTATATAGACATGCCGTTTAACGGGTATTACGAAGATACATATCTTAACGGCAAGGATATCCTTGAGAGGGTTCACATTACTGAGGGCATATGGGCAATAGACTTGATAAGAGTAAGATAGGAGACAGCATGCGCGGCAGGGTAGTCCTTGCAGGCGTTATATTCATTCCTCTTATCTTTGTATGTTTTGTCCTGGCGGCGGCAGCGTTAAGAGGCACTGCTCTTACAGGACAACTATTCTTCGGCGATACCCATGATGTCTTTATGGATTTTTATAACTGCCTTAAGAGTGCGGCAGGCAGAGATCCTTATAACGAGATAAACATGGTCCAGTATCCGCCCTTATGTGAGCTCATATTCTATTTTTTCGGAAGGCTCCTGCCTGATGGTCTCGTCTATTCTGATCCTTACGGCTTGAGGGAGCTGCAGAGTGCATCTCTGGCTTTTGCTCTTTTTATCTTTATCCCAATAGCGATATCTGTGTATGCGATAGAGGAGATGTCAGAGCTTGAGATAAGACACAAGAGACTTCTTATCCTGACCGTGCTCCTGTCATCTCCGTTCCTCTATGCATTTGAGAGGGGCAACATAATCTTATACAGCTTTGCATTTACCCTTCTGTTTATAGCATTAAGAAACAGCGGGAACAGATTTAAGAAAGAGATCGCTCTCATAGCTCTTGCCCTCGCCTTTGCGATCAAGATATATCCTGCGGCATTCGGTATATTGCTGCTGAAGCATAAGCAGATCAAGGAAGCGGTAAGATGCGCCATATATGGGATCGCTCTCTTCTTCCTGCCATTCCTGGGGCTGGGCGGACTTAGCAGGTTCAGTCTCATGATAAGATGGCTTACTCAAAGGACCGATTTATCTGATACTGAAGGCCTGGGAGCCAAGATCAATTTTGCAAATGTCATCAGGATCTATCTTCTTAAACTATTCGGGATATCTGATCAGGTCTCCTGGCCGCAGATCGCAGCTATAGTATTGGGCATCATCCTTCTTGCCGCCGGCCTTTGTCTGCAAAAGGACTGGATGAGCGCAGCTGCCATAGCTCTTGCCATATCAGGGATCCCTTCGTACAGCTATTTCTACGTTGCGGTATTTTTGCTCATCCCGCTTATCCTTATCTTCAATGAGAAGGAGTTAAACAGCATGGATATCTCAGGCCTTGCAATGCTCCTTATAGCTTTGGCGCCGTTCCCCGTTACCTTTATGGTTCCCGAGCGCAAATACAGCATAACAGTGCTGCAGTGCATTACAGGCAGCATAATGCTCATACTTACGATAGTTATCGCAGCCGTACTTATTAAGGAATTAATCAGTAGGGTGAGAAGTGTACAGCCTCTTAAGCAGGATGGGCGCCAGAATTGAGCTGACTAATATAAGCAGGATTACAGGTGTAAAGAATTCCGGAGTTATAAAGCCCAGGGCAAGGCCCTTCTGTGCGGTTATAAGCGCAACCTCACCCCTGGTCATCATACCCACACCGATCTTGAGGCTGTCATGGCCGTTGAATCTGCAGACCCTGGATACAAGTCCGCAGCCGATTATCTTGGCAAGGCAGGCGGTGAGAACGAATGCGACGGAGAATATAAGAAGCTTTGAATCCATGGCATCGAAGGAGACTTTGAGTCCGATCCCCGCAAAGAAAACGGGAGCAAATACCATATAGGAACTGACATCAACTTTGCGCTCAACATATTTGGCGTCGTGAAGATTGCAGAGAACCACACCTGCAACATATGCACCGGTAATGTCTGCTATGCCGAAGAAACGCTCGGCGACATAAGCCATTGCCAGACAGTATACAAGAGCCGCTATAGGGATACGGCGGGTGTGCTCATATCTCTTATCCAGCCAGCAGAAGATCTTGTAGACCACAAAGCCTGACAATATGGCGATGGCAAAGAAGGCTATAGCCTTGAATACTATCATCCAGACATTGGTATCCTGATTCTTGGCGCTCAGGACAAAGGTCAGGACTACGATGCCGATAACGTCATCTATGATGGCAGCGCTTACGATGGTGGTGCCGACAGTGCCGCTCAGTTTGCCTATCTCCTTAAGAGCTGCAACAGTAATGCTTACTGAGGTGGCAGAGATGATAGTTCCTATAAAAAGGCCGCGGATCATCTGCTCGGATCCGAGTTCGCCCCAGCCGTAAAAACACATATAGAGGATGGTACCTGCGATTATCGGTACAAATACGCCTGCGCAGGCGATAGCAGTAGCCTTGGCACCTGTCTGCTGCAATTTCTTCATGTCTGTTCCGAGACCTGCCTCGAACATCAGCAATATAACGCCGATCTCAGCCATCTGGGCGATAAAGTCAGACTGATCTACAAAACCCAGTACCGCAGGACCTATTAGAAGACCGGCAAGGATCTCTCCCACGACTTCAGGAGCATGGAGTTTCCTTGCGGCTATTCCGAAAATTTTTGCGACCAGCAGGATTATCGCCAGGTCGCGTAAGAATACCAGACTATCCAAGATAAATGCCTCTTTTGTGTTAGTTTCATATATTTATAGCACGGGGCTTTGGCAGGGGGCCATAACAGATTGCACAAATTCTTTTGGGGCCGCAATATGGTATTATAATTAAGATGTTTAGACTAATTGTCAGGAGATAAGCAAATGCAGGAACTTGAATATCCGTTTGATACGGATTACATCATCCGCAAGAAGAAAGCTCTGAGACGCCGGCTCCTGGAGCGTGAGGGCGTATCCTACATAACCAAGAAGATAGCTTTGCTGGGCGGCTCTACCACCAATGACATAAAGCTCATATTAGAGCTCTTTCTCCTGAATTACGGGATCAAACCCGAATTCTATGAATCCGAGTACAACAAGTATTTTGAGGATGCCCTCTTTGGCAACGAGGAATTGGATGCCTTTGCTCCTGACATCTGTTTTATCCACACAACATCAAGGAATATCCTTAAGTTCCCTGATGTGACCATGTCAGAAGATATGTGCAATGCGCTCCTTGAAGAGACATACGGTAAGTTCAGATCCTGCTGGCAGGCTCTTACTAAGCGTTATTCCTGCACGATAATCCAGAATAATTTTGAGATGCCTTACTTTAGGCTCCTGGGCAACAGTGATTCAACTGATCTCCGGGGCAGGCTCAACTTTATAAACAGGCTTAATGACAAGTTCGCGGAATATGCGAGGAGCAGCGAGAATTTCTTTATAAACGACATCAACTATATCTCTGCCGAATACGGCATCAAGAAATGGGCAGACCCCATAGACTGGTACCGCTATAAGTATGCTCTGGCAGTGCCTGCCATTCCGGATTTTGCCTATAATCTTGCAAGGATAATAAAGGCTATCTACGGCAAGAACAAGAAGGCTTTTGCTCTCGATATGGATAACACCCTGTGGGGCGGCATAGTAGGCGATGACGGACCGGAGAATATCAAGATCGGACACGAGGATGCTGAGTCCGAGCTGTTTACCGAGTTCCAGCAGTATATCAAAGCCCATAAGGATCTGGGCGTCCTTCTCACAGTATCATCCAAGAATGACGAGGAGAATGCTCTCGCAGGTCTTGCAAGGCCTGATTCCACCTTGAAGCAGGATGACTTTATCCTGATCAAGGCCAACTGGGATAACAAGGACATTAATATATCAAGGATCGCAAGCGAGCTTAATATCGGATCTGACAGCTTTGTCTTTGTAGATGACAATCCTGCAGAAAGAGGTCTGGTATCAAGTCAGATCCCGGGGATCAGCGTTCCTGAGGTAGGAGCGCCTGAGAGTTACATCGGGATACTGGACAGGAGCGGATTCTTCGAGGTTACTCACCTGTCCGGAGACGACCTTAAGAGGGGAGAGATGTATAAGGCAAACCTGGAGCGTGCCAAGTCCTCCCAGAGCTTCGATAATTACGACGAATACTTAAAGTCCATGGATATGCATGCGGAGATAAAGCCTTTTGCCCCCATGTATATGGCAAGGATCGCAGAGCTTACCAATAAGAGCAATCAGTTCAATCTTACGACTCTGCGCTGCAGTCAGGCTGAGATCGAGACATTTGCAAACGATCCGAGATACATTACAAGATATGGCAAGCTCGAAGACAGGTTTGGCGACAACGGAGTAGTAGCCGTCACCTTCGGCCACGAGGAGGATACCTCAGAAGGCAAGATCCTGCATATCGATCTGTGGCTCATGAGCTGCAGAGTCTTAAAGAGGGGCATGGAGTACGCCATGATGGATGAGGTGATAGCCGAGTGCAAAAGACGCGGAATATCAAAGATCAAGGGCTATTATTATCCTACGGCAAAGAATAAAATGGTTAAGGAGTTTTATGCCGGTCAGGGTTTTGAGCTCCTTAGAGAAGACAGCAACGGCAACTCAACCTGGGGTCTTGAACTGGATAAGCCCCGCAAGAGTTTAAATACAGCGATCAAGGTCAACTGACGGAGGTTTGTTATGACACGTGAAGAAGTATACGGCAAGCTTAATGAGGTATTCCAGGATGTCTTTGACGACGAGGACATCGAAATAAACGATGAGACCACAGCTTCTGATGTGGACGGTTGGGATTCTTTGGAGCACATCAATCTCATAGTAGCAGTAGAGAGATGCTTTGGGATCAAGTTCACCATGGGCGAGACCACAGGTCTTAAGAATGTGGGTGAGATGGTCGATAAGATCATCGCTCATCTTGGCTGATCATGCAGGTCCATCACATAGGATATCTCGTTAAGCACATCAGGGATGCCGAGGAGACACTGAGTCTCCTGGGTTTTGTCTGTGAGCGCGAAGCCGAATTCGATCCCATAAGGAACGCAACTCTGTCCTTCTGGACATGCGGCAGCGAGAGGATCGAGCTCGTGGAGCCCGCGGATGATTCCGACCTTAAGCCCCTGCTCAAAAGATACAAGAATTCCCCTTATCACATCTGCTTCCTTGCAGATGACCTGGAAGAGGCAAAGGCTCTGTATGAGAGCAAGGGTTTTGTAGTATTCAAGGACATAGAACCTGCCCCCTGTCTTGACGGAAGGCGAGTGGTCTTCCTCATGAGTCCCGGAGCAGGCATTATCGAGATCGCTGATAAGGAGCCGCTGTAATGTCTCTGGTATCGGCCCCTTTCCTTGCATTTATCCTGTTAGTCACAGCTGCCTACTACATAATCCCGGGTAAGGTGAGATATATCCTGCTCCTTATTGCGAGCATAGTATTCTGCCTTTATGGCGGGTTCTACACTCTGGTGTTTGTCCTGATATCTTGTGTGACTACATATATCGGAGGCGCGCTTTCTTACAAGAGATCCAGGAACGCTTATGCCAATATGGCCTGCATTGTTACTGTGGTATTTAACCTGGCCCTTCTTTGCCTGGTCAAATTCTACGGCGTGATGGACGGCATATCAGACAGGCTTAATTCCTTGTTTGCCTTTAACGGGCAGACAAGCACCTTCATGCTCTACGCGGTCCCGATCGGAATGTCCTTCTACACTCTTCAGATGATAGGATATGTCCTGGACTGCAGATGGGAGAGGATCAGCCCGGAGAAGAACTTCCTTAAATATCTTCTGTTTGCAACATATTTCCCATATCTCACATCCGGTCCTATGAATACTTATGCAGGGCTTTGGGCAGAGCTTGATAAGTCCCTGACAGTAAGGTTTTCTATTACAAGGATCAAGGAAGGGGCAATCAGGATCGCCTGGGGTTTCTTCAAAAAGCTGGTAATAGCAGAGCGGGCCGCCCTTATAGTTAATGCCGCATATGGAGACCACAATACATATACCGGCATCTATGTGATCTTGGGCGCTATAGGTTTCGCTGTTCAGCTCTACAGTGATTTCTCCGGATGCATGGATGTGGTCTTAGGTGCTTCACACCTGTTAGGTATTGACCTGCCGGAGAACTTTAATTCACCTTATCTTGCAGTATCCATTAGAGAGTACTGGCAGAGATGGCATTCGACATTAGGATCCTGGCTCAGAGACTATCTGTTCTATCCCCTCCTAAAGACCCGGATGTTCATTAAGATCGGCGATGCAGCGCGCAAGGCCTTCGGCAAGAAGAAGGGCAAGAAGGTCCCTGTCTATCTTGCCATGATCGTTTTGTGGTTTGCGGTAGGCTACTGGCATGGCGGCGTCTGGAAATACATAATCGGCTCAGGTCTCCTGCATTGCTTCTATATAGTAGCAGGCATGATGGCTGAACCTCTTTTCCAAAAGATGAGAGGGCCTCTTAAGGCGGACAAGGCTTACTTTAAGGTCTTTAGGATCATTAGGACATTCGTGCTGGTCCTTATCGGATTTGTATTCTTCAGATCGGTCAATGTGCCTGATGCATTAGATATGTTTGGAGCTCTTCTAAGATCCGGAGGGACAGCCTTTGGCCTTCAGAGTATAATCGGGATGGGCATAAGCTCTGCAGATCTTATAGTCCTTGCTATTGGGACAGCGCTCCTTGCTTTGGTCGATATCTACAAGTATAGGCCGGATGAGAGCGAGTCTCCGAGATCTGTGCTTGAGCTGATAAACAGAGGCGGAATGCTGACATCATGGGCGGTATTCCTGATCCTGGTGCTGGCTGTGCTCATCTTAGGCAAGTACGGATTAGGATACGACTCAGGTGCATTTATATACGCAAGAATCTAACACACAGGAGGATTTATATGAACATTGTTTGTCTTGATATGGAAGGAGTTCTGGTGCCGGAGATCTGGATCGAATTCTCCAAGGTAAGCGGCATACCCGAGCTTAAGCGCACGACAAGGGATGAACCTGATTACGACAAGCTCATGCGCTGGAGACTCGGTATATTAAGAGAGCATGGCTTAGGTCTTAAGGAGATCCAGGATGTTATATCCCGGATAGATCCCCTGGACGGTGCAAAAGAGTTCCTTGACGAGTTAAGGAAGGATATGCAGGTGATAATAATAAGCGACACCTTCACCCAGTTTGCCATGCCCCTTATGCAGAAGTTAGGTTATCCTGCGCTCTTCTGCAACTCTCTCGTTGTAGGATCTGACGGCATGATCGAGGACTTTAAGATGAGGATCGAGGATTCCAAGCTTACGACTGTCAAGGCTCTTCAGTCCATAGGTTTTGACACCATAGCTTCCGGCGACTCTTATAACGATCTTGCCATGATCAAGGCTTCTAAGGCAGGATTCCTCTTCAGGAGCACGGAGCAGATAATCAAGGACAACCCTGATATTCCTGCATTCGAAGATTTCGGCGAGCTCCTCTCGGCAATAAGGGCAGTTCCGGATTCTAACTGATTTGGCATTTACATTTGAGGCCAAACACTTTATTATTTTAAGGTATTTTATTTAAAGGAGTACGACTATGGATATTTCACCACTTCAGAAAGCCAGATACGAGTATCAGCCTAAACTTCCGGGCATGCTCAGAAACGGTATTGCAGACATCTGCGTTAAGGAAGGCGAGGCTACAGCAAGTGTAGCTGATCAGGACAAGATCAAGGCTCTCTTCCCCAACACATATGGTAAGAAGGAGATCACATTCGTTAAGGGTGCCAATACAGCCGAAGCTAAGAAGCAGGTTGTAGGCGTTATCCTCTCAGGCGGACAGGCTCCCGGCGGACACAACGTAATCACAGGTCTTTACGATGCTCTTAAGGGTGCAGACAAGGACAATGTCCTCCTTGGATTCAAGGGCGGTCCGGACGGACTTCTCAAGAATGACTTTGTAGAGTTCGACGATGCATTCATCGATTCCTACAGAAATACAGGCGGTTTCGACATCATCGGTTCCGGCAGGACCAAGCTCGAGACAGAGGAGCAGTTCGGCATCGTTGCTGAGAATGCCAAGAAGAACGGCCTTACAGCTATCGTCATCATTGGTGGTGACGACTCCAACACAAACGCTGCTACTCTTGCTGAGTATATGGCAGCTAACAACACAGGTGTTCAGGTTATAGGCTGCCCTAAGACGATCGACGGCGACCTCAAGAACGAAGATATCGAAGCATCCTTCGGTTTCGACACAGCAACTAAGACATACAGCGAAGTTATCGGCAACATCGAGAGAGATGCTAACTCCGCTAAGAAGTATTGGCACTTTGTTAAGGTTATGGGCCGCAGCGCTTCACACGTCGCATTGGAGTGCGCTCTTGAGACCCAGCCTAACATCTGCCTCATCGGTGAGGAAGTTGCAGCTAAGAAGATGTCTCTTAGCCAGATCACAAGCTACATCGCAGATTCAGTTGAGAAGAGAGCAGCTAACGGAGATAACTTCGGTGTTGCCATCATTCCTGAAGGTATCGTAGAGTTCGTACCTGAGTTCTCCGCTCTTATTGCTGAGATCAACGAGCTCCTCGCAGGCGAAGCTACCGAGAAGTTCAACAGCCTTCCTGACTGGCAGGCAAAGTACGACTTCATCAAGGCAGGTCTTACAGATTCTGCATTCGCAGTATTTGATCTCCTCCCTGTCGGTATCCAGCAGCAGCTCTTCTTAGAGCGTGATCCTCACGGCAACGTTCAGGTATCCCTTATCGAGTCTGAGAAGCTCTTCTCTGAGCTCGTTAAGAACGAACTTGCTAAGAGAAAGGCAGCAGGCACATACAAGGGTAAGTTCTCCGCACTCCACCATTTCTTCGGTTACGAGGGCAGATGTGCATTCCCTTCAAACTTCGATGCTGACTACTGCTACTCATTAGGTTATAACGCATTCATGCTCATCCAGTACGGATACACAGGTTATCTGTCTAAGGTATCCAACATCAGCAAGCCTGCTGACGAGTGGGTTGCAGGTGGTATGCCTATCACCAAGATGATGAACATGGAGAGAAGAAACGGCGCTGATAAGCCGGTTATCCGTAAGGCTCTCGTTGAGTTAGACGGCAAGCCGTTCAAGTACTTCGAAGCAAACAGAGATAAGTGGGCTGTTGAGACATGCTTCACATACCCCGGTGCCATCCAGTATTTCGGACCTTCCGAGGTTTGTGACAGAACAACTGTTACACTTGCACTCGAGCAGGGCTGATCTCACAGTTAGTTAATTTGACGCAAGGGCATCTCTTCGTAAGATGCCCTTGTTTAATTCAGCGGCCACTCCGAATAAGCTTCCTCAGGCTTTGATCTTTGGGAGGTTCCAGCCAAAACTTGCGGCCAGATATCTGATGACCACAGTCACAAAGAACCCGGCTAGGAGTGAAGAGGGGCCGGAACCTGTTACCGCATACCATGAATAGGTGACGATGGCTCCAAGTATGGAAGCGCAGGCATATATGTGCTTTACAAAGATAACAGGCATCTCCAGCGACAGTATATCTCTGAATACGCCGCCGCCAACGCCGGTTACAACACCCAGAAATATAACGAGGAAGACCTTGTTCATCATGTCCGGCGCAAGGCCTGCATGAACTCCGTCTGCAGTAAATGCTGCAAGACCTACCGAGTCACACCAGAAAAAGACCTTGTCGTATATGGATTTTGCTTTGCCCGGGATAACGGTACCCTTCTTGTTTATATACCACATGAAAAGGAACACTATATTTGCGGTTATCGCAGATACAAGAACGAATATGGGATTCACAAAAGCCTTGGGCGGAGTACTGCCGATGATGAGGTCTCTTATAATGCCGCCCCCTGTGGCAGTTACGATCGCAAGGATGTTTACGCCAAAAATGTCCATCTTTTTGCGTATACCCGTCAAAGCTCCGGATACGGCAAAAGCTGCTGTCCCCACAAAGTCCATGATGTAGATAAATGATTCCGTATCCATGACGATATTATATTATTTTTGCTATAATAAAAAAGCATTTTAAGGAGATATTTTATATGGCATTGTTTACTGAGTGTGAGCACCTTGTACAGTACTACGAGACAGATCAGATGGGTGTTGCCCACCACTCAAACTATATAAGGTGGTATGAGGAGGCCAGGACTAAGCTTTTTGAGGAGATAGGACTGGGATACAAGGGCTTGGAGGCAGGCGGGATAATCAGTCCTGTTGTCGGGCTTTCTGCCAAGTATAAGACTATGGCAAGATACTGCGATACAGTTGTTATCAGAGCTGAGATAGTTAAGTACAGCGGCGTCAGGTTCTTTGTTGAATATACGATCTACGACAAAAAGACACAGGAAGTCAGATGCACCGGGACCAGTGAACATTGCTTTATAGATCCCGAAGGCAAGATCCTCTCACTTAAGAAGAGTTATCCCGCTATCCATGAAGCACTGGAGAGTAGATTGCAAAACTGATAAGGAGATAAGACTATGGCAGACATCATTATCGTTGGAGCAGGCCCCGCAGGTTTATCGGCAGCTATCTATGCAAGGCGCGCTAATATGGATACTGTAGTGTACGAAGGTGAGACCTACGGCGGACAGATCATCAACACCCCGGAGATCGAGAACTATCCTTCTATCGCCAAGATATCCGGATTCGACTGGGCAACTAACCTCTATAACCACGCAACAGGTCTCGGAGCCCGTGTGGAGTTTGACAGAGTTGTATCCATAGAAGGTGATGCAGATACAGGTTTCACAGTCAAGCTTGAATCCGGCAGTACTGATACCGCCAAGGCTGTTATCCTTGCAGTAGGAGCAGCCAACAGACATATGGGCATAGACAGAGAAGAGGAACTTACAGGCAAGGGCGTATCTTATTGTGCCACCTGCGACGGTGCATTCTACAAGGGTAAGACCGTAGCCGTAACAGGTGGCGGAAATACAGCTTTAGAAGATGCGATCTATCTTGCAGGCCTCGCAGGCAAGGTCTATCTCGTTCACAGGAGAAATGAGTTCAGGGCGGAGGATACATTGGTCAAGGCTGCAGCAGATATAGCAAACATAGAGTTCGTGACCCCTTATGTCGTATCTGAGCTTAAGGGCGAGCCAAAGCTCTCTTCTATCTCTCTCACCAACAGAGAAGACGGATCCGCAAGAGAGCTTGAGGTAGACGGTCTCTTCGTCGCTATAGGGCAGGAACCTAAGACGGCTGACTTTAAGGATCTGGTCACATTGTCCGGAGGTTATATCGAAGCAGGTGAGGATTGCCGCACTAATGTTAAGGGTATCTTTGCCGCAGGTGACGGCAGGACCAAGAAGGTAAGGCAGCTTACGACTGCATGTGCTGACGGAGCCGTAGCAGCCCTTGCTGCGGTCGACTTTATTAAGCTTGGTTAAACTTGTTAAGCCGGGGACGTCGGTGTATCATATCAAGGCTTTATAAAAACTATTATTAACTCGGAGGAATATATGTACAAGAATGTTTTTGACACGCTTGAAGAGAGAGGTTACTTCTCCCAGGCAACACACAGGGATGAGATCTACGAGCTCCTGTCCAAACCCGGCGTGTCATTTTATATAGGTTTCGATCCTACGGCTGACAGCCTTCATGTAGGTCACTTTGTTCAGATGATGGTAATGAGCTATATGCAGAAGGCCGGCCACAGACCTATCGCATTGATGGGCGGCGGAACCGGCATGATCGGAGACCCTTCAGGCAGAACGGATATGCGTCAGATGATGACTGTTGAGACGATAGACCACAACGTTGAGTGTTTCAAGAAGCAGATGGGTAAGGTCGTTGATTTCTCTGACGGCAAGGCTCTCATCGTAAACAATGCTGACTGGCTCAGGAACCTGAACTACATTGATTTCTTAAGAGAGGTGGGAGCTCACTTCTCCGTTAATAAGATGCTTACGGCAGAGTGCTACAAGCAGCGTCTTGAGAAGGGTCTGTCCTTCCTTGAATTCAACTACATGCTCATG
Source organism: Mageeibacillus sp. UBA6976 (assembly GCA_002450155.1). Classification (GTDB taxonomy): domain Bacteria; phylum Bacillota; class Clostridia; order Saccharofermentanales; family Saccharofermentanaceae; genus Saccharofermentans. The sequence goes on along the minus strand of DJYO01000035.1, from coordinate 23,584 downwards.
CAGGGATACGATTTCTACTATCTCCATGAGAATTACGGCTGCGACCTCGAGTTCGGTGGTGACGATCAGTGGTCCAACATCCTGGCCGGTATGGAGCTCGTCCGCCGTAAGAAGGGCGATGCTGTATACGGACTTACATTCACTCTCCTTACAAACAGCGAAGGCAAGAAGATGGGTAAGACAGCCAAGGGCGCAGTATGGCTCGATGCCAACAAGACTCCGGTCTATGACTTCTATCAGTACTGGAGGAATGTTGACGATGCCGATGTTATCAAGTGCATGAAGCTCCTTACATTCCTCGAGATGGATGAGATAAACGAATATGCAAAGCTTGAGGGTTCTGCCATTAACGAAGCCAAGAAGCGCCTTGCATATGAGGTTACCAAGATAGTCCACGGCGAAGAGCAGGCTGATATCGCCAAGCGTACGGCTGAAGAGATCTTTGAAAGTAGCGGCAGATCCGAAGACATGAAGACTACAGAGATCACAAAAGAGGAGTTATCCGGCGAGCTTCAGCTTGCAGATGTCCTCGTTAAGACCGGTCTTATGAAGTCCAAGGGCGAGGGCAGGAGAATGATCAGCCAGCACGGCGTTTACCTGAATGACCAGGCTGTAGAGGATCAGTTCTATGTACTTACAAAATCAGACTTTAATGCAGATGGCGAAGCGATAATCCGCAAGGGCAAGAAGAATTACCACAGGATCAAGCTCGCAGACTGAGTAACAAGTAAATAAACATTGATTTATGTAGCTTTGCTCGGTATACTAATATCATTATTTGCAAAGGAAGGTATGGATATGAAGAAATTCAAATCTTTGATCGCAGGCTCTATGGTTGGAATCATGATGCTTTCTGTAGTAGGCTGTGCAAACTTCAAGGTCATCGATGATGAGGACGTATTCTTAGATGCACTCGAGGCTTCTGTAGGCATTGATGAGGATGAATGCTCTACCTACAAGGATTCTTCAACAAACGGTGACGATACAGAGTACGAGATCTATGCGTACGACAGTGGCTGTAACTACATCTACATCCGTTTTGAGGATGACGAGGATGCTATGGACTACTTCGAGGATTTCTACGATGATTTCGAGGATGCTAAGGAAGACAAGGACATCGAGGGTTCTTACCGTTGCGGCATCACCAAGACATCAGGCTACATTCTCGTTAACGGTGAGAGCAAGTCAGATGATTTCTTCGATGATAAGATCTACGGTGGTTTCTTCGTAAAGGATAATGTATTTATCGCTGCATACACATTATCAGACAAGAAGAGCAAGATTGAAGATATCCAGGCTTTCCTTAAGGAGCTCGGCTATCCCAAGCCCTAAGTTTTAACCCAAAGAATGATATATGCCCCTGGCATTTGCCGGGGGTATATTTTTAAGGAGGCAGGAGATGGCAGACCGGATCAGGAGATTGTTCAAAGAGCGCGGAGAGCTTATAAGGCTCATCGCGGTTATCTTCTTTAGCGTCGCCCTGATTGCTTTTACCTGTTACCATGCTTTCTCCCAGAACCCTGACGGCGACGCTTATTTCCTAATAGAGACCGGCAGGTATATCGCAGTAAATCACAAACTCCCGGATACGGCATACTGGCTTATTACAGACGGCGTTCCCACCATGACACAGCAGTGGCTCTGCTGCATTGTGAATTATGCCTTTTATAGCCTGTTTGGCCTTACGGGAACTAAATATCTGGCACTTATACTGGCAGGCGTCCTCTACGGGATAGATTACCTTTTTGCCAAGTCTATAACGGAGCGCAAGAGTGATGCCATGGGGCTTGCAGCGATAATGCTGTTTATGACAAAGGCTTTTATCAGCACCCGTCCTTATACCATGACGATAGCGGCCTCGGTCCTTATGGTATATGTGCTGCACAGGTTCTTTAGCGAGAAGGAGCACACCCCAAAGTCCATAACCTTATTCTATGTGGCTACCGCTCTTATATTCGTATTCCAGGCAAACTGGCAGATCTCCAATACCTTCTTCCCCATGCTCTGGATATGCTGCTTTATCCCGCGTCTCAAGGACAAAAAGCCGTCACTTGATCTTTATGCCATAGGTGCTTTGGGCGTGGGCATAGTATCTACGGTCTTAAATCCTAACGGACTTAAGGGAGCATTATATATCGTAAATACCATAGGTGATGTTAAGGGCTTTAAGATCGCAGAGATGATGAGCCCTCCCATGAAGAGCGTTAAGATGGTATTTGCCGTTATTGTTATAGCGCTTACCGTATATCTCATTAAACAGATCCCGCTCTGGCTCTTGTTTGCATCGGCAGGCAGCGTCCTTGCATCCTGCGTATACATAAGGTGCAGCTGGATGATGGCTATCCCTTTAGCTTGCCTTATCGTCATGCTTAAGGCAGATTTGGTTAAGACCTTGATAAGGACTGCAGTATTCTTCGCATTTGTCATATACGGTTTTATCAAGATACCTGATGCTATGGTCTACTATTTCTGGCTCCCCAACGAAGTGACAGAGCAGATCACATCTTATATACCCAATAATGAGGATACTGTTTTATTCACAGACTTTAATACAGGTAACTTCATGATGTTCTCCGGCTATAAGATCTACTACGATGCAAGGCCCGATATCTATGGCCCGGGCATTGCAGGCAGCAAAGCTCTTAACAGCGAGATGCTGGATGTAATGGAGGGCAGGGCAGACTACGATGAGTTTGTCGATAAATACGGATTCAACTGGTTTGTTGTAAGCTCCACGGATGACATCAAGTATTACCTGGACTATAACGAAGACCGGTACGAAATTGCCTACGAAGGATACGGACCCACTGTCTACCATAAGATAGGATAGTGTCCAAATAATATCTCACAAAAACAGAACAAAAGTTTGCAAAGGCGTTTTTGCCGTGCTACAATAACCCCATTCTTATATTAAGGGGGCCTTAAGTGGATTTTGCAGACGATTATATTTACGACGGAACCCTTGAGGGATTTCTTACTGTTGCTGTCAGATGCTTCAGGAAACACAGGGCGCCGCACCTTATAGTCCCGGATTATATGGTCAGAGGCAGGGTGGAGGAGTCGGACTATACCAATGTCATCACCTCATATAAGGATGCCGGTGTCCTGTCAGATCACATAAACAGCATAGCTACGGCTGAGGCCTGGCAGAATGTAACAGACTACTTTCTTACTTGCAGCAGGAACAAGGAGACGGTACTCTTCAGCTATATCTATAAGGCTCTTACCGTAGGCGCTCCCATCGCAGAGGATTATTCGGATCCCACGGTAGTTAAGATCAGGAAGGCTGTTGAGGACCTGTACCGTGAGGCTCAATCTCTGCTCCCGTCTATTGATTTCTACACCAGGGACAATGTGAGCACGGCGGTGATAGAGCCGCGCAACTGCGTTCTCCCGATAATATCCAAGCCAATACTTAAGAGAGAATGCCTTGACGATGTCGCCCTCTACGATAAGCGCCACTGCCTGCTCCTCAGGAGAAGCGGGGAGGTTACGGACATTATTGATGTCCGTAAGATGCTTATCCCTGACATAAGGAATGCCGAGGATGTATATAACAGGATCTGGAAGAGAGCTTCATGAATAAAGCCTGCCCCGTTTATCCGGAGCAGGCCTGGTTTACAGATAAGATCTGTTCAGTTTAAGCTTTGCTATCGCTATCGCGGATCTCCTTACGGCGGATCTTGCCGTTAAATGTCTTAGGCAGTTCATCTACGAACTCTACAATCCTGGGGTACTTGTAGGGAGCTGTCTTCTCCTTAACATAGTTCTGGATCTCCTTCTTGAGTTCATCTGTCTTCTCGGTACCCTTAACAAGAGAGATGGTTGCCTTTACTACGATGCCACGGACACCGTTAGGATCAGGTGCGCCTGTTACGGCACACTCGAGTACATAAGGAAGCTCCATGATGACACTCTCGATCTCGAAGGGTCCGATACGGTAGCCGGATGACTTGATGACATCGTCTGTACGTCCTACATACCAGATGTAGCCGTCTTCGTCAGCCCAGGCAGTATCTCCTGTGTGGTACCAGCCGTCGTGCCATGCTTCGCTTGTAAGCTCGGGAGCAAGGTAGTACTGCAGGAACAGTCCCTTAGGATTGTAGTTCTGGGTATTGATGCAGATCTCACCGGTCTCGCCGGGCTTGCACTCGCATCCGTCAGGATCCAGGATCTTAACATCGTAGAGCGGATTGGGCTTACCCATGGATCCGATCCTTAACTTGGAGCCTACGAGGTTTGCTATAACGAGTGTGGTCTCGGTCTGGCCAAAGCCTTCCATGAGACGGATACCTGTTGCGGACATGAACCTGTTGAATACCTCAGGGTTGAGAGCCTCACCTGCGGTAACTGCATACTTGAGTGATGACAGGTCGTATTTGGACAGGTCTTCCTTGATGAAGAATCTGAACATGGTCGGCGGAGCGCAGAATGTTGTGATGTTGTATCTTGCGAACATAGGCAGGATCTCTTCAGCGTGGAATCTGTCGAAATCGAATGTGAATACAGGAGCTTCGCAGAGCCACTGGCCATAGAGCTTGCCCCAGAGTGCCTTACCCCAGCCTGTATCCGAGATGGAGAAGTGCAGACCGTTAGGATCGACATTCTGCCAGTACTTGGCGGTGGTGATATGGCCGATGGCATACATATAGGAATGGAGAGCCATCTTAGGATATCCTGATGTACCGGATGTAAAGAACATTACCATAGGATCGTAGCCGCAGGCATAGTCTTCGGGTCTTTCGAATACGTCAGAACAGGATTTGAACTCTTCGTTGAAGTCGTGCCAGCCTTCTCTTGTACCGTTGCAGAGGACAAGGAGCATATCCTGGAATCCGCCGTCTCTTAAGGCTGCTTCAACTTCATTTGCGGCATCGTCGTCAGCAGTACAGAAGATACCCTTAACGCCGGCAGCCTGGAATCTGTATACATAATCCTTATCTCTGAGGAGATGAGATGCAGGGATGGCAATGGCACCGAGTTTCTCGAGACCCATCATGGCAAACCAGAACTGATAGTGGCGCTTTAAGACCAGCATTACCTTGTCGCCCTTGCCGATGCCGAGGCTCTTAAAGTAATTTGCCGTCATGTTGGAATACTTCTTGATGTCTGCGAATGTGAAACGCCTCTCTGTTACGCAGTCCTTGGCAACCCAGAGCATAGCGAGCTTATCCGGGTTCTTGTCTGCGATTACGTCAACGCAGTCAAATGCAAAGTTGAACTTCTTGCAGGCAGGAACATTGACGTCTACGTCTACCAGATGTCCGTCCTCGTCAAGGATGCCGTTGAGGTAATGGGTATAAACAGCATCAGGGAGATTTGCGGCATCAACATTGGTTACGTTGTATGTACGCATCTCCTCGGAATTATAAGGAGTGCTGTAGTCCTCGCCCTTGCCCCAGGCTTCGGGATTGAGGATGATGGCATAGAATTCGCAGTCCTCGCCGCCGAGAGCAAACTCTGCATGGGGCTGTGTGGAATCGAAGTAGATACAGTCACCTTCGTGGAGGACTTCGGAGGAATCGCCGACGATAACCTTAAGGGTACCTCTTACGACGATGTTCATCTCCTGATAGTTATGTGATACGAGGTGGTAAGGAGGGTTTAATGCCTCTTCAGAATAAGGAACGATTACTCTGAAAGGCTCGCAGAGCTTGTTCTTGAATCTTGAAGCAAGTCTTAAGTACTTATAACCGGTGCGGCGGGTAATAGGTCTGCCCTGTCCTCTTCTGGTAACAGTATATTCAGTAAGGGAAGGGGATGAACCTTCCATAATGTCTGAGATCTCAACACCTGCCATGTTGGCAAACTTATAGATAAAGGTGAAGTTGAAGTCCTGCTTGCCTGATTCGAAACTCAGATACTCATCAACAGTGATGTCGCATCTTGATGCTGCTTCTTCCGGGGTAAGTCCCATGTCGAGCCTTAAGCCCTTGACGCGGTCAGCAACCTCTGCGAGCTTAAGCTCTACGTTGCCATCAACCGGCTGTGTGTTTAAATTTGTCATTTTTGCCTCCTTTGCATAAAAAAACGCCTCAGCTCCCTTCCGGGATGCTGAGACGATTGTAATCGCGGTACCACTCAACTTGCGTATGCTTATACGCCACTTAACGAAGTCTAACAACTCCTTTGCCATAACGCGGCATCACGGGTACTGTCTACTTGGGATATCCCTTTGGGAGTACCGGCTCGGAAGTGATAGTCTGTTGCAATTCTCGGAAAGCCGCTTCTCAGCTAATGCGGTTCTCTGTATATCCGAATCCTCGCGGACCTCTTCGTCAAAGCCTTTGACCAGATAAATTGTTTCTAAAGGATATACTTCGAAAATATGATTGTCAAGAGATATTTTTTCTATGGTTTTTAGCACGACAGCAGGGCAGGATCATTTACTTTCTGACATATAAAAATTATATAAATATTCATTGAATTGACATAAGATGCGCTTTTATATCAATTGATAAAAGGATAAAATGTTATTAACTTATGAAACTTTGCAAACACCTATATGTTCGAGGGGAGCGCATTTATGGTAGCAAAATATCTTGTATCAGGCGGTGCCGGAGCTCTGGGTAAGCTTATAATCAGCATGCTTCTTGAGCGTGGTGAGAAGGTTAGGATCCTGATGAGCGAGCTTTCAGATGTATCGCTCTATCAGAATAATCCCAATGTGGAGATCTGCTACGGAATCTCTACCGACAAGGATTCCATGGTCGAATTCTTTGATACCGAAGACCCGAGACACAGCGTTCTGATACATGCTGATGAGTACATCTCTCTGTCAGATGCCACGAATCTCACGATGCGCAGAGTTAATGTTATCGGCGCGGAGAATATCGTTGACATGTGCCTTAAGCGCAAGATCGGAAGACTTGTCTACTTAAGCTCTGCATATGCTCTTAATCCTGAGGCTCAGGGTGAGACGATGCAGCTTCACTTCGACCGCAACAAGGTTGAGGGTGAATATGCCAAGTCCAAGGCCGAGGCAGCAGCTTATATAATGGAGAAGGTCGTTATGAACCGCCTTAATGCGGTAATGGTTCTCCCTACATTCATAATCGGACCAGGCTATGCGGAGGACTACGAGATCAACAAGGTGCTCAACAGTTACCTAAAGAACGGCGTAGCTCCCATCAAGGGAGGCGGACATGCCTTTGTAGATGTAAGAGATGTAGCCAATGCCATGCTTACACTTGCGACGGCAGGTGAGGCAGGTTCCGGTTATATCATCAGCGGCGAATATAAGACCAGCGAAGAGTTCTTCAAGGAAGTTAACGAGGTGCAGGGAATAGATGCTCCTGTTAAGACAGCTTCAAGACTTGTAATGAGTAAATCCCTTGCAAGATTTGTAGATGCTTACTACAGGATATCCCATAAGGATAATCCTAAACAGGTATATGCTCTGTTCAGTGATAACCCGGATGCCAAGTTTGAGGATACGGGCAAGGGCGTAATACCTGATAACGCAGTAAGCTTTAAGGTATCGATCAACGACAGCATCAACGGAGTCGACGATAAGGCTAAGACCCTCGAGACAAGAGGTCCCGTTGCAGAACCCAAGATGACTGCATTTGCCAAGGCTGTTAAGCGTAATGAAGAAAGAGCTCAGGTGACATCAGCAAGTCCAGTAAGACCGGGACTTGCAGGGCAGGAACCATCTGCGCCGGATACGGAGACACCTACTTGAATTTTGATAAGACAAGATTGATATTAGGCAGCAACTCACCCAGAAGGCGTGAGTTGCTTTCATTAATAACCCGCAAGTTCGAGGTCGTGACCTGTGATATCGACGAGCGCGCCATCGAAGAAGACCTGGAAGAAAGAGGCGTAGAAGCTCTTTTCGTATCGGAGATGCTCGCAGGGGCAAAAGCCCGGGCTGTTTATGACATGCTTAAGGCAGAAGGTGCAGACGATATTGCGGTAATAGGCGCAGATACATCCGTAATAAACGGGGGTGAGATCTATGGCAAGCCTAAAGACAAAGAAGATGCCATTAGGATGCTCAGGGCCTTATCCGGCAAGTCCCATGTGGTGGCAACGGGTGTTGCGATAGTATATAAGGATACTGTAAGGTCATTTACAGAAGAAAGCCGGGTAGAGTTCTATCCCTTAGACAGCTACCAGCAGATGCGTATCGAAGAATATGCAGCTTCCGGCGATCCTATGGATAAGGCCGGTGCATACGGAATACAGAGCGGCGCCTCTTTGCTTATCAAGGGGATAAGCGGAGATTACTTTAATATTGTAGGACTTCCTGTCGCAAGACTTGCAAGAGAACTCTCCTTTGTGATAGATTGAATGCGAATAAGGGAATAAAGGGAGAATAAATATGAGAATTCCAATAGGCAGTTTGATAAGGCTTGGCCTGTCTATCAGCGAGAATGTTTCTGAATATCAGAAGGGCGTTAATGAGAAGACGCGTGCTGCAAGGGCAAGAGACGAAGCTATAGCAGAGACAAATAAGTATAACAGGAGCAGGCTCGAAGCACAGATCGCCCGGGAGAGCATGTCTGTTGAATGCCCTAATTGCGGTGCTACGAGCAACAGCATAAGGCGTGGTTCGACCGGTTTTTGCCAGTTCTGCGGTTCTGCTATCCAGATCGATATGAACGGTAATATGCAGGTCCATAAACCTGAGTCGGAAGGGAATAACAAATAATGAAGGATGTACTTAAGCTCATAGGTATTTACGCGCTTATCTTTATCGTGTGCACTGCGGTATTCATAGCTTTGTTCCATACCCATCTATTCGCAGGGATGGAAGTCCTGATGTATAGAGGTATCGTATTTCTGATCATAGCCGGCGCTCTTGCTGCCATTGCAATGGCAGTGGTAAGACACTTCTGGGGATATGTCACCATAAGAGACATCATCATGATGTTCGTAGTATTTTGTTGCGTAAATATGGTGCTCTTTACTCTTATTCCGGTAACGGTAGAGAGGTCCGTATCGGTATTTATGTTAAGCTACATGGAGGAGAATTCCGATCAGACATTTACCGAGGAATCCGTAGGTGATATCTTTACGGACAAATATGTCATAGAGTACGGCGCCTTTGACAAGAGATTTGAAGAGCAAGCTGTGACAGGCACCATAGAGCAGAATGAGGACGGTTCATATTCCATAACAGATGAGGGACGCTTCATAGTTAAGATGTTCAGGACCGTGTCTTACCTCTTCAATACAGACAGGCGTCTGGTATACCCTAACGAGAATTGAAAAAACTGAGTAATCAAAAAGAATACCTGTTGACAAATTATATTTGATACAATATTATTTGAACAAATATAAAAACACAGGAGGTCAATTATATGAGCATCTATGATTATTCAGTACCTACACCCAAGGACGGGGATAAGTCCCTGAGAGATTATGAGGGCAAGGTGCTCCTCATCGTAAACACGGCAACAGGCTGCGGTTTTACACCCCAGTACGCACCCATTGAGCAGATGTACGAAGACTTTGCTGACAGGGGATTCGACGTCATCGATGTTCCCTGCAATCAGTTTGCAGGTCAGACCCACGGAACAGATGAAGAAGTCCACGAGTTCTGCCAGCTTAAGTACCACACTAAGTTCCCCCAGATGAAGAAGTCTGATGTCAACGGCGAGAATGAGCTTCCTTTGTTTACATACCTTAAGGAGCAGCAGGGCTTTGCCGGATTCGGCAGTGGTCCCAAGGCCATGATGATGAAGGCTATGTGCAGGAAGAATGACAAGAACTATGAGACAAATCCTGATATCAAGTGGAACTTTACCAAGTTTGTCGTAGACAGAGAAGGTAACGTTGTAAAGAGATTTGAGCCCACCGCTGACATGAAGGAAGTAAGGGCTTTTGTTGAGAGTCTTTTGTAATGAATGTTGATGAATATATGAAGCTGGACAGCCAGCTGTGTTTCCCTTTATATGCGGCTTCAAGAAAGATAGTGGGGACCTATACCCCCTATCTTAAGAAGCTGGGGATCACTTATACACAGTACATAATGTTTCTTGTCTTATGGGAGCAGGGAAAGACCACTGTAGGTGAACTTTGCTCAAGGCTCCATCTTGATACGGGGACTGTGACCCCGATGCTCAAAAAGACTGAGCAGCAAGGCCTTATAACCAGGACAAGGAGCAGCGAGGACGAGAGGGTCGTTCTGATAGAGCTTACATCTAGGGGACGGGATCTTTATGGCAAGGCCCGGGATATTCCTGCAAAAATAAGCGGGTGCATATCCCTTAATAAGGATGAAGCACTCGCTTTGTACAAGACTCTATATAAGATACTTGAAGCTTAGATCCTGCCGAAGCCAACAGCTCTTCTGACCTGCTCGTACTTGGCCTGCGCGATCTTGATGGAATAATCGCGTCCTTCGTTAAGGATGTCGTCTATGATGCCGCTGTTAATGACTTCGTTGTACTTATCCTGGAAGGGGATGACCTTGGATACAACGGCGTCGGCAGTGGCTTTCTTAAGGTCTCCGTATCCGCCACCCTCGAATTTGGCGACAGCGTCTTCTACAGTAGTATCTGCGAATACCGAATAGATGGTAAGCAGGTTGGATACACCGGGCTTGTTTGCCTCGTCGAACTTGATAACAGCCTCAGAGTCTGTAACGGCAGACATGATCTTCTTGCGGATCTGTTTCTCTGTATCAGAGAGGAATACAGAAGCCTTGGGGTTATCTGTTGACTTACTCATCTTCTGCTCAGGATTCTGAAGATCGCGGATCTTGGCACCAACGGTAGGGATGAGAGGCTCCGGGAGTCTGAAGAGCTCGCCGTATCTGTTGTTAAATCTGATGGCGAGGTTTCTTGCAAGCTCAACATGCTGCTTCTGATCGATGCCGGTGGGAACGTACTTAGGGTCGTACAAAAGGATATCTGCCGCCATAAGTACAGGGTATGTAACAAGGCCTTCGGTAAAGGACTCATGAAGAGCTGACTTGGCCTTAAACTGATGCATTCTCGTAAGGTCACCATGAGGTGTGTGACATTCAAATATCCAGGACAGATTGGCATGGTAGGGATTCTCTGACTGAATATAAATATGCATGTCGGGGAGATTCGGATCAACACCGCAGGCAATGTACAATGCAATGGCGTTGATTATGTTCTTATGGAGCGCTTCAGGATCCTGGGGAACTGTTATGGCGTGCATGTCAGGAACAAAGAGGAAAGTCTCATAGTCCTTCTGGTAGTTAACTACCTGGCTGATCCCGCCTGCATAGTTTCCGATGGTAAGTGCGCCGCTGGGCTGAAGCCCTGTAAGAAGTCTGTCCATATTTAAGCCTCCTGTCTGATAACGACTAATATTAACACTTTATATTATAATAATCAAAGCAGGAGGCTAATCAGGTAATGCTATATATACTGACAGCGTTGGGATGCGAAGCAGGACCTTTGCAGGGAATAAAAGGGGAGCCGGTTATAACAGGTGCGGGCAGAAGAGCATCTGCATCTCTGGAAAAGCTCGCTCTTAAGCCTGAAGACTCGGTCTTGAATATAGGTATTTGCGGCGCCAGGAGCAATGTAGGCTCAATATATCTTGCTTCTTCCGTATCTATGGAAAATAACAGGACTCTATACCCGGACATTATCGCAGGAACCGGTCTTCCCGCAATGCCGCTTAGTACTGTATCTCAGGTTAAGACAGATATGGAAGATGACATGCTCTACGATATGGAGGGGTATCTGATAGCTTCCCGGGCGCTTAAGACAATAAGCCCTTCCCATCTTGCATTGGTCAAAGTGGTATCTGACAATGGAGAGCACTTCCCATCCAAAGAAGAGATAACAGAGCTTATAAGCTCTCACAGGGCAAAGATCAAAAACATAGCAGAGCTTATGTCTGCGGTGTCTGTCAAGGAGCCGGAAGATATACTTACAGGACTTTCTGACAAGATATACCTTACCGAGTACATGAAGGGCGAGCTAAGTGACCTTGCGCATTATGCAGCGATATCGGGCAAAGAGCAGATAGTAAGAGAAGTCATAGCCCGGAAGACGCCTGCTCTTACCAAAAAGGAGGGGAGGGAGCTGATAGATGAGATACGAATGCGTCTACGTTGAGAAGAAGGCGTTAGATCTCCCTCTTACTAAGAGCATATTAGATAAGCTCGGTGATATTAAGGTTATAAAAGTCGATCACTACAAGGATATATTTGACCGTAAGCGTCAGGACATCAGATATCAGAAGGAGAATCCCGCTCTGATACTGGCGGTGCGGGAAGGCAGGAGGATCTATAAGGGAGCCTCTGTCTGCCAGTCCTTCGGAAATGTTAATTTCTACTATGCATCTTCTGCAATGAACTGCCCCTTCGACTGTGAATACTGCTATCTCAAGGGTATGTATCAGTCAGGATACATCGTGGTATTCGTTAATATTGAAGACTACAGGAAAGACATATCAGAATGCTTAAGACAAGGTCCTCTTTATGTCTGCGCATCCTACGATTCAGATCTTTGTGCCTTAGAAGGGCTGACAGGACTTGCATCCTTCTGGGCAGAACTTGCGAGGGAGAACAAGGACCTGCTTGTCGAGCTCAGGACCAAGGCGGCCCCTTCCGGATTTAAGAAGATCCCTAACCTCATATATGCTTTCACCATATCGCCTCAGGAGATAATAGACAGATACGAAAGATATACGGCTTCTCTTGATGCAAGGCTTAAAGCTGCGGCAAGAGCCCTTGATTCAGGATGCAGGGTAAGGCTTTGTTTTGACCCGCTGATCAAGACTGAGGATTTTGAGGGTTTATACGGCAGGATGATAGATAAGGTGGCAGATTCACTTGATATGTCTCTTATAACCGATGTAAGTGTGGGAACGTTCAGGATCTCGGGAGAGTATCTGAGCCGTATGCGTAAGGCGTATCCGGATTCCGGGATCGCGTGGTATCCTTATGTTATCGAAGACAAGGTAGCGCAATATGATACAAGAGACGACAGAGCAATGCAGGATTATGTGATCTCAAGGCTTGAAGGACTTATAGGAAGGGAGAAGATATTTAAATGGAACGAATGAATGCAATAGTAACAGGTGCCTCGTCAGGCATAGGACTGGCAATCTCCAGGATGCTTGCAGATGAAGGATACGATGTCTATGGCATCGGCAGGACCTTCGGCGAGGACGCTTCTTTCCTTAAGGCAAGGATCTCTCTTGACTTAAGAGATACTGATATCCTGATAGATAAGGTATCGAAGATAGAAAGGGTAGATCTTCTGGTAAACAGTGCAGGCTGCGCTTATTACGGACTGTCCGAGTTCATGACTCCTGATCAGATCAAGGAGATGTGCAGGACTGATCTGGAAGCTCCCATGATACTCACTGCAGCGCTATTACCCAGGCTCAAGGACTCCAAGGGCATGATAATAAATATCGCATCCGTTACATCTACCAGGATAAATACCCACGGGGCAAGCTACGGCGCTCTTAAGGCCGGCCTTCGGAGTTTTGGCAGGAGCCTCTATGAAGAAGTCAGGAAGCACGGAGTAAGGGTGGTTACAGTATGTCCTGATCTTACCCTTGGGACCAAGCTCTACCGCAACGCAGACTTTGAGCCCAGTGACGACAGCGGCTGCCATCTTTTACCTTCTGATGTGGCCGAGTGCGTAAGATCAGTCATTAACATGAGACAGGGGGCAGCCATTACCGAAGTAGAGGTAAGGCCGCAGTTTAACCGCATAGAGAAGAAATGATATCAGATCTGCCGGAAGTTCTCTTCTCTGAATCTTGCAGGAGTAAGGCCGGTTATCTTCTTAAAGACCTCGGTAAAATAGCTCTGGCTCGGGAAGGCGAGAGCTGACGCGATCTGGGCGGGAGTATAGTCTGAATTGATAAGCATATTCTGGGCAGTCCTGATCTTGCAGACATTGATATAAGTGCTGACTGTCATGCCCGTCTCTTTCTTGAACAGCCGGGAGAAATAAGCAGGTGACAGTCCTGCTTCATGTGAGAGTTTCTCTACTGTCATCCGTACATGAAGATGGTCGTAAATGTAATCTATGCTCTTTGATATATGAAGAGAGCATATCTTCTCTTTGCGAAGGGCTCTCATGCGTCTGCAGTATTCAAGGCACATCAGATTGTGAAGCTCTGATATCGTCTCGAAAGTCCTGGCCCGGTCTGCCTTCATTATGTAGTAGTCGCTTATATCGTAAGCGGTAGAAACATCCATTCCTCCTGCTATGCAGTTACGGGCACTTAATGCCGCCGTGACGGTAAAGTGATATTTAAGGTTCTGCAGGGGATCTGCAGATAATCTGCCCAGACCTTCCTTGGTATGAAGGGGGATCAAAAGAAGCTCTCTTAAGCGGGATACATCTCCTTCTCTTATCGCCGCATAGAATTCCAGTTCCGGATTATAAGGAGCCCGGAGGATGCCGTCGTCACGGGTAATGTAATTACGGTAGTACAGAGCGTTTTTCTTATCCATATATGAGCATAATAACATAAAAATAAGCAATATAGTGATATAATCCGTTCTTCTTGGATGTTACCTTGTGTATAAGGATATAAGCCAAAGGAGGAAAGCCTCATGAAACACTCCAAACTATATGGTATTACGGCTTCTATGATCATCTTAAGCATTCTTTTTGCAGGATGCGCAAAGACTGATATCTCAGGTGAATCAGCCGTATCAGATGAGTCTCAGGCATCGCTTGTTCAGGAAAGCTTCCCTGTAACCGAGACTCCGGAAATCCCCGGATATACACTCCTTTGGAGCGATGAGTTTGACGGCCCCGAGCTCAATACAGATAACTGGAACCGTGAGCTCAGACAGCCCGGCTGGACAAATAACGAGCTTCAGGCTTATACAGCTCTCGAAGAAAACAGCTTTATAAGAGACGGTCATCTGGTCCTTAAGGCAATAGAGACAGTAGATGAGAACGGCGATCCCTACTATACTTCAGCTAAGGTCAACGGACAGGGCTTAAGGGATTTCATGTACGGCAAGATCGTTGTATCTGCCAAGGTTCCTGAAGGACAGGGACTCTGGCCTGCCATCTGGATGATGCCTACCGACGAGTCATACTACGGCCAGTGGCCCAAGTGCGGTGAGATCGACATTATGGAAGTCCTGGGCAATCAGACTGATATTGCTTACGGCACCATCCACTATGGCGAGCCTCATGCAGAACAGCAGGGTATCTATACACTTACAGGCGGCGAGACATTTGCAAACGGCTTTCACGAGTATTCCCTCGAGTGGGAACCGGGCGAGATGCGCTGGTATATCGACGGCAATCTCTATCATACCTGCAATGACTGGTTTACAAGAGTAGACGGTGAGGATGATAAGCCTTATCCCGCGCCCTTCGATCAGACATTCTTCCTGCAGATGAATCTTGCAGTAGGCGGTAACTGGCCGGGCAATCCTGACGAGACAACAGATTTCGATAATGCGGAATTTGAGATCGACTATGTAAGAGTCTATCAGCTCGACTATTACGACACTAATGTTGAGAAGCCGCCGATGATATTCAGAGATCCTACCGAGGACGGCAACCTTATATGGAACGGAGACTTTGCCGAGGCAGAGCCTCTGGACGATGAGGATAACTGGTTCTTCCTTCTTTTCGAAGGTGGCGAGGGCAGTGCACGTATCGAAGACGGTGAGATGATAATAGATTCTGAAGCCCAGGGAACAGAGGAGTACTCAGTACAGCTGGTTCAGCCGGATCTGCCTATGGTAAACGGCCAGAGCTACCACGTTACATTCGAAGCAATGGCAGCAGAGCCCAGGACCATGATCGTCTGCGTATCCGCTCCTAACTGCGGCTGGATAAGATATCTGCCCGATACCAAGATCGATCTCGGAACAGATTATCAGGAATATGAATTTGATTTCACCATGACTGAAAGAGATGATAATTACGGAAGATTGGAATTTAACATGGGAACGCAGGATTCAACTGCGCAGATCAGGATCAGAAACGTAAGGATCGAGGTGACAGAATAATGATAGAGTTAAATCATGGTATCAATCTCGGAGGCTTCCTGTCTCAGTGTGAGCACTCCTACGAACATTACGATACTTTCATTGGCAGGGAAGATATATTCAACATAAAGAGTATGGGTTTTGACCATGTTAGACTCCCTGTAGACTGCAATGTCTTTGAGAGCGAGGACGGCACCCCTGATGAAAGAGGAATGTCTTATGTGGACAAGGTCGTTATGTGGTGTCAGGATGCGGGGCTGAACATGATCATCGACCTGCATAAAGCTTATGGCTATGACTTTAATTCCGCAGGTTCCGGTTCAGGAGATTCAAGCCTTCCGGCAAATACTCTGTTTGATGATGAAGGCCTTCAGTCAAGATTCATATCTCTCTGGGGCAGGATCGCAGCAAGATACGGCAAATACAGTTTTGTTGCCTTTGAGCTACTTAATGAGGTAGTAGAGCAGGAGAATACGGATAAGTGGAATGGTCTCATCAGGCGCACAGTCGCTGCCATAAGAGAGCATGCTCCGGATAATACGATAATCTACGGCGGCATATGCTGGAATTCCATATCTTATATCAAGTATCTGGGAAAGCCTATAGATGACAACATCATCTATACATTCCATTTCTATGAACCCCTTATCTTCACACATCAGAAGGCACACTGGGTCAAGGCGATGGATCCGAATCTGGAAGTCTACTATCCCAAGGATATGGATTACTACAAAGAGATATCAAAGACACTTGGATTTCAGGGAGCAGGAGTCCTTGAGACCAAGTCCGCAAATATGGGAGAAGAATTCTTAGAAGAGATGATCGGCGAAGGACTCAAGGCAGCAGAAGAGCTGGGAGCAAAACTCTACTGCGGTGAATTCGGAGTTATTGACAAGGCACCTGCAGATGACACCTTAAGATGGTTCAAGGATGTTCTTGGACTCTTTGGCCGCAAGAATATCGGATGGTGCATCTGGAACTACAAGGATAAGGACTTCAGCTTCATAGATGCTCCCAATATCGAGCCGGTAAGAGATGAGATCCTTAAACTTATAAAATGATCCTTCGGTATCAAACGATAATTGTCAGGCGGGATGCGTAAGCGTCCCGTTTTTATACGGAATGATAAAAGACTTGTCGGTTTTTGTAGTGTTTTGTCGCTTTTTTTAAACTTTCCGGCATGTATCATTTATGTATGAAACTGATAGTAAACAACATTCCGCCGGAATACCTGGCTCTGCGGATCAATTATTGTAAGCAGCAGATAAGACAGCTGCCGGATGTGAGGATGCATACTTATAATATCCATGGTGTTGAGACAAAGACAGCAGTCTTTGGAAAGCACAGATATGCAGTGAGCACCCCCAGGGGGAGGGAGCTTGCTTGTGTCATGGAGCAAAAAGAATATTACCGACGTCAGCTTAATATCTACGAGTCGATCTGGGCTAACACTTATAAATATGAGTTGCCCTCTGAATGCACTCCTCGTAAGGTGCAAAGGCTGCTGTATGTGGCGCCGGGTCAGCCGGTGATCATGGATAAGCACTTTTTCGACAGTCTTAAGAATGATGCTAACAAGCGTTACCCCAAACCGAAGGACTATCACTTTGGTGGTATCGATTACCGTTCTGCAGCAGAACGGGATATAGCAGTCTGCTACACCGAGATGGGTATCCCTTTTAAGTATGAACCTGAAGTATACATAAACGGACTGGCAGAACCAATATTCCCTGATTTTGTTCTGTATATCACTGAACTTGATAACTGCAAGATACATGAGCATTTTGGTGTTAAATCAGTGGCAGCTTACCTCAAGACCACAAAGTTTAAATACTGTGACTATGCCAATGCCGGACTGGTGCCCGAACTGGATACTATATATACATATGATGTAAACGGGTTTCCCTTCGATATAAGAACTCTTCCTTTCAAACTGAATACGTCAGTTTATTTGACCATGCTAAGCTCGCAAGGGACTGAATCAAGTAGCTGATGATTAATTGTTGAGTGGAAAGACGCTAACACTACAGTTTTTACTCAATCAGGTCGATCAATGAGTGTTTCTCTGAGCAAGACCTCGGTGACACTCAAAAGATATTCAATCAGCCGCGTGCTATAATAGGCAATATGGATAAAACAGCTACTAATCTATCTGGCAGATTCTATACGGCGGTGATTGCCGTATTTGCTTTTACGCAGTTTGTTTATCTCTTTCTGATCAATAATATCTTCTCGGTAAGGGAGATCTCTGATCTGGACAGTTTAAGATATATCGAGCTTGCCAATATACCTTTGGTCCTTATATCTGTTATAGCTGTCCTTTGCCTGGGAGTATTTATATTCAAGAAGTTTGCTTCAAGGTCCATTCCTGAAAGGGCCGAGAAAGTTATCGTATTCCTGATCTTCTTTTCTTGCCTTATCTGGGCCGTTGGTTCAAGTTCCATAATCCCCATGTATGACAGACTCCAGGTCCAGCAGGCAGTTTATGGTTTTAACTGGGATGAATACGAGAAATTTGCAACAGGCGGATATTTCTGGGTATGTCCCAATAACGGGAGCATCACTCTTGTTTACTATCTTATAAGTCTTGCCACAGGCAGCTACAACTACCTGCTCCTTATGCTGATCAACGCCTGCATGCTGCCAGTGATCTACGACGACCTTGCGCAGATAGCAGGAATGCTTGGCGCAGGGCGTAAGGTAAAGTGTCTTATACTCATATCAGGGGTCCTCTTTGCTCCCTCCTGCGCATTAACTGCTTATATTTATGGAACTGTTCCGGGTTTATTCCTTGCAGTTAAGGCGTTAAAGCTCGTTATGCAGTTTAGGGTGCAGGGGCATCTTCGGAAGGGCATAACAGGCTGCATACTTGCAGCTTTGGCCGTATTTCTTAAATATAACTATGTCATATTCCTTATTGCTATCTGCATCTATCTCGTTTTTTGCTTCATTAAGGATAAGAATAAAAACCTGCTGATATCAGCAGGAGCAGGAATAGCAGTTATCGCTGTCCTTATGTTATCGCTTCCCTTTATGGTAAAGATGGTAACAGGCTATAAGCTTAATGAAGGCGCTCCTTCGGTATCTTTTGTTGCCATGGGAATGCAGGAGCCGTACGGTATGTATAACGGATATAACAACGTAACCTACGAATCTCTTGGTTATGACAGCGGCAAGGAAGCTGAGATCGCCGGAGAGTTTATCAAGGGCAGGTTAGAGGAATTTGTATCTGATCCGGCATATGCAGCAAGCTTCTATACCAAGAAAGTTGGAGCCCAGTGGGCAGATCCCACCTTCGACTACATCATGTCCATATCGGAGAGGCTCTATTCTTCGGATACCGCGCCGTCTTTCTTCTGGAAGATAACAAGGCCTTCTTTTGTAAAAGTGATATCTGACATTACAAAGATATTCCTCATATTTATATTCCTGGGGGCTGCATCCTTTGCTGCCACCTTCAGGCGCAAAGAGAACTCTTACGAAGCAGGGCTTATGCTCATGACCTTTGTCGGAGGTTTCCTGTTCCACCTGATATGGGAGAGCGGTTCGTCTTATGCACTGCCATATTTTATGACCATTATACCCATAGGCATTATGGGACTTAAGGACCTTATAGCCGGGATAGCCTCAACTGATATTAAGGCGCTCACCAAGCTTAATATAGATCCCAAGGGTTTTATATGGTATTTTGCAGGAGCCTGCCTTATGTTCCTTTTGGCAGCACTTGGCGTAGGCACCCTTAAGAGCCAGATCGCATATGACAAGACTCAGATAGATGCATATTACGCATCAGATATGCAAAGAGCCATGCCCTCTGATATAGAAGGGGCAAGGAGGCTGGTATCTTTATCCGGGGATAAGACGATAGACGTTACAGTATTAAGATATTGCGGCAGATACAGGATAAGGCTCCTTACGGGCGATGTTGATGTGTATTTTACCTTGGGCGATCTTGGATCCGGCGCAGATTACTTCTCCTACGGCAAGGATCAGACATATAACATATTTGAGAATCCTGACGGAACATATCTCATCCTGACAGATAAGACTCATGCCATGGCATATGATGACAGTAAGGGCAGGATCGTTCTTTCTGAAATTCCCAATGCATATGAGAGTTTTTACTCTGAAAACTTTGCCGGATTCGTAACAGAAAATCCCTCGATCTGCTGGAAGATCCAATAATACAGGGCATTTATCAAAAATATTTCATTTATATTACAGACCACTATATCTAGTGTTTTGCCCTTGACTCGAACACTAGATATGGTATTCTCTAATAGCGGCTTGAGGGATAAGACCCCGGCGCGCGCACCTGAATAATCTATGGGAGGCAGACAGAAGTGAAGCTTGGTGGATTACAAAAACTTACACTTCTGGATTATCCCGGACTTGTGGCATGCACCGTATTCACGGTAGGCTGCAATATGAGATGTCCCTTCTGCCACAATGCTTTACTTGTTAACCGAATAGACGAAGACAACACCTTGGATGAAGGGGAATTTTTCGCTTTTTTGGAGAAGAGACATGGCATTTTGGATGGTGTATGTATAACGGGCGGCGAGCCGACGCTGCAGCAGGACCTGCCCGAATTCATCGCCAGGATCAAGGCTCTGGGCTTTAAGGTAAAGCTGGATACCAACGGGAGTTTCCCGGACAGGGTCAAGGCCATACTTGATTCCGGCAACGTGGATTACGTTGCGATGGATATCAAGAACACTCTGGCAAGATACCCTGAGACCGTGGGAGTTCCGGACTTCGATACCTCCAAGATCTTAGAGAGTATCGAGATCATCAAGGCCAGCGGAGTTCCTTATGAATTCAGGACTACCGCAGTCAGCCCGCTCCATGATCCCGGTGACTTCCGGGAGATCGCAAGTCTTGTAGAAGGGTCACCCAGATACTTCATACAGGGCTTCAAGGATTCCGGCGAACTTGTTAAGGGTCAGGGAATGGGCGAGCTTACAGAGGAAGAATTGATCAGGGCGCGTGATAATGCACGCAAGATAATTCCGCAGACAAAGATCCGCGGGGAAGAATAAAAGGAGAAGGATATGTATCAGATCATCAAGAGAGACGGTAAGGTTGTAGAATTCGACCTGAGCAAGATCTCGGGCGCTATCGAGAAGGCGTTCAAGGCTCAGAAGAGGGAGTATAATCAGCAGATCATCGATATGCTGGCTCTCAATGCAGTTTCCGACTGCGAGAAGAATGCAGTAGACGGCAAGGTAGACGTTGAGACTATTCAGGACAGCGTCGAGGTTACCCTTCAGAGAATGGGTTATGAGGATGTTGCAAAGGCATATATCCTCTACCGTAATCAGCGTGAGAAGATCCGTAACATGAACTCTGCCCTCTTAAACTATAAGAACCTGGTAGATAGCTATGTTAAGATCGAGGACTGGAGAGTTAAGGAGAATTCCACAGTTACATATTCAGTAGGTGGTCTCATCCTCTCAAATTCCGGTGCGATCACAGCAAACTACTGGCTCTCTGAGATCTACGACAAGGAGATCGCAGACGCACACAGAAATGCAGACATACATATCCACGATCTGTCCATGCTTACAGGTTACTGCGCAGGCTGGTCACTTAAGCAGCTCATTCAGGAAGGCTTAGGCGGCATCCCGGGCAAGATCACATCCGCTCCTGCCAAGCACTTATCCACACTCTGCAACCAGATGGTCAACTTCCT
>DJYO01000035.1:1611-1897 GCA_002450155.1 Mageeibacillus sp. UBA6976 | reverse complement strand
GAACGAGTGGGCAGGCGCACAGGCATTCTCCTCCTTCGATACATACCTCGCACCCTTCGTCAAAGTAGATAACCTTAACTACAAGCAGGTTAAGCAGGATATTCAGTCCTTCATCTATGGTGTTAACACACCTTCAAGATGGGGCACACAGTCTCCTTTTACAAACATCACATTAGACTGGACAGTTCCTAAGGACCTTGCAGAGCAGAACTGCATCGTCGGCGGCAAGGAGATGGACTTCAAGTACAAGGATTGTAAGGCCGAGATGGATATGGTCAACAAGGCC
>DJYO01000035.1:0-1546 GCA_002450155.1 Mageeibacillus sp. UBA6976 | reverse complement strand
CATCGAGATCATGATCGAAGGCGATGCCAACGGCAGAGGTTTCCAGTATCCTATCCCTACATATTCCATAACAAAGGATTTCGACTGGTCCGAATCAGAGAACAACAAGCTTCTGTTTGAGATGACAGCTAAGTACGGCATCCCTTATTTCTCCAATTACATCAACTCTGATATGGAGCCTTCCGATGTACGTTCCATGTGCTGCAGACTGAGGCTTGACCTCCGTGAGCTCCGCAAGAAGTCCGGCGGCTTCTTCGGAAGCGGTGAGTCCACAGGTTCCGTAGGTGTCGTTACCATCAATCTCCCGAGGATCGCTTATCTCGCAAACGATGAGGAAGATTTCTTCGCTAAGCTCGACCACCTTATGGATGTATCTGCAAGGTCTCTGAAGATCAAGAGAAATACAATTACCAAGCTCCTTGACGAAGGTCTCTATCCTTATACCAAGCACTACCTCGGAACATTCAACAACCATTTCTCCACAATTGGTCTCGTCGGCATGAATGAAGCAGGCCTTAATGCAAAGTGGATCAGGAAAGATCTCACTAATAAGGAGGCTCAGGACTTTGCTGCAAAGGTACTGAACCATATGAGAGGCAAGCTCTCTGACTATCAGGAGAAGTACGGCGACCTCTATAACCTGGAGGCAACCCCCGCAGAGTCCACATCCTACCGTCTCGCTAAGCACGATAAGGCAAGATATCCTGACATCATTACAGCAAATGATGCATCCGGCGTATACTACTATACAAACAGCTCACATCTTCCTGTAGGCTATACATCTGATATCTTCGATGCTCTGGATGTTCAGGATAATCTCCAGACTCTGTATACATCGGGAACGGTATTCCACGCATTCTTAGGCGAGAGACTCCCGGACTGGAAGGCTGCAGCTTCTCTTGTAAGAAAGATCGCAGAGAACTACAGACTGCCTTACTACACCATGTCTCCTACATACTCCATCTGCTCAGCTCACGGCTATCTTGCAGGCGAAGTCAAGGCATGCCCTATATGCGGTAAGGCTACCGAGACATACAGCAGGATCACAGGTTACTATCGTCCGGTCAAGAACTGGAACGACGGTAAGCTTCAGGAGTTCAAGGACAGACAGACCTACGATATCTGCAACTCAAAGATGCGTCCCCGCACTGCAACAGTAACGATCGGCGAGTTAGGCGACGATCCGATGCCGGAGATCACAAGCGCTCCCGATGCATCCGCTAAGCCTATCCTCGTAACCACCCACATCTGCCCTAAGTGCAAGGTCGTCAAGGCAATGTTCGATGAGCAGAACTTCGATTACGATCTCGTTTATGCAGATGACGATCCGGAGATCGCAAACAAGTACGGTATCGTTAATGTACCTACTCTTGTAATACCTAACGAAGATGGCACAGCTTCCACTTACACAGATGTTGCGCCGATCCGTAAGTATATGAACGACTGCAAGGGCATCAACGCATAAAAACAGATAATCAAGACCAAGGACATGAGGGAGCCGGCACAAAGCTGCTCCCTCATTTTTGTTGTATGACGGGCATGCCCC
>DJYO01000003.1 GCA_002450155.1 Mageeibacillus sp. UBA6976 | reverse complement strand
GATTAAATTCCCCCTACTCGATTAGCATTTATCCTGACAACAGGGCATAATTAAGATATTAAGACCTTAAGGAGGAAGACTTATGCTTAAAGATTTTGTTAAGGCCAAAAGACCTGTAGATGAAGAACTCACAGAGCGCGTCAGATCCGAGAGGGCAAAGCTTGCCGCATGCCAGATGAAGATCGCAGACAAAGGACTTCCTGTAATGGTCATTTTTGAAGGGTGGGGAGCTGCCGGCAAGGGCAGCGTTCTCGGCAAGGTGATAAAGAACATCGACCCCAGATTCTTTAAGGTAAAGACCTATCCACAGAGGACTGAAGAGGATAAGCGTTACCCCTTTCTGTACCGCTATATGAGAGATATCCCCATGAAGGGAAAGTTTACCTTCTACGATACCTTCTGGATGGAGGAGATAACTGACGGCGTGCTTGACGGGGAGCTGAGCGAAGAGGATTACGACCTTAGGATAGAGTCGATCAAGCGTGCTGAGAGATCGCTTACGGATAACGGATATCTTATCCTTAAATTCTTCTTCCATATAGGACATAAGGAGCAGAAGAGAAGGATAGAAAAACTCCTGTCTGACAAGGATACCAAGTGGCGTGTGGATAAAAACGACTTATTAGAGAATAAGCATTATGATGAAAGCCTTAAGGTCTACGACAAATATCTGAAGGATACCAACAGCCCTTCCGCCCCCTGGTACATAATCGATGCCAAGGACAAGAAGTTCGCCGAGCTTCAGGCCCTGGAGTTTATTAATCAGGGCATAGAGACAGCACTTAAGAACAGTGATCTGGCATCTCCCATACTCCAGAATACATTTAAGCTCAAAAAAACGCCTCTTCTGAAACAGGTCGATCTTAAGGACAAGATCCTCACAGATGAGGAATACGACAAGAGGCTTAACGAGCTTCAGGATGAGCTAAGGATGCTCCACTACAAGCTCTACAGACGCAAGATCCCGGTAGTGATCGCCTACGAAGGCTGGGATGCCGCAGGCAAGGGCGGCAATATCAAGCGCATTACGGGGGCTCTGGACCCAAGAGGATTTGAGGTACACCCGATAGCGTCCCCTGAGCCTCACGAAAAGGCCAGGCATTTCCTGTGGCGCTTCTGGACCAGACTGCCCAAGACCGGTCACATCGCGATCTTTGACCGTACATGGTACGGAAGGGTAATGGTGGAGAGGATAGAGGGCTTTTGCTCGGAGAACGACTGGCAGAGAGCCTATAACGAGATCAATGAATTTGAGAAGGAGCTTACGGACTGGGGCTGCGTAGTGATCAAGTTCTGGGTCCAGATAGACAAAAAGACTCAGCTCAAGCGTTTTAAAGAGAGACAGAATACTCCTGAAAAACAGTGGAAGATAACTGACGAGGACTGGCGCAACAGGGAGAAGTGGGATCAGTACGAAGAAGCGGTCGATGAGATGATCCAGAAGACTTCCACCGAGAATGCCCCTTGGTATATCTTGGAATCAGCAGATAAGAAATATGCCAGGATCAAGGCTCTGGAGATCACGATCGAGAGGCTTAAGAAAGCCTGCGGAGAATAACATACAGCAACAGAGTTTATTCACAAATATTTGAGAAAAAACGCAAATTAAGTGAAATTTGACATTTGATTGGTAGTTTTATCACAAGAAATGGGCAGCAGGGCGGATTTTTTGATAATTTGCCAACAGGCATTTTATGCCCTGCCGTGCTAATATGTAATCAGTCATTATATACCAATTGTTCAATATTTCAAATAGTTTTTAGATTTATTTTGCGAGGTGCTCAGTATGAAACTAAAGATAGGAGATAATATCGTTTACGGCGGTTCCGGTGTTTGTCAGGTCGAAGACATCAAGGATATCAGTTTTTTCCACGAAGAACCTCAGACTTATTATGTCCTTAAGCCTCTTTTTGCTAAGCAGGCATCTTTGGTATATGTACCTAAGGAGAACAGTGCCCAGGTCAGCAGGATCCACCCTGTAATGTCCAAGAAGGAGGCAATATCCCTCATAGATACTCTTCCTATTACTCTGGGAACCTGGATAGATGACCGCAATGAGCGCAAGGAGAAGTTCAATTCCGTTATCGCCAACGGTACAAGAGAGGAGATCCTGGGCCTCATAAATCTCATCGTAACTCATGCAAGTCTCCTTTCCAAGGAGGGCAAACATCTTAATGCCCAGGACGACAGAGTCTTATATGAAGCAAAGAACCGCATGAACAACGAGTTCGCCATTGCTCTTAATATCGAGCCTGATAATGTAAGCGAGCTTATCCAGCAGAAGACAGGACTTGAGATTTTTGCATAAACCTATTGCATGCAAAAAGATTTTGTGATTTAATAACCGCAGTTTTTAAGAGGAGAATCTTAATGAAGACTGCGGTTTATTATTATGCTACTAACTATTATTTTTACTTTAGCAGGATTGCCAAAGTGGTTTGTGCGTGAGATAGATCGGAAACAAGAAACAGATTGATTTTGAATTAAGACGCCGCACGGACCACAGCCGTGCGGCGTTTTCGGTTTAAAGCCAAGCAAAGCGATGTATAGCAAAGGAGAATAAGATTATGATCGCAGTTTTGAAGCACACAGCAACTAAGGAACAGATTGGAAACCTTGTCAGCTGGTTCGAAGGCCAGGGCATCAAGGTACATGAGTCGGAGGGTGATTACTGTACAGTCCTTGGACTTATCGGTGACACAACCAAGATCGACATCGATATGCTCCAGAGCCTCGATATCGTCGAGCAGGTAACAAGAGTATCTGAGCCCTTCAAGAAGGCAAACAGAAAGTTCCATCCCGAAGATACTGTTGTTGACTGTGGCGGCGTCCTTATCGGAGGCGGCAACTTCGCAGTAATGGCAGGTCCCTGCTCAGTAGAGTCGAGGGAGCAGATAATCGAGACAGCTAAGCGCGTTAAGGATGCAGGTGCAACTCTCCTGCGTGGTGGTGCCTTCAAGCCCAGAACATCGCCTTATGACTTCCAGGGCCTTAAGGAGAAGGGTATTGAGCTCCTCCTGGAAGCCAAGGCTGCAACAGGTCTTCCCATCGTAACAGAGATCATGGACGCTGAGCATCTTCCCTTATTTAAAGACGTCGATGTTATCCAGGTAGGTGCCCGTAACATGCAGAACTTCGAGCTCCTCAAGGCTTTAGGCAAGTGCGATAAGCCGATCCTGCTCAAGAGAGGCCTTTCTGCAACCATGAAGGAGCTCCTCATGAGCGCCGAGTACATCATGAGCGAAGGCAATGAGAAGGTCATGCTCTGTGAGAGAGGCATCAGAACATACGAGACATATACAAGAAATACTTTCGATGTATCCGCGATCCCCATGCTCCACGAGCTCACACACCTTCCTGTAGTAGGCGATCCGTCACATGCCACAGGCAGACGTTCACTCATCGAGCCTGTTGCCATGGCAGCAGTTGCGGCAGGTGCCGACGCACTTGAGATCGAGGTACATCCCAACCCCAGCAAGGCGCTCTCAGACGGCGCTCAGAGCCTTACACCGGATATGTTTGACGGCGTAATGCAGAAGATAAATAAGGTACGCAGCATTCTCTGATATGAATAGATTTACAGTAGGCATCGTCGGACTTGGTCTTATAGGAGCATCTTTTGCAAAAGCATTTACAACCAATGCTTCGAATGTCCGCGTTCTGGCCTGTAACAGAACACAAAAGACTGTACAAAGAGCCATCAGCGAGGGCGTGATCCATGGTGAGCTGACAGATGTATCCATAGGTGAATGCGACCTGATAATCCTGTCTTTATACCCTGAGAAGGCGGCTTCTTTTCTGCGCGAAAAGGAGAGCTTCATAAAGCCCGGGGCCATCGTTACCGATTGCTGCGGCACCAAGCGTCTCATCTGCTCCGTGGGTTTTGCCCTTGCAAGGCAGAGCGCTAAGTACACCTTTATCGGAGCTCACCCCATGGCGGGGGTAGAATACTCAGGTTACGACTACTCAAGGGCTGATATGTTTAAGGGAGCGTCCCTGATCCTGGTGCCTGACCCTGCAAAAGATCCTGCTGTCACTGAGACTGAACTTGGCAGGCTCAAGACCATGTTCGAGCCCGGAATGTTCGGCAGGTTCGTAGTAACCACTCCTGAAGACCACGATGCCAGGATCGCCTACACTTCACAGATGGCACACGTGGTATCCAACTGCTACATAAAGAGTCCCACATCCATAGGTTGTCACGGCTTTGCAGGTGGCTCTTTCAGGGACCTTACCAGAGTCGCAAGACTCAATCCCGATATGTGGACCGAGCTCTTCCTCGCAAACAGGGATAATCTCACAAGAGAGATCGACAGTCTTACTTCTGAGCTTACAAAGATGTCAGATGCCCTTAAGCAGGGGGATGCCGAGACTCTGCATAAACTCCTGGAAGAAGGCGTCAGAATGAAGGAGGAATCTGACAGATGCGAAGAGTAACTGTTAATTGCAGCAGCAATTACGATGTTGTTATAGGAAAAGGCATCCTGGATGAGACAGGCCGACTTACTAAGCAGGTCTGTCCTAAAGCCCAGAAAGTGCTTATTGTCAGTGAGAGCAATGTTGCTCCTCTATATATGGATAGGGTAAAGTCTTCGCTTACGGGCGAAGGCTTTGCTGTTTTTGAATATGTATTCGAGGCCGGTGAGCAGAGCAAGAATATCGCTTCCATATCCGGTATGTGGGGCGTCATGGCTTCAAACGGTTTTACAAGGACAGATATAGTCCTTGCTCTTGGCGGCGGAGTCACCGGAGACATGGCAGGGTTTGCAGCAGCAACCTTCCTCCGCGGGATCAAGGTAATTCAGGTCCCCACATCTCTTCTTGCCATGGTAGATGCCTGCATCGGAGGCAAGACCGGGATAGACCTGCCTCAGGGTAAGAATCAGGTGGGAGCATTCCACCAGCCTTCTATAGTTATCGAGGATACCTCCTGCCTTGATACTCTTCCGGACAGCGTCTTTACCGAGGGTATGGGCGAGGTCTTAAAATATGCCTACATAATGGATACAGAACTTTATGAGATCCTCTCCGGTGCCGAGGATAAGGCTGATATAAGAAAGAACCTTGATCTCATAGAAGATATTATCGCAAGGTGCGCTTATGACAAGGCCTATGTGATCGGGGAGGATGAGAACGATAACGGCTTAAGGCAGACACTTAATTTTGGCCATACTGTAGGTCACGTTATCGAAAGAGACAGCAATTTTACTCTCGCCCACGGCGTTTGCGTCGCAAAGGGGATGGGCATCATTATCAGGGCCAGCGTTCTTTCCGGCAAGCTGGATAAAGATAAAGCAGATAAGATGATATCTCTTATCGAAGCATACGGCCTGCCTTCAGAAGATGATATTACCCCTGAAGAAGCAAGAGAAGGCGTTCTTAACGATAAGAAGAAGCGCGGTGATACCATATCGGTTATACTTGTAACTGATATAGGCAGATCTGAGATCTGTAAGATGACCGCAGATGAATTCCTGCAGTTTCTTAAGAGGAAATAAGGCATGATCTTAAAATGCAAGAACAAGACATTTGATCTTGATCTGGAGGCTCCGCCCTCTAAATCGATCTACCACAGGGAGCTTATCGTAAGATTCCTGTGCAAGGACTATGATCATCTGGAATTGCTGCCGGGAGATAATGACGACGTTATTGCAACCAAGTCCTGTCTTAAGGCGATACATGATGCAGGGGACAGGGAGGAAGTTATCCTGCCCTGCTCTGAGAGCGGATCGACATTAAGGTTCATGATCCCCGTAGCAGCTGCTGTTCTTCTTAGAGGCAGGGAGATGAGGCTTATCTTCGAGACCCGGGGCAGGCTGTTTGACAGACCTTTAGGAGAGCTTGAAGATGCCTTAAGGCCCCACGGAATATCTATCTCAAAAGATGATATAAACCGGAGGATAATCGTCACAGGTCATATGACCCCCGGCGAGTATGTAATAGACGGCAGCGTATCTTCGCAATATATATCAGGACTTCTGATGGCACTCCCGTCATTTGACGAAGACAGCGTCATAAAGGTCACAGGGGAGATGAAGTCGGTTCACTACATAGATCTTACCCTGGATGTTCTTGCCAAATATAAGGCAGAGGTAAGAGCAGATGCCGGCATATATGAGATCGCAGGCGGCGGATATAAGACCTGTCCTAAGGAAGAATTCAAGGTGGAAGGCGACTGGAGCAACGGCGCATTCCTCTACTGTCTCCGCAAGATGGCCCCCAGGGGGAATATCAACATCACCGGACTTAATATGGATTCAAAACAGGGGGATAAGGCTATCCTGAAATTCCTGGAGAAGATATCCGGCGGGGAGAAGAATGCTGTATTTGCCTCTGATGATATCCCGGACATAGTGCCTTATATGGCTGTGACTGCACCTTTCTTTTTTGACAAGGTGACCTTTACAGGGATAGCGAGGCTCAGGATCAAGGAATGCGACAGAGTAAGAGCCATAAGAGAGCAGCTTGATGCCATAGGCGTTAAGACCGAAGAGACCGAAGACAGCTTAACTGTATATAGATACGCATCTTCTGTTATAGAAGGGGATACACTGCATCTTTCATCCTATGCTGACCACAGGATGGCAATGACAGCTGTCCTTATTGCAGTAAGACTTGGAAATCCTGTGGATATAGATAATATAGAATGTGTGAGCAAATCCTTCCCCCAGCTTCTGGAGATAGTTACAAGGGAGATGACATAATGAGCATGGAGAGTATTTATAAGGGCGATGTTTTAAAGCTCCGGATCTACGGTGAGTCCCACAGCGAGAGGATAGGCGTGGATATTGAGGGCTTGCCCTCGGGCGTTGTTCCTGATATGGAATATACATCCGGATTCATGGAACGCAGAGCTCCCGGAAGGAATGCCTGGTCTACACCCAGGAAAGAGCCGGATACTCCCGTTTTCGAGCAGGATGGTGAGATCCTGCGCGCATATATCGTAAATACCAATACCAAGCCCAAGGACTACGCGTCGATAATGAACAGACCGCGTCCCTCCCATGCGGATTACACCGCGCCTATGATCTACGGCGATAAGGCGAGCGAATCAGGCGGCGGCATATTCTCTGGCAGGATGACGGCACCTCTTTGCATGGCGGGTGCAGTCTGCCTTACGGAGCTTGGCAAAATGGGCATCAGTATATATGCGCATATCAAGAGTATTGCAGATATTAGTGACGATAACTACATGGATCACGGGGTGAACTCCGGCGAATACCGGGACGCCTTATCCAAGGTTCAATACAAGGATTTTCCTGCCGTATCTGACAGCAAGGCAGCCTCTATGAAGGATAAGATAGCCGGGGCCAGAGAGTGCGGCGACTCTGTAGGAGGAGTGATCGAGTGTGTGATCTACGGACTTCCGGAAGGTCTGGGCGGCCCTTTGTTCGGAGGAATTGAGGGCAAGATCTCAAGCCTTATCTTTGCAATTCCTGCCTGCAAGGGTATTGAGTTCGGCAACGGGTTTGAAGGGTCATATCTTACCGGATCGCTTAATAACGACCAGTTTGAATTTGACAGCGAAGGCAAGGTCAGGCTTAAGACCAATCACAGCGGCGGCATATTAGGAGGCATAAGTGTTGGAGATGCAGCGCCTGTGGTATTCAGCTGCGCAATGAAGCCCACCCCCTCAATAGCCAAGGAACAGAATACTGTAGATCTCAAAGAGAGAAAGAATACGACTATAACAATAGAGGGCAGGCATGACCCCTGCATAGTGCCGAGGGCAGTCCCGGTAGTAGAAGCTGCCGCTGCGATAGCCATCTATGATATGATCCTGTCAAAGGGAGGATTAAGCCATGGCTGACCTGGACGAATTAAGAAAACAGATAGATACGGTAGACAGGCAGATCATCGATCTGTTTAATGAGAGGATCGCCATAAGCCGCAAGATCGGTAATGCCAAGAGGCTTACAGGCAAGGAGGTGTACGATCCTGCAAGAGAGGTTGAGAAGATCTCTAAGCTTTGCAGATACGCTGATTATGAGAGTAAACCCTATGTCGAAGAACTCTATCTCCAGATAATGAACCTGTCCAAGAAGCATCAGTCCAAGCCTGCTTTCGGCGTATTAGGCAAGAGCCTGCCCCATACCTATTCTCCTGTTATCCACAATATCCTATGCCCGGATTACAGCTATGATGTTATCGAACTTCCTGAAGAAGATCTGGATAAGCTTTATTCCAGCGGTGTATTCAAGGGCTTTAATGTAACTATCCCTTACAAAAAGGATGCTGCCTCAAGAAGTGATGTCTTAGATGAAGCAGCCAGGGAAACAGGCAGCGTTAATACTGTCGTGTTTGGAGAAGACGGCAAGACTTACGGCTATAACACAGACTGTTACGGTTTTATCTATATGGTCTTAAGGAGTGGCATTGAGGTCTCAGGCAAGAATATCCTGGTACTTGGTACCGGCGGAGCATCTGCATCTATAATCTATGCTCTGAGGCAGCTCGGAGCAGCGGATATCCTAAGTTGCAGCAGAACAGGCGATATTGACTATTCTAACTGTTACGATAAGGCCGCTGACACCAATGTCATCGTAAACTGCACGCCTGTCGGAACATATCCTGAAGTAGACAGCAGCCTGCTTGATCTTAGCAGGTTCCAAAGGCTGGAAGCCTGCATAGATCTTGTATATAACCCGGGGAGGACCAGGTTTATCGCTGATGCTAAGAAGCTGGGGCTTAAGGCCTGCAGCGGGCTCGCCATGCTGGTAGCTCAAGCCTACAAGGCATCCCTCCTCTTCAGAGGAAAGAAGGAAGATGCCGAAGCTATTCCCCAGGGCCGGATAAATGCCATCGAGGATACCTTAAGGAAACTTGAATACCGGATGAGAAACATAACCCTTATCGGCATGCCGGGATCAGGCAAGACTACCCTTGCAAAAAAGATCGCCAAGATAACCGGCAGGACAATGGTGGATCTGGATTATGCCTACAAAGACAGATTCGGCATGACATCGGCAGAAGCGATCGAGTCTTTAGGCGAGGATTCATTCAGAGATAATGAGACGCAGGTGGCGGCTGCTGTGTTGCCCGAGAGCGGACTGGTAATATCCTGCGGCGGCGGAATCGTTACGAGAGAAGAGAATGAATTCTATGTCAGATGCAATTCAAATGTGTTCTACATAGAGCGTCCCTTATCCTGCCTGTCTGATCACAACAGACCGGTATCCATAAAGCATGGCGTCGAAGCATTGTTTGCCAGCCGCAAGGATAAGTACGAAGCCTGGAGCGACTATAAGCTCAGTTACGATAGATTTGACGACTACGAGGAGTTTACTGATACTGCAGTGAGGGATATCCTCCGGATCTTAGACGGTGAGGTGTGACATGAGAATACTGGTACTTAACGGTCCAAACCTTAATATGCTCGGCATAAGAGAACCTGATATCTACGGCAAGGATACCTACAGTGATCTTGTTAACTTGATAGAAGAATACTGCAAAAACAAGGGCATCGAAGTCAAATGCCTCCAGAGCAACCACGAGGGAGACCTGGTAGATTACATCCAGCAGGCTTTCTTTGATAAGACTGACGGAATAGTGATAAATCCCGGGGCATATACCCATACTTCTGTTGCGCTGCTGGACGCTCTTAAGGCTGTCAGCATCCCTGCAGTAGAGGTACATATATCCAAGGTAAATGAGAGGGAAAGCTTCAGGCAGATATCCTATGTCTCATACTACTGTTCAAAGACGATCACGGGCAAGGGATTTGACGGTTACATTGAGGCTATAGACTATCTTGCTGCCCTCTGATCTGAATTTGTAAATTTTTGCCCAATCAAGCGGTAAACTCTACGGTGATTTGCATAGATACATATCTATATAATTTTTGAGAGCCTAATATTTCAAGCTCTTACAGGCTTTCCGGAACTCTAAATAAGAAAAACCGGCCGAATGAAACATATTTACAGATATATAGAAAACAATCTATATATCTGAATTATCCCAAATTATGCTTTGACTTTAGTCTCCGCGGTTAATATCATATCAATCAGGAGGCTATCAGTTATGCAGGATATTTGGAAAGCCCTGATCGGTCTTAGCGCCGGTATGGCAATCTTTCTTTACAGTATAAAGATGACGAGCTCAAGTCTTGAGTCTATTGCAGGCAACAAGATGAAGGACGTCTTAGGTAAACTTACGGGTAACCGTATCGTAGGAGTCGGCGTAGGTGCGGGAGTAACTGCTCTCATACAATCCTCTACGGCAACCACCGTAATGGTAATTGGATTTGTTAATGCGGGAATGATGAACCTGCATCAGGCACTCTGGATAATAATGGGTGCCAATATCGGTACCAACATCACTTCACAGCTCATTGCATTCGATGTGGGGGCCCTGGCTCCGATCGTAGCTCTTGTGGGTGCTTTCTTCTGCATCCTCTCCAAGGATAAGAAACTTAAGATCCTGGGCGAGATAGTTACCGGCATAGGTTTTATCTTCCTGAGTATGAATATGATGACAGAGTCCATGGAGCCTCTGTCCCAGCTCCCCAAGATCAAGGAGATATTTGCAAGCATCAACAATCCTATACTGGGGATACTGACCGGTATCTTGTTCGTATTCGTTATCCAGAGCTCTGCAGGCGGTCTCGGTGTGCTCCAGGCTATGGCAATGTCTTCTGCCGGTGCAGACCTTATCTCCTTAGAGCAGGCGATGTTCATAATCTTCGGACTTAATATAGGTACATGCTTCCACGCTCTTCTGGCAGCGATCGGCGGCTCCAGGAACGCAATGAGAGCAGCTCTTATGCATTTAATATTCAACGTGTTCGGCACTACGCTGTTCTCGCTCCTGTCACTTTTCCTGCCCGTTGCCAAGATGGTCGCATGGCTGTCGCCTAATGACCTTGCAAGACAGTTTGCCAATATGCACCTTGTATTCAACGTTGTGGCGACCATAGTGCTCCTCCCTCTGGGTGATATCATTGTTAAGATCGTTAACCTGATCCTCCCTGAGAAGAGCAGTGAGCAGGAGGGCAAGCTCTATCTCAAATATCTAAATCCCAACATGCTTGCCAAAGATATGCATCTTGGTACGCCTATCCTTATAAAGGCCTTATCCAACGAGATCGGCAGAATGCTCATTATGGCCGGTAAGAATGTTAAGAGAAGTATAGAATCCGTTATTGATAACAGCGAAGAGATCCAGAGGGAGATCGATGCCACGGAGGAGTATATAGATTACCTCAATAAAGAAATCTCCTATTACATATCTCATATAATGGTCTTTGATCTCGAAGAAGATGATGCTGTCACCATGAGTGCCATGTTCAAGATAACAGGTAATATTGAGCGAATGGGCGACCACGCCGTAAATATCGCAGGCTATGCCAACAAGCTCGAAGAAAAGGGCCTTAAGCTCTCAGAGAAAGCTCAGGCAGAGGTCCGCAACATGGTAAATATAGCAGACGAAGGCTATAAGACTCTTGTGACGACTAAGCCAAGTGCAATTCATATCAAGATGGCCAAGATAGAACAGAAGATCGATGACATGACAGATGATTACAGAGAGCATCAGTTGGAGCGTCTTAAGGATGGCGTATGCTCAGGTGACGCCTGCGTTATCTATTCAGAGATGCTTACAGATTTTGAGCGTCTCGGCGATCACATGTTAAATGTAGCTGAGGCTGCTGCCGAGGCAGGTCTTAAGACCTTTGGTCCTGACGAGCTCGCCGCCTCTGAAGCAGAGATCAAGAAAGCAGCTCTTGGCGCAAAAGCATGACAGGCGAACGGGTTAATGTAGTCCTCTTTGAGCCGGAGATCCCGCAGAATACCGGGAATATCATGCGCACCTGCGTAGCGGCAAACTGTGCTCTCCATATAATCGGACCGACAGGTTTTGATCTGGAAGATCCCAGATTCCGCCGCGCCACGACTAACCATATAACCTGGGCGGACTATGTTCTCTACAAGGATTTTATGGATTTTAAGAGCAGGTGTAATGACGGTGCCTTCTTCTTCATGACAAGGTACGGCAAGTCTGCACCTTCGGACATCGATTTTACAAAGGTACCTCAGGATCAGAAGATCTATCTCGTCTTTGGCAAAGAAAGTACGGGCATCCCGGGTGAGATATTAAGAGCCAATATGGAGAGCTGCTTCAGGATCCCGATGACGGCTGACTGCAGATGTCTTAACTTAAGCAACAGCGCCGCTATCGTAATATATGAGGTAATGCGCCAGTTAGGCTATCCCGGACTCGCATCTGCCGAGATCCAGAAGGGCTCAGATTACATTGAAGAGAACTATTCCTACGACGCAACGCTCAGGTTCAAGCGTTAGAGTACTTTGTTAAGGAAGGCTTTGAGCCTGTCATTCTGCGGATTTGTGAAGATCTGTTCAGGCGTATTCTCCTCTAAGATCCTGCCCTGATCCATGAATACTACTCTGGTTCCAACTTCGCGGGCAAATCCCATCTCGTGGGTAACGCATACCATCGTCATGCCCTGCTCGGCAAGTTTCTTCATTACTTCCAGAACCTCTCCGACCATCTCAGGGTCAAGTGCGGATGTAGGCTCGTCGAAAAGCATGACCTCAGGTTCCATCATAAGAGCCCTTACGATAGCAATACGCTGCTTCTGTCCGCCGGAGAGCTGTGAAGGGTAGGAATCTATACGGTCTGCAAGGTTAACTTTCGTAAGGAGTTCCTGACAACGCTTGGTCGCAGCTTCTTCGCTGAGACCCAGGATCTTCATGGGAGCAAGTGTCATGTTGCGCTTTATGGTCAGGTGAGGAAAGAGGTTAAAGTGCTGGAAAACCATACCCATCCTCTGTCTGAGCTTGTTGATATCAGTCTGATGGGAAGTGATGTTCTCGCCCTTAAACTCGATCGTTCCCTTGGTGGGGTATTCCAGAAGATTAAGTGATCTGAGGAAAGTGGATTTGCCTGAGCCGGAAGGTCCTATTATGACCACGACTTCGCCCTTGTGTATATCATTGGATACTCCGTCCAAAGCTTTGATCTCTTCGCCGTTATAGTACTTGCACAGGTCTTTTACAGAGATCAGGACTTCATTGTTATCTTTAGCGCTCACTGTTTCTCAGCCTCCTCTCAAGTATGGATACCAGCTTGGTGAAGAACAATACGATGATAAGGTATATCAGCGCAACTGCAATAAGAGGCATGAATGCCGAGAATGACAGTGATCTTATGATGTCTCCACCTTTGGACAGGTCTTCAAGACCAACATAGCCGGATATTGAAGTCTCCTTGATGAGAACGATGAATTCATTTGCGAGAGCGGGCAGAACTGTCTTCAGTGCCTGAGGGACAACGATGTAAGCCATTGTCTGGAAATAGTTAAGACCAAGTGATCTTCCTGCCTCAAACTGACCCGGATCTATGCTCATGATGCCGCTTCGGATTATCTCGGCTACATATGCGCCGGAATTGATACCGAATGCAAGGGTGGCAATGAGGACCTTGTTGTTGGATGATTTCCAGATGATAAAGTAAGCTATCATGAGCTGTACTACCGTAGGAGTACCTCTTATGACCGTCAGATAGATGTGACTTATAACATTAGCCAGATTAAGAAGGGTGCGGCCGAGACCGGGTCTTAATTCCTGATTCAGCGTATCATGAGATGACCTTATGATCGCAACGATAACACCTAAAACGATTCCTATCAGAGTCGCAAAGAAAGTAACAGTGAAAGTAACGCCAAGTCCTTTGACGATATACCTGTATCTGTTATCTGTGACAAAGTTGTTTATAAAATCCAGCTTAATGTCATTCCAGCCCTTGAGCAAGAGTTCCAGTAATTCAGCAAAAAAGCCTTTGAATAAGATGTTAGCCGCCGCTGCGGTCATGGCAATACCTCCGTTTTTCAAACAGGTACTATTTTATAAAGAAAACAGGTGGAAATAAAGACCTATTTCCACCTGTTACCTAAATTTAATGGTTTTTTACTTATGCAGGGATGTACTTTGTGATGATAGCATCAAGTGTGCCGTCAGCCTCAAGCTCTGCGAGAGCCTGGTTAACTGCATCGAGGAGTTCCTGATTCTCCTTGTTGATAGCCATAGCGTACTCCTCTTCAGCATAAGCTGTATCAAGGATTGCAAGACCTTCGTTAGCTTCAACGAAAGATTTAGCAGGCTCGTTGTCGATAACAACTGCGTCAACCTTGCCGGAAAGAAGAGCTACAACTGCATCGTTACCTCTTGCGTAACGGTCAACT
This sequence comes from Mageeibacillus sp. UBA6976, assembly GCA_002450155.1. GTDB lineage: Bacteria > Bacillota > Clostridia > Saccharofermentanales > Saccharofermentanaceae > Saccharofermentans. The sequence goes on along the minus strand of DJYO01000003.1, from coordinate 49,035 downwards.
CTATCTTCACCTACACCACCGTTCTCAGGAGTGTCAGACATGTAGATATCACCTGTTGTACCGGACTGAACACCAACGATGTAATCACCTGCTAAGAGTGTATCAACATCAGTGATCTCAGAACCTTCGAGTACGATTACTGACTGAATGCCTGTAGCATAAGTTGTTGTGAAGTTAACAGACTTAAGTCTGTCCTCAGTAACTGTCATGCCTGCACATCCGATGTCGTACTTGCCTGCCTGGATGCCTGCGAGGATAGAGTCAAAAGAAACATCCTCGATAACGAGCTCAAGACCAAGCTTGTCAGCGACTGCCTGTGCGATCTCAGCATCGATACCTACGATATCTTCGCCCTCATAGTATTCATAAGGGGGGAAGAAAGCGTTTGTAGCCACAACGAGCTTGCCCTCTTCAACGGTCATACCGCCCTTGGATGAGGAGCATGCTGCAAAACCGAGTGCCATTGTTGCTGTAAGAGCAATAGCGATTACTTTCTTTGCGATTGAATTCATAACATTCATCTCCTTCGTAGAAATAGCATAATTATAATACAAGGTTAAAAACTCAAGGTAAATCGGCATACAATCAGAAAAAACAAAGCAAAAATCAGTTTGCTTTATGCATTTATCGAAAAAAAGACATTTCTGATTGCCGATTTGTTCCCTTTTAAGTAAAATGAAAAAAGAAATTTGAAAGGCGATACAACTATGAAACGTATCCTCATCTTAGGATGTAACGATATAGCAAAAAGACTCCTGCTCACACTATGCGAAGAACCGATCTATCACTCAGCGATCTGTATTGCTTCACGCAATAAGGAGGACTGTGATGAATTAAGAGAACTTGCCATGAGCAAGGGAGAGAGGATCACTACAGCCGGTATCGACGTTCACAATGTAAGCGGAGCCATGATGATGATCCGCATAACAGCGCCGGAACTTGTAATCAATCTGCTCCCTCCGGAGATGAGCCCCAACGCACTTGAGCTTGCCATACAGGCAAATGCCTCATATCTTGACGGAGCTCTCTTTAATGTTCCCAAGGAGCCGACATCCACTTCTCTGTTGTCTGAGCAGTTTGAATCCTTCGGCAAGTTTCGCAATATAAACAAGACTGCCGTAGTCGGTGCAGGTCTTAACCCTGCCGGCATCACCGCTATTCTCGGCCGTGTTGCCAAGAGAGATTTCAGCGAGATAAGCAGGGTGGATATCGTTGAGGTTAAGAGTGGCACTCCTCCTAAGGCTCAGAGCAAAGCCCCGGAAGAGATCCTCTATTCAGAAGACGTCAAGAAGCCTGTAATGAACTCTGCAGCAGGCAACGATCAGCCGGTATTTACTATCGAAAACGGCGTGCCCAAGGCAGAGGAGGCATTTACTGTCAAGGCATTAAGTGCTGACGGTACAACCTGCTATGTATCTGACAATGAGATAATCACAGACCTTATCAAGGAGATCCCCTCTGTTAAGAACAGCAGATATCTGACTCCCGGAGTTAAGCCTGAGAAGCGCAATCCGCCTCAGGATCTGATCGATACTCTAAGCAAGCTGGGTCTTCTTTCTGAGACCAAGATCAAAGTTGGAGATGCCATGGTCGCACCTCTTGACGTAGTAGCAGAAGTTCTCCCTAAGATGAAGGCATCTGAACAGAACGGAAGCGAAGAGGCTCTAACCGGTACTTACAGCCTTGAACTTTATGTAACAGGCAAGAAGAATGGTGAGGAGATAACCAAGCTCTACCGTATTTCCGGGGATAACGATAAGAGCATAAAGGACAACGGCTGTGACGCATTAAGATACATGAACGGAACGATCCTTATTGAGTCCTGCAAGCTTATGTGCAATGATAAATGGAACAAGCCTGGTGTATATACCCCTGCGGCTTTTGATAGTGACCTGTTATACAATGCCATGATCAAGGCCGGAATCAAAATAGAAGAGTCGGACAGCAAACCCATTATCTGAGAATCGGAGGTTAAGACATGGTATCAGACTATTCAGATCCCGCATACAGGGAAGAGATCGACAAGATCGCGATCAATACCATCCGCAATAACATGACGGACACCGTTTACTTCAAGGACCGTGATTCCAAGTTTATCTGGAATAACGTAGGGCATGCTCAGCAGCTCGGGGTAGCAAGTCCCGATGAACTCCTCGGCAAGAGCGATTTCGACTTCTTCCCCAAGGATTTTGCACAGTCTGCAAGGGATACGGAGATCACCGTCATGGCCTCAGGCGAGCCTATCTGCAACATAATCGAGGAACTGGTACTGGACGATTCCAATGTCAGATATTTTATGGCATCCAAGTACCCTCTCTATAACGATGCAGGTGAGATCATCGGCACATGGGGTGTCAGTAAGGATGTAACAGATCAGAAGGTAATGGAGCGCGAGCTTCAGCGTTCTTACAGTAAGATGGAGCTCCTCGCCCGTGTTGACGATCTGACAGGTCTTTATAACAGGAGTTATTTCTACGAGAAGCTGGAGCAGATGACCAGCCTGTATAACAGCAGGGAAGATGGCAGCACATTCTCCCTCGTAATACTCGACGTAGATGATCTTAAGATGATCAATGCTCAATATGGACAGATGAATGGAGACGTTGTTCTCAAAGCCATAGCAGAGAGCATACTTACAAATACGAAGAAAGCAGATACATGCTTCAGGATCGGCGGCGACGAATTCGCAGTTGCCCTGATGGATGCAGATAAGATGAAAGCTTTGGGAATTGCCAAGCAGATCGTTAATGCTATCGCATCACATCCGGTAACACTCGATGACAATCAGGAGAAGATCACTGTCTCAGCAGGTCTCGTAACCTACGATAAGGAGAATCCGAGTCTGTCGGAACTTTTGTCTGTTGCTGAGAGGAAAGTTAATAAATCCAAGAGAGAAGGAAAGAATCAGGTATCCTTCTAATTTCCTTCCCGGGAAGGGGAGGCTTCAGACGTCAATGTGTAAGGTGAATAATTATGCGGAGGAACGCCTGAAGCTCCGATTCCGGTTAGAAAGGAGTTAGAAACAACGATGCAGCATCCTTGGTCGGGGTTATGCTGCGCGCTTTGTTGTGGGAGTTGTACGCTTGGTGTTGGGGTGAACGGTTGTCTTAGCCTTAGGCATCGTAGCTCTGACGCATGTGTTGATGTCTACTGCTCTGCGCTCGCCGTGTCTGGGCTGGTAAGCAGCCTCTTCATCAATTTGCTTCCAGTATTCAACGGTCTCTATTACGCACTTAATGGCAATAAGTATCATGAAGAAAAATAACATCATATCGAATGGTGACATAGCTACCTCCTGCGGACCTACCGCTCAAATGTTCTTTTATGCTGGTAGTATATCACAAGATATGGGTGAATAATAGGACTAAACTGCAAAAACGAACGAAAAACGAACAAAATTTATCGGAACAAGACAATGCGTGTGTCCTATAGGGACACCAAACGGCAAGCCCCTTTATTCCATAATGCTTATATATCCAAGCATAAAGGAGAGGTATAGATATGAAGCATTTAAGGAATATTGCCGTGTTGTCTGTTGCTCTATCACTTTCGTTTGCTTTTGCAGGCTGCAATTCAGATAAGAATGTTGAACAGCTCGTATCACAGGCAGAAAGCGCAGTTGCAACTCCCACACCTGAACCCTGTTATCCGGAGCAGGCTGTTATTACCAACGGTGATATAGTGTTCAAACTTGTTGCAGATAATTACTACACGGTAGATAACTTGCGCAAGGCATATATTATGCTCACTTATAACTACACGCCTTCAGACGTACAGATCGCAGTAGAAGAATGGTCCTCATCTGATGAGTCGGTAGCTACAGTAACTGATAAAGGCAAGCTTGAACCTGTAGGATTCGGTGAATGCGAGATAACTCTGCATATCAGTGACGGCCTTACGGAAGGTACGACAACAAGCATCAATGTTAAAGTTGAAGACGGCATAAACATAATAGATGACAGGGAACTTCCCACCTATAGCACGCTTTGTACTGATATCAAGTCTGATTATGGAGACGACGTTGATGTTTATGACACAGATCTGTTTTATTTTGGTGATGATGATTTCCTTGCAATTTATACTTCAGACAGTGAGTACTTCAACGAAGAGAGGATTGATATAGCGTTGGGGAATTTATACGAAGAAGATTACATCGTCTGCAAGACCTCGGATTGCGACATAATCATATGTGATGGATTATATTCATTGTACAGTGATCAGTACTGCCTGACCTATGGTTATACCGGAACAAATCTGGGGTTTGACCATATGAGAGAGGTTATTGAGTCCTATGGGCTGCCATTCCCCGATGAAGAATTATTAAGTAGTATCTCGTGATAAACGGGTAATTATCATATTAGTATATGAGAAGATCCGGGCCGGGCCCGGATCTTTGTTTTACTGTAATGGGGAGGAGCTGCCTATCCTTATTGCGCCTGCATCGATCATGGCCCGGGCTGCTTCGGGGGTCCTGATGCCGCCTGCGGCTTTGATCTTGACACCTGGGGCAACGTTCTGGGCCATTAGCTTAACGTCTTCTATGGTCGCGCCATTGGTGCCGAAGCCCGTGCTGGTCTTGATGAAGTCTGCGCCTGCAGTGCTTACTGCTTTGCAGAGTTTGATCTTCTCTTCATCCGTGAGGAAGCAGGTCTCTATTATGACCTTGAGGATCGCACCCTTGGCGTGGGTGCATTCCGCAATGAGGGAGATCTCTTCTTCTACCTTGTCGTAGGCTTTGTTCTTGACGTCGTTTATGTTTATTACCATATCGATCTCACTTGCGCCGTTATCGATGGCATCCTTGGTCTCGAAGAGCTTTACTGCAGTAGTTGAATAACCGTTAGGGAAGCCGATTACAGTACAGATCTTGATCCTGCCCTTTGATATCTTCACGCCGTCTCTTACATAAGACGGGGGAATGCAGACGGAGGCGCAGCCGAGAGATACAGCCTTGCCGATCAGGTCTTCTATGTCTTTGAGCTTTGCAGTCTGCTTGAGGTTAGTAAGATCAATATATGATGTGAGCTTCTCCGGAACAGGGGAGTTATCTATGTCAGGGAAGACTCTTGGGAGGTCTCTGTTCATCAGGGCCTTAAATACTATATTGGTTATGTTGCCAAAGCCAATGAGCTCGCCCATATTGTGGGGCACTCTGTATCCTTCACCATAGATGAGCAGCGGTATAGTCTCTCTTGAATGGTCTGTTGATTCCGTTGACGGATCGCAGCCGTGGTCTGCTGTTATTATGAGCAGGTCGTCTTTCTTCATGCGGGATAGGAAGGTGCCGAGCGCATCGTCGAATTCGTGCATTGCCTCAGCGTATCCGTGGATATCGTTGCGGTGACCGTACTTCATGTCAAAGTCTACAAGGTTTGTAAAGCAAAGCCCGCTGAAGTCTCTATCCTGCATCTTAAGGAGCTTGCCGATGCCGTCGGTATTGCCCTGGGTAGGATTGGATTCGGATATTCCGCTGCCGGCAAACAGGTCGTTTATCTTGCCTATGGATATAGTATCGAGTCCGTAGCCTGAGAGGATGTCCATAAGGGATGAAGAGGGGGCTTTGCAGGAAAAATCGTGACGGTTTGATGTCCTGGTAAAACTTCCCGGGGTTCCTATGAAAGGCCTTGCGATAACTCTGCCCACGTTATCTTTGCCGGTCATGAAATGTCTTACCTTTGTGCATATATCGTAGAGCTCATCCAGTGGTACGATCTCCTCGTGCGCTGCTATCTGAAGCACGCTGTCTGCAGATGTATATACGATAAGATCACCGGTCTTCATGTGTTCTTCGCCGTAGTCCTTGATGACTTCTGTGCCGCTGTAGGGCTTGTTGCAGAGAATGCCTCTCCCGGATACCTGCCTGATCTGTTCCAGTATGTAATCGGGGAATCCGTCAGGGTATGTGGGCTGAGCTTCAGCTGACAAAATGCCTGCCATCTCCCAGTGACCAATGGTGGAATCCTTGCCCTTGGATACCTCTCTTACTATGCCGTAGGATCCAATGGGATAAGGCATGTCACCTGCGTTTGCAAGGTAATCCCGGATCCTTTTGTCGTAGAGTCCGTCTATATCGAAAAGCCCCATTTTGCTCAAGTTGGGGAAGGGTTTTATGGAATCCGACAATACGGCTGCAAGGGTGTTGCTGCCTTCGTCGCCAAAGGCTGCTGCATCCGGCGCTATACCTGTTCCAAAGCTGTCTAATACTACAAGAAAAACTCTTCTGGCCATATGAGATCCTCTTTTCTGCTTTTTACATATTATAACAATCGTGTTATAGTCTTGCGGAGACAAAAAGAATTTTTGAAGGATCGATTATGAGTGAGATTAATACATTTAAGGATATGGATCTGTCCCCCGAGGTTATAGACGCCCTCAAGAAGATGGGGTGCAAAAAGCCTACCACTGTTCAGCGTGAGGCGATACCGCTTCTGATGGACAATATGAGCATTATAGCTAAAGCCCCTACAGGAACCGGCAAGACTTTTGCCTTCGGTATCCCGATCCTTGAATATCTCAATATGGATGTTACATTTGTTCAGGCTCTCATATTGTGTCCTACCAGGGAACTGGCACTGCAGATCAATTCAGAATTAAAGCTCCTTGCCAAGTTCATTCAGGGATTCAGAAGCGTAGCTCTTATCGGCGGGCAGGGTATGCATATTCAGACAGAAAGACTCAAGAAGCATCCTCAGGTCGTTGTGGCAACTCCCGGCAGGCTTTTGGATATGTGCAGGAGAGGAAATATCGATATATCAGAGATATATACCCTCGTGCTTGATGAAGCAGATGAGATGCTCAAGATGGGATTTATCAAGGATATAAGGGCGATAATGGCACTTACTCCCAAGGATAAGCAGATCGCTTTATTCTCTGCTACTATGCCGAGAGAAGTCCAGGATATAACATGGCAGTTTATGGAGGGCGCAGCCCAGATAGATGTTATGCCTAAGGCGGAAGATCATCCTGATATCGACCAGTATATCCTGTCATGTCCTGCCAAGGATAAGATCAGGAACATAGTGCTGATACTCGCAAGAGAGGATATAAGGAAGTCCATAGTATTCTGTAATACCAAGACCGAGGCATCCAAGGTCTGTGCAAGGCTTGCATCTTCCGGACTAACAACAGAGGTATTGCACGGCGATATATCCCAGGGTGCCAGAAACAGGGTTATGGATGCATACAGGAAAGACAAGTTCGATTGCCTTGTGGCAACTGATGTGGTGGCCAGAGGTATCGATGTTGACGATATAGAGGCGGTCTTTAACTACGACATTCCCAAGGAGAATGAGCTCTATCTGCACAGGATCGGAAGGACCGCAAGAGCCGGCAAAAAGGGCAAGGCCTTTTCCCTTGTGTCTTATATCGAGAGGGAGAGGATGGATGAGATCGTAAGGTACACCAAAGTGGATCCCAAGCCTTACGAATTACCTGACCAGCTTTGAGATCTTGGAACGCAGGGATGACTTGTATGTGCCCGGGAATAAGAAGATTATCAGAGGGAACAGCTCCAGTCTTCCTGCCAGCATGTCAAAGATAAGTACCCATTTGGATAAGATGCTGAAGAATCCGTAGTTTGCAGTAGGGCCTACCAGGGCAAGACCCGGCCCGATATTATTTATGGTTGCCGCAATGGCCGTAAAGCTCGTGATGAGGTCATGTCCTTCGATGGATATTATCAGGAGCGACAGTGAGAATACCGCCACAAATGTCATGCAGAACGCATTTACGGATCTGATCGTGTCGTTGTCTACAGGCTTGCCGTCGATCTGTATCGTCTTGATGTTATTGGGGTGGATGCAGCTGTCTATCTCTCTTGTAAATGTCTTGATCCTCATAAGCAGTCTGGCTACCTTGATGCCGCCGCCGGTAGAACCTGCGCAGGCTCCGACAAACATGAGCATTACCATTATGCATTTGGACAGAGTGGGCCACTGGTCAAAATCCGTTGTGGCAAATCCTGTGGTGGTTATTACCGTAGCCACCTGGAAGAAGGAATGTCTCAATGCATCCTTTACATTGCCGTATATATGGTAGATGTTTATGGCGATAACTATGGCTGAGCCTATGACTATGAGGAAATAAGCTCTGACCTCCTCCATCTTGAGGCTCTTTACTATCTGCCTGGTTATAACCAGATAGTAGAAGTTGAAGTTTACACCAAAGAGGATCATGAATACCGTTACGACCCATTGTATAAGGGGAGAGTAAGAGGCGAAGCTGTCATTCTTAATGCCGAAGCCGCCTGTACCTGCGGTTCCGAAGGCTGTGCAGAGACTGTCAAATACCGGCATCCTGCAAAGGATGAGGACGACTATCTCTAATATGGTTAATGCCAGGTATATAAGATACAGTGCCTTGGCGGTGGATCGGACCTTGGGGACCAGTTTGCCGACTGACGGTCCGGGGCTCTCAGCTCTCATGAGGTTCATGTTGGTGCCGCCTGCCATAGGAACTACGGCAAGAAGGAATACCAGAACACCCATACCGCCGATCCAATGGGTAAGGGATCTCCACAGAAGAGATATATGGCTGAGACCTTCCACATTGGACAGGATAGAAGCACCGGTGGTAGTAAAGCCGGATACTGTCTCAAACATCGCATTGGTAAAGCTGGGGATCTCTCCTGTCATGATGAAGGGGATACATCCTATAAGAGACATTACTATCCAGGACAGAGCCGTGATCACAAGGCTGTCTTTAAGAAAGATCTTGGTATAAGAAGGCTTCTTAAGGGATATCAGGAAACCTGCGATCAGGGAGAATGCTGCTGTTATTATGTAGACGAGCACATTATCGTATTCCTGATAGATAAGGCCCGTTATGACAGGGATCAGCATCAAAGCTCCGAGGATTATCATAACCTTGCCGGTTACGAATACATACATCTTTAGATTCATCGCATTATATCCTGAAGTTCAGTGAATCCTTTCTGAGTTGTAACTATCATAACGTTGTCGCCTTCGCTTATTACGTCATTACCGGTAGGGATAATGAGCTTGCCGTTGTGGCTGATAAAGGAGATGATAACATCGCTCTTGATATTCAGGTCCTTGAGGGGAATGCCCGTTACGGAAGACTCCTCCTTGACCTTGAATTCTATTGCCTCGGCATTACCGTCTAAGAGCTGATACATTACTTCGACGTTGGATCCTATGGATGCCTGCTTGGCCCTTACGTAGGATATTATGGTCTCGGCTGTAATGTATTTGGGATAGATAACAGATCCGAGATTCAGGCTGCTTATTACCTGGGTAAAAGCTATCCTGTTGATCTTGGTTACCACCTTGGCATTGGATACGCGCTTGGCGTGAAGGGTAAGCATTATGTTCTCTTCGTCGATACCGGTAAGGGCAACGAGAGATTCCACATCTGCGATGCCCGCCTCTTCGAGGAAGTCGACATCGATACCGTCGCCGTTAAGGATATTGGCCTTAGGGAGGACGGTGCTCAGGTATTCACATCTGTCTTCACTCTTCTCTATTATCCTGACATCAATGCCGGATCTTATAAGCTGGTCTGCAAGATAGAATGCGGACTTGCCTCCGCCGATTATCATAGTATCGTGTACAGCCCTTGTATTAAAGCCTATGGCCTTGAGGAACTGAAGGCATACCTTACGGGATGATACGAAGGAGATGACATCTCCGCCCTTAAGGACGAAGCTTCCGTTAGGGATGGTTACTTCGTCTCCCCGCTCAACACCTACGATTACCAGATTATTGGTTATATGTTTACCGAGATATGCGATATCCTTGCCGTCTAACATATTGTCTTCGGGCAGCTTGATCTTAATGAGCTCTGCGCTTCCGTGGGCGAATGTATTGATGGAAATGGCAGCAGGGAGCAGGAGGAGTCGGGCCGCCTCTACGGCTGCCTCGAACTCGGGGTTGATGATCATATCGATACCGAGCTTGTTCCTTAAGTATGGTATCTCGTTGCCGTAGTCAGGATCTCTTACTCTTGCTATGGTAGAAAGTCCCGGGTTAAACTGCTTGGCGATGGTGCAGCAGAGCAGGTTGAGCTCGTCTGAGTCCGTTACCGCGATAAAAAGATCAGCCTCTGCAAGACCTGCCTCTTCAAGCGTATCGTGGCTTGAGCCGGAGCCTTGAAGGGTCATGCAGTCGGTATTCTTCTGCAGGTCCTCAAGTCTCTCCTCTGCTTTGTCGATCATAATGATATCGTGGCCTTCGTCAGTGAGTCTTACTGCAAGCGTACGGCCCACCTTGCCGGCTCCAACGATTATTATCTTCAGTCCGACTTTTTTCATCTGCTGTTATCCCCCGAGATCTACTTTAGATCATAAACCGAATAATGTCTTGATCGCGTCCTTATTTACCTCAGCTCCGATAACGCAGAGCTTGCCTGTTACATCTGCAGGACCGAATCTTACGTCAGATTCTTCGGGAACATAGTCGAAATGGATCCAGTCAGTGCCTTCGCCTGCTACGATGCCCTTGGCACGGAGGATCTGACCGTACTTGCCGGAATCAAGATCTGCAAGAGCCTGCTCTATAGCTTCCTTTGTATATGCTTTGGTTGTCTCGAAGCCGACGGAATCGAAGATCTCATCAGCATGGTGGTGATGGTGGTGCTCGTGCTCTTCCTCATCGTGATCATGGTGGTGATGCTCATGTTCATCCTCATCATCGTCGTCATGGTCGTGATGATGGTGATGCTCGTGCTCATGCTCATCATCGTCATGATGGTGATGGTGGTGTGCATGTTCATGCTCATTTTGCTCAGCTTCAAGAAGGGCCTGTGCCATATCTGCAGCCGTAATAGGCTCCTCGATAGCCTTGAGGATCTGGGTGCCTGCCAGCTGATCCCAGGGTGTTGTGATGATCTGCGAATGGTCGTTGATCTCCTTGATGAGGGAGATAGCGAGCTCTAACTTGGCAGGATCGATACCGTCTGTACGGCTTAAGATGATGGTGCCGGCATACTTGATCTGGTTTTCGTAGAATTCCTTGAAGTTCTTAAGGTACATCTTGCACTTTGAAGCATCGATGACCGTAACTGTTCCACAGATCTCCGTGCCTTCAACACGCTTAACGGCAGCAACTACGTCTGAGAGCTTGCCGACGCCGGAGGGCTCGATGAGGATCCTGTCCGGGCTGTACTTATCGATAACTTCCTGAAGGGCGGTGCCGAAGTCTCCCACGAGGCTGCAGCAGATGCAGCCGGAGTTCATCTCGGTGATCTCGATGCCTGACTCCTTAAGGAATCCGCCGTCGATACCGATCTGACCGAATTCGTTCTCGATGAGGACGAGCTTTGCTCCATTATAACCGTCAGCAATAAGCTTCTTGATCAGTGTTGTCTTGCCGGCTCCAAGGAAACCGGAGAAAATGTCTACTTTTGTCATCTTTATATATCCTTCTTTCTTAATTTATATACTACCTAATTAAAATAGATTATAGCATTCTCAGGTTCGGAGGTAATGGCATAGTCATCCACATTGATGCAGGGGACCAGGAATCTGTCTCCGTTCTCATCTCTGTCCTCGAAATATCCCACGGTTCCCGTAACCTTGAGCCACTGCCCTGCAGGGAAATTGCTGCCGTATTTGTACATGCAGATTATGCCCATAAGTCCTACATCGGCTGCACAGCATGTGTAAGCCTGACGCTGAAGACCGAAGGCTTTGCCCTGCATCTCCCTGGGAACTACTGCCTGGCCTATCAGGGACACTCTCTTGCCGTTGTACCTCTGAACATTGTCGAAGGCATCCGTATAGAAAAGGCCAAAGTCCTCAGCTGCGATGTTGCAGGGATTCTGGGACAGGTCGTAGGGCAGGTGGTCCTCGATACGGACTATAGTGTTGTCCTTGCTTACAAAGTTGATGGAGACAGAAGGGTTAACTGCCTTTACTGATGCTCTAAGCTTGGGAAGGTTGTCATTCTGGGGATCGACCCTGTTGAATATGACCGTATCGCAGTTTCTGTAGTAGTCTGCAAAGAAAGTCTGCATATTCCTGTAGTAATCACCGTAGGTTGAGCAGTCTACAACTACTATCGAGGCTGCAAGGGCCCATCTTTGGGGAACATCCACCTTGTCGAAGAACTCAGCAGGGGATACGGAGCCGTTCCATTCGATAAAGATCAGCTCCGGATGATGTTTCTCCTCTATGTCGAACATGAATTCCTTGGTGATGTCCGTAGTCTCGCAGTTGTAGACCGCGGGGTCAGAAGCAGGGTAGTGCTCCTTGAGGTATTCTTCCTCGCCTTCCTCGGTATTGATAACTACCGATCTGCGGCCACCGAAATTCTCTCCGTCGAGCCAGGAGCAGATACAAGATGTCTTACCGCTCCCGAGAAACCCTGTAAAAAAGTAAACCAAACAATCTTCCATATATAATACCTCTCATATTTACGACTACTATTTTGTCCTCTAATTGTTATTATTTCAAGTAAAAAAAGGGTTACAATTTGCTTTATATGAGACAAGTTTGCATAGGAAGCATAAAACTGACGGATCCGGTCTGCCTTGCGCCGATGGCGGGCTTTTCGAGCCTGCCATTCAGGATAATGTGCAAAAGATACGGGAGCTCTTATGCTCCCACGGAACTTGCAAGTGCCAGATCCATAAGGTTCAGCGGCATAGACAAGTCCTTCCGATACATGCGTATAGACCCGGACAAAGAGGGCATCTGTGCGATACAGCTCTTTGGTACGGATCCCGTGGACTTTAGGGAAGCCGTCTTTGCAATAGACAAAGACCCCAGACTTACCGGAGTCTCGATAATCGATATAAATATGGGATGCCCGGTGCCCAAGGTGGTAAAGACCGGATCGGGATCCTTCCTTATGACGGATCCGAAGCTTGCGGCATCGATAGTAAGAGCCTGCAAGGAGGCAATAAGAGATATAGGAAGAGACATCCCGGTTACCGTCAAGACCAGAACAGGTTTTGAAGCCGGGGATAAGGGAGTGCCTGAGCTTGCAAGAGCCGTGGCATCCGAAGGCTGCGACATGCTCTGCGTTCACGGCAGGACAAGACCGCAGATGTATTCCGGCGAGGCTGATATAGAAGCGATAGCAGTTATGAGAGAAGCGGTAAAGAGCTTTGATATACCGTTTTTTGCTAACGGCGATATCAAAGACGGCAGGAGCGCTTTAAGTATGCTTGAACAAACGGGCGCAGACGGCCTTATGGTAGGCAGGGCAGCAAGAGGAGATCCGATGGTCTTTGAACGGATAAGAAAGGAGATGGCAGGCGAAACTTTTACCCCGCCGTCTGATAGTATCCGTAAGGAGCTTCTTATGGAGGAGCTTATAGGAAGGACCGGCTATCTGCGCGAAGATGTGGCAGTAAGAGAGATGAGGAGCGTTATGCCCTTCTATGTTAAGGGTATGGAGGGCGCAGCTATGCTCAAGACCGCACTTTGCAGATGCACAAGCGTAGATGAAGTCAGGGAGGTATTAGAGCTTGACTGATATACTGATCGCCGTGCTCATAGTGGCAATCGGCTGCTTTGTCTGTTTTGCAGGCTATAACTTCTTCAGGCTGAGCCTGGGTCTTATCGGCGGCGCAATAGGCTTTATTGCAGGATCCTTGGTATCCGAGCAGCTTGCACCGATATTTGCGGAAAATGCTACTTTAGCTAAGATCGTGATCATAATACTCTTTACGGTAGCTTTTGCCTCTCTTGCCTTCTGGCTCTATCTGAAGGTGCTGGTTATCGCCGCATCTTTATATATCGGCTGGTGGATATATTCGGATTACAGGGGCGCTGCTTCTGAGATCACTGCCGGCAAGGGCGTTGCAGCTCTGCTCGTAGGTCTTGCTGCAGGAGCTCTTATAGGTATAGCGGTCTATTATGCGCAGAAATGGACCATAAGTCTGTTTACCGCTCTCGTGGGTGCGAGGATAATATCCTCGGTGCTCACCCCGGTCCTTTATACCCAGTTCCTCTCCGGGGAGTCTGTGCAGAACATAGAGCAGGTTATCCTGGGGTCTTCATTTACCGGGAGCATGGTCCAGGCGGGCGCTGTTGTCGTATTGATATTCACGGTACTGGGATTTGTCCATCAGCTCAAGACCAAGAGCAAAAAATGATTTGACCAAACCCCTTCTCCTTGTTATTATCTTTCTATATGCTTAAGGGCATATTTAATTAGTTCATTTTCTTTATCTATCCCTTATTCCATGTCGAGGGCACTTCGGATTTTCCGAGGTGCCCTCGGTATTTTTGGCAAAGTGTGTTATTGTGGTCTTATCTACGACAAGCGGAGGGCATGTCTAATGTATTTACTCTGTTATGGAAGATCAGAAAGTGCCAAGATATCAGGCGGTAAGCTGATAGATAAGATCGGAGGCACATGGATCACAGGCGGCGATCTGTACTCTGCGGGGATAGAGGTTCCGGAGAGCAAGACAGATGCGGTCATAGTTTTGCTCCTGCCGCTTGAAGCAGCCTGCGGTATCCTTACGGATGCCATATCCAGCAGGATGTCAGGGATCCCCGTAGTATGCTGCTCTCCCGAAGGTGCTTTTGTATCTGTACTAAGATACGGAGATATGCTCCCGGACGATTGCCAGAATATGGCAAAACAGATCGCCTCTGTATTCGGCCCATCCTGCTTTACCTCATTTGGCAGCAGAGCAGGGATCGTTACCGATCTTGAATACTGCATAAGGAACTATTCGATGAAGGTCTCAGATCAGGGACTCTTATCCGAGATCAGCAGGCGCATAAAGCAGGGCGGCAAGGTCAACATATATTCAGACATTCCGGTATCTCTCGCAGAGCCCGTCTTAGACAGCCTTGTTTACGGGGTGAACGTATTCCCGGCTGAAGCAAGGGCAAGTCTCATGAGGGCATATATAGAGTGCGAATCCGAGACGAATACTGATCCGGCCGTATTTATCACCTGTTCCAAGATGCCTGAAGCAAAGCCGGCCAAGACACTGATCCTGACACCACCGCTTGTATGCCTCGGCATAGAGCTCAAGGCTAAGGTGGACCCCCAGTACGCAGCAGATATAGTAAACAGTTCCCTTATAAACCACGGCATAGATCCTGCATCAGTCGGGACCATAGCAGTATCCCAGTCAGCAAGGGACAGCGAAGTGATAAAGGCCATAGCAGACGGATTCGGAGCTTCGATAATGGCCCTGTCTTCAAAGCAGATCTCGGAGGTAAGACTCCCTCTCGAACCTACATTTGCCCCCGAGAAGATATTTGACGGCGCAACAGCTGCCGCATATCTTGCAGGATCAAAAGGTAAGATCCTTATAAGGAAGGGCGGCGGCTCCTCAGGCGTCCTGTTCTCAGCGGTAAGAAGAAACAGCAAATTGATAATCACTGAATAAAGGAAGGCATCTTATGAGAAGAATGGTTAAGACTAGTGATCAAAGAAGCATTGTTGCAGCTGTAAGTGTTGTTCTCATGAGCAGCATTGCCATCGGTGCATGCGCGGTAGACTACGACGGATTAAGCCGCGGACTTGATGCAGTAGGCGACGGCCTGGGCCAGATAACAGGCTACACAGAAGAGACAGAAGCAGAGGAGACAGAAGAAACTGAGGAAACCCAGAAGGCGGAAACAGTAACGGTAACTCCCACTCCTGAGCCTACAGCGACAGAAACCCCTACACCTTCGCCCACATCTACGCCTACTCCCACTCCCTCTCCTACGCCCCTGATCGAGAGAGTGGATTTCTCGGAACTTACCGAAGTATCCGTAACAGCTGATTTTAAAGTTGAGTACGAGGAGTTCGGCGAGACCTACCTTACTGAAGACGGTGACGAGCTGGCAGGCTTTAGCGGCATAAGGGGAGTTGTATCCAATAAAGACAACGAAGCAGTTCAGAATGCCATAAACCTTATAACAGACGGCGTATATCAGGAAGCCTGCGGCGTATACAGCAGGGTTTGCAGCGAGGCTGAGGCCGAGTATGAGCTTACAGGACTCCTGCCCGAGGAACCTTATTCTGTCAGCGTCGACTACAGCGACTCCGATAACGGCAGACTCTATACGGTAATAATGACATACGAATATACGGCTCCTGATGATCAGGCAGGAAGATATGTGTACAGCGCTACCTTCGATATGCTCACAGGCCAGTATATAAATGTAAACACTATAGCTATAGACCCTTCGGCACTGACGCAGGCTTTCAAGGACAAGCTCGCATCAGATGTTAATTCACTCCCTGATGCTGAAGAGAAGGATGAGATCAAGGCTGATGACATAGAGAGTATCTTTATCGCAGCCCAGCAGTCCGGTTCAGGTATAGCAACAGCTGTATTGTATGGCGAGGCAGACGGAGAGTTGCTGCACACGACCATAGATATGAACGATTACGGGGCTTTCCTTAACAGATACGGAGCCCTGGTATTCCAGATCGATTAGGATATTTGCACGGAAAGTTCGAGCTCAAAAGTGTGGCATTGAACCGATTGCATAAAAAACGATTGCATATCTGTGTAAATTGTTGTAATATGCTTCTGTAAGAATTCGCGTTTTTAGACATTCTGTGTTTAAGGCAGGCGGATCGCGGGTGAGGGTAAGGCCTCGGCGCAAGCAAACTTTGGTCCTAACGGACAGAAAATAAAACCTTATTAATGAGGAGGCAAAACAAATGAAGACAAAGAAGATTATTGCTTTGACATTGTCATTGGCAATGGTTCTTGGTGTTGTTGCAGCTTGCGATAAGACAAATGAGTCTGACGCTTCTGCAGCTTCTGATGCTTCTGAGGCTACAACAGCAGCTCCCGATGCATCTGATGCTACAACAGCAGCACCCGAATCTCAGGCTCCTGAGGCTCAGGTTTCTGAGTTCACAGAGCTTACAGTTGCTGATGTTTCTGATGAGGGCGATGGAGTACTCGTATACGGCTGGAACGATGAGTTCCCTGGTCTCGTAGCTAAGTATTCTCAGGTTGACATCGGAGATCCTGTTCTTACAGAGTCTAACAGCTATCAGGCAAAGCTTGACCAGGTTCTTGATTCTGGTGAAGATGCACCTGACCTCTTTGTATGCGATGCAGACTATGCTTCAAAGTACATGAACTCTGACAACACTCTCCCTATCAATGACCTCGGCATTTCTTACGATGAGCTTTCTGAAATGTACAACTACACACTTCAGTTCGCTACAGACAATGACAATGTAATCAAGGGTCTCGCATGGCAGGCTTGCCCTTGCGGTGTTTTCTACAACAGAACACTCGCAGAGACATACCTCGGCACACAGGATCCTGACGAGCTCGCAGCTAAGTTCGCTACATGGGATGCATTCCTTGAATCAGCTCGTGAAGTAAACACAGCTTCTAACGGCGAAGTTAAGATCGTTTCCGGTCTTGATGACGTTTGGAGAGCTTATCTCAACACACGTGAGCAGGGTTGGATCGTAGACGGTGAGCTCTACATCGATCCTGTAATGGAAGATTACTTTGACATGGCTAAGGCTCTCTATGATGAGGACCTCACATTCCAGACAAGCCAGTGGGGCGATGCTTGGAACGCAAACATGGCAAATCAGACTGTTGTTACATATTGGGGACCTATGTGGCTCTTAAACTTCTGCATGGGCTTCCAGGATGGTTCCAACCCTACAAAGGGTGACTGGGGAATCACAACAGCTCCTGGTAACTTCTTCTGGGGTGGTACATGGATGATGGCATCCACATACTGCGACATGAAGGCTTCTGTTGCTCAGATCATGAGAGACATCGCTATCGACGAAGCTAACCTCCAGGATATGGCTGAGGGCGGCGAGTTCGTTAACAACATCTCCATCATGACAGAGCTCGCTGGTGACGATTCATTCGGCGTTGAGAACCTCGGTGGTCAGAACCCTCTCCCGGCTCTCCTTGCAGCAGCTACAACAATCGACAACTCTACAGTTGGCGAGAACGATCAGGCTATCAACGATGCATTCAACACAATCGTAAATTCTTACGTTCAGGGTGACATCGCTTCTGTTCCTGATGCTGAGACACAGTTCGAGGCAGCTCTTGAGGAAGCTGGAATTATCTAATTCTTAACCGGATTAAATAATTAACTAGGTACTTGTGCGGGGCAGGGACAAAACCCTGTCCCGCATTTCCTTTATTAACAACTATTACAACAACTTAATTTCACAATTGGCAAAATTTGGAGAGTAACAAAGATGGCAAATACGAACAGAACCCATAAGGGAATGAGCTATTCCCGTTTTGGATATATTTTCGTCGCGCCGTTTGTAATTGCATACTGCATCTTCAGCCTCTATCCGCTCCTTACCACATTCTGGTATTCAACAGCGAACATGCAGGCTACAACTTCAGGTTTCTGGGGTTTCGCAAACAAGGAAGTTTATTACGACCGTTACCTCGATCTGAATGAAGTTTATGACGATCTTTCCAAGATCGGAATCGATTCTGCTGGATACAACAAGATCAGAAACTTCTTCTCAGCACAGGATTATGCGGACAGATATCATCCCCTTGATGAAGACGGCATGAATGCGATTATAAGCATCGGACCTTCTGCAGGCTTCTCATCAACAACAGTTTCTGAACTTCAGGCTGCTCTTGATCAGAAGGATGTAGGACAGGTTTCCCAGGCAAGCTATGACGAGATCAAGGCATGGAGATCGGGTTTCTCTGATGTATCTATCACACTTACTGATAAGCTTGCATCCTACGCTACAGCACTTGACGCTATCGTTAATGCTGAGACAGCAGAAGAGGGTGAAGAGACAACAGCAGTTACACCTGAGACGATCATCGCAAGCGACGATTATGTCAAATTCGTTGCAAGTCTTGATTCTGAGACATTTAGCGGCGACAAGCAGATAGTTATTGACTATCTCCTCTCAAAGACATCTTATACATCCCTCAAGGATTATTTTGATGCGATCACAGACGGCGAAGCTTCTATGGCTGATCCGGCTTTCTACTATCTGATTTCTAACCTTAACAAGCCTTCCATTACTGCAGAAGACGGTTCAAGTATTGATCCGATTATTGCAGTTCCTTTTATCTCTGATGTTGAGACATATCTCAAGGCAGAGGTTTGGAAGGATACGATCAACAACTCCAACTCTTATTCAGAGCTCGCAAGCTATGTTGATGGTTCCAAGGCTCTTACTGATAACATGGATCAGCTCTATGCTGATATCAAGGATTTCAATGATGCCGGCATCATCAGCGCTGAGGTTCTCACTATCAAGGGTGGAGAAGTTGTAGTTTCCGACGATCAGACCGGAAACAACTTCCTTGCAGTTTACGATAGCAATTACGTAAGCGCAGAGACTCCTTATGAGTCTAACCCTGTTGAGATCGCAGCAGCTATGCAGATCTCAAGCTTCGGTTCCTACTATGAGCTCGGAGCAAGAACAAAGCTCATCGGTATGGGCGTTGAAGTCGATAAGTACATTACTTACTCAGGCAAGTTCGACATCAGCAAGTATAAGGATTACAAGGCAGCTGTCGGAATGGCTGACGTCCTCACAATGGACAAGTACAACGAGATCGACGAACAGCGTAAGGCTGAGCGTGTAGCTAAGGCTGAAGAGAAGATTGCTGATGCTAAGGCAGAGCTCCCTGATGTTCAGGCTGCATATGACACAGCTCGCGCAGCAGATATTGCTGCAGGAATCGAGAATCCTGAATCCGTTGTAGGTACAGATACTTATAAGGCATATATCAACTTGAGAAAGGTTGAGCTCGAGATCGAGAAGAATGAGTCCATCATCTCCGATCCTAAGGGCGTTCTCGAGGAAGTAAATGCTAAGAAGATGTACATCTCTATCGGCCTCGACAACTACAAGGAGATCTTCTCCAACAAGACAAGATTCAGCTATGTAGCAGGTGCGTTTGTTACAACAGCTGTTATGTGGATCATCGGTTTCATACCTCAGATCCTCCTCGCACTCCTCCTCTCAGCTTGGTTTACAGATGTTAAGCTCAGCCTCAAGGGTCTCAGTGCAATGAAGGCTTTGATGTACTTACCTAACGTTATCACAGCAGCTACAATCGCTATCTTCTTCAGAAGACTCTTCTCATATTCATCCGGTGGTGCTCTCTCAGCATCACAGCTCGTATTACGTGCATTCGGTGATGAAGATGGTTACAACTTCTTTGCAAGTCCTTGGGCTACAAGATTGATCGTTTGCTTCATCAACTTCTGGATGTGGTATGGTAACACAATGATCGTTCTCATTGCTGGTATCACATCGATCAACGAGTCAATCTATGAATCTGCACAGCTCGACGGTGCAAGCTCATTCCAGACTTACACAAAGATCACACTCCCGCTTCTGAGACCTATCATCCTCTACACCTTGGTTACTTCCCTCATCGGTGGTCTCCAGATGTTCGATATCCCTCAGAACCTCAACATGAACCCTGCACTCGTTAACTTCAACGGTGTCATGATTCCTTCTATCCGTACAGTGCTCATGTATGTAAACGCTGCAGCATTCGGTAAGCAGGACGTCAAGCTCGTTGGTATCGCTTCTGCGGTTTCAGTGCTCCTGTTCATCGTTACAACTATCCTTTCAATCGTTATCTTCTACATCATGAGAGATAAGGATGCAGCAAAGGCTAAGAAAATCATGAAGAAGGGAGGTACAAAGTAATGAGTAATAATGAACCTAAACTTAAGAGTAAATCAGCTTCGATTAAGGCTTACAGTACACTCGTTTACGTAGTAGTTATCTTCTTCGCGATCCTCGCTGTAATTCCGTTCTGGTTCATGTTCATGAACGCTACTTGGGATTCATTCTCAATCCAGTCCGGAATCAAGCTTTGGCCTAAGATCCCTGGTGGTATCAAGCAGCTTATAACGAACTGGTCCAGCCTTCAGGCAAGAGCTTCATTCAGCTTCCCTGTCGGATTCCTGAACTCATTCATTATTTCTACATCTGCTACTGCACTTACAGTTTACTTCTCAGCTATGACTGCATACGGACTTTCCGTATACAGCTTCAAGGGACAGAAGGCACTCTTTGCAGTAATCGTAGGCGTAATGATGGTTCCTACAGCTGTAAACATTACAGGTTTCTATCGTGAGATGAGCGCTATGCACCTCCTCGGTACAAAGTGGCCCCTGATCCTCCCTGCAATCGCAGCACCTTCAACAGTATTCTTCATTAAGCAGTATCTTGATACATCGCTTTCTAAGGAAATCATTGAAGCGTCCAGAATCGACGGCGCAGGCGAGTTCTTTACATTCAACAGGATCTGCCTCCCGATCATGGTTCCGGCTCTCGCTACACAGGGTATCTTCAGCTTCCTCGGATCTTGGAACAACTTCTTTGCTCCTTCAATCCTCTTGAGCAAGAATGAAGATAAGACAATCCCGCTCATGGTAGCACAGCTCTACGGTGACCGTTACGTAGACTATGGTATGATCTACACAGGTCTTTCAGCATCTGTATTCCCGATCATCGTTGTCTACATCTTCCTGCAGCGTTACATCATTTCCGGTGTATCCGCAGGTGGTGTCAAGGAGTAATACTTCTCCTACCGGTTTAATCCAACAATTACAGCGTCTCCCCAAAAAGGAGGCGCTGTTTTTTTATGCTTGCAGGAGATGCGCGATATCACCAAAAAAGGCGCTGATATACTACGCATATCAGAAGATGTGTGTATTGTAGATACACACATCTAATGTTCATTAGACACCATCTGATGAACTTGGAGGAGGTCTGTTTTTGTCGCAGCCCGCAGCAGCTGCTTGTAATCACACTATTACAAAATAATAGAGACTTATATCTGTCTATAGACGGAATGAGACTGGGTACGGTGTTGTGTAATGCATACCGTCGGAGGAGAGCGGATATTAGCAGTCGTCGCATAGCGCGCTGTTATATATCTGAAGGATATAGATTTAATTTACTATGACTGTTATCAGTCGTAGTAGCGCAGCATACAAATTTGGAGAATCATAATGAGCATTAATGACAAAGCTATCACATCGGACATATCTGATGACGAAGAGTCGATAGATATAGTTAAGTTGCTGCTGGTCTTATGGGAGCATAAGGTCGGCATAATCTTTATGGCGATAATAGGCTCGCTTTTGGCGCTGATCATCACCGTCCTGTTTATCAGCCCCAAGTACAGGTCAAGCTTTACCGCATATGTTAACAACAGGACTGAAGCCAACGCTGAAGTGGCAGAAGCAATCAGTAATGGTGATACCACGGCGCAGCAGCAGCTCACCAGGACATATGCGTCCATAATCATAAGCAGACCCATCATCGAAGGGGCTATTAAAGACAGCGGTCTCAATTACACTTACGATCAGGTTACATCCTGCATCGAGACAAATGTTGAGGCTAACACTTCACTGATCAACGTATATATCACAATGAAGAACAAGCAGGATGCAAAAGCAATAGCTGATTCTATCGTTAAGATCGCGCCTGAGAATCTGGCAGAGATCGTCGAAGGTTCTTCAATGAAGATCGTAAGCTACCCGGTGCTTCCTGAGTCAAGGTACTCACCGAGCCTCAGCAAAAATGCGATCGTAGGCGCTTTGGTAGGTTTTGTCCTGGCCGCTGCCGTAGTGATCATCAGGAGCATCACAGATACAACCGTTAAGAGCGAGAGAGAGCTCGAAGAGAAATTCGGGGTATCGGTCATAGGTACTATACCGAATTTTGAAGAGGCATCACAAAACAAAGATAACAAATACTACTATTCACACTCTGTGGGCAAGAATAAGCCCGCAGCAAAGGAAGCTGAATAAGAGGGCGATAAGATGGCTAAGAAGAAACCGCATTTAACAAGACATATCGATACATCAACAGACGAGATCCTGTCCCAGACATCTCCATGGCCGCTCCAGGAAGCGTACAAGGCGCTAAGGACCAATGTGATATTCTCGATACCGGGTTCTAAGTGCAAGGTAATAAATGTTACATCGTCTGTTATGCACGAAGGCAAATCGATCAATGCAATAAATCTTGCGCTTGCATTCTCGCAGCTCGGCAAGAAGACACTTCTTATCGATTGCGATCTGAGAATGCCGACGATAGGGATGAGACTCAAGATAACCAATAGACTGGGTCTGTCCAATCTGCTGTCCGGTCAGTGCACCGCAGGCGATGCCTTTGTCAGGCTGCCAAAGTACGGGATCGATGTGCTCAATGCAGGTTCTATTCCTCCGGATCCGACATGGCTTCTTGCATCGGATCAGATGAAGCTGCTTATAGACAGGATGCGCAGCTACTACGACTACATCATCCTCGATACGACACCTATCACAGCCGTAACAGACGGTCTTATCTTGAGCAGAGTCTCTGACGGATACATTATCGTTGTAAGACACGATGTATCCGATTACAGAGCGATCAGCGAGACCCTCGATTCTCTTAAGAGAGCAAATGCCAAAGTCCTTGGCTTCATCTATAACGATGCCAAGGAAGACAGTGCGGGCTACTATAAGTCATACTATAAGAGTTACTACAGACGATAATGAATTACCATTTCCACGATATTCACAGCCACTTCCTGCCCGGCGTTGACGACGGCTGCCAGACCGTGGGCGAGTCTGTCGAATTCCTGAAGATGCAGATGAGACAGGGTTGCATCGGTACGATAGCAACACCTCACTACTACGCCAGGGAGAGCATAGACACCTTCTGCTCTAGGAGGCAGGCTGCGTATAATGAACTCATCAATGCCATGAATTCCGCCGGGCTCGGGCAGTTTGCCGGGAATATAGGGCTTGCTGCCGAGGTCGCATACTATAAGGGCATTGCCGCAGATGCGGATGTCTGGAGACTTTGCTATGGCACATCCAAATATCTGCTCCTCGAGATGCCTTTTACCGAGTGGAATCCGAGTGTACTAAGGGAGATCAAAGTTCTGCAGAGCTCAAGGGGGATCGTGCCCGTCATAGCTCACATTGAGAGATTCTTTGAATTCAACGATGCCAAGACAATAGAGCAGCTCATAAATATCGGCGTGATCGTACAGGTCAACAGTGGTTGCTTCTTAAAGCACGGCAATACCGCGAAACTTGTAACACACCTGCTTAAGACCGGTACGATGCAGGCAATAGGTACGGATGCACATAATCTGACTAAGCGAGTACCCAACATGCGTCCTGCGATAGAGCAGATATTAAGCAGCGGATACGAGCAGCAGCTCAGGAAAGTGCTTAAGACGAATGCAATGATATACAACGCTGCAATGTCTGATACGCATATCAGCAGAGGCGTAGCGCCTCAGGATGATTTCTTCAATTTTGGTTTCTAATAACGGAATAATTAACATAGGGATAAGCAAAAAGAAAAATGAGTAAAAATAAATATAAGGTAAAGCACAGACGCTCCAGATCGAGAAATCAGGATAAACTGGTAGCGACCCGTACTTTTATAATAATTACGATAATACTGGTTCTTGTGCTTGCCGGCATATTAGCATTCAAGAACTACTATACTGAAGCAATGAGGCTCAAGGATGATGCTTCTACATTGAAGAGTTCGATCGCTCTGTGTATTGAAGCGCTTAAGACAGGTGATAGCGCTGCCGCAGATAATGCGATTGCCGTTATAGATAATACCTCTACTTCGATGAGAAGCACCTTGGCAGAACCGCAGTGGAAGATCCCGCACATGATCCCTGATCTCGGACACGATATGGATACTTGTGTGATGTGCCTGGATCTGGTCGATAAGGCATCTGATACGGTGCTTAAGCCGGCATCAGAGTACATCAAAGAGTCCGGTCCGATAACGGCTGATGTCATTGATCTCGATAATATGGGTCCCGAGATGGGCGCTAAACTCTATCTGTATTCGGACATGATCGATACGCTTTGTCCTGCAGTAGAAAGTGTTATGGCTGATCTTAATGCCATCCCGACATTTAACACTCCGGAGCTTGAATCAGTAATAAGCAAATACAGAGTTATGCCTGCGCAGATAGAAGGTTTTATGCCTCTTATCAAGCGTGCCCCCGATGAAGTACTTAGACCTATTGCAGAGTGCGTAACATTAAAGCCTTATTCATCTCTTAAAGCAGACGGCGGCATTGATACAACGGTAATAATGGCTTATATGGAGCTTGATACGGAGATCAGACCTTATATAGGTGAGTTAAGCACGCTCCTTAACGAAGGCAAGCTGCTTGCGAATAATCCTGAGCAGGCAAATAAACTTAAGGATAAGCTTAATGAGATGACAGCGCTTCTTGACCGGTTTGACGAGTATGAACCGCTGCTTAAGGCATTTATCGGCGACGGTTCGGATAAGATGTATCTTATAGTAGCTCAGAATAGTGCCGAGATCCGTGCCTGCGGCGGCTACCCCGGTTCTGTCGGCACTCTAACCATTGAAGACGGCATCTTGAAGTTTGGAGATTTCACTGCGGTTGTTAACATGATCCCTCAGGAATTCGATCCCGACATCGAATTTAGCGATGCAGAGATCGAGCTCTTCCGCGAGGATTGGTACGCCGCAAAGGCTAGGAGCGCATCCGCTAATCCGGATTTCCCTAGAGTAGCAGAGATCTGGGCGAGTTCTTACGCCCTTGAATCGGGAGTCACTCCTGATGGCGTAATCTCCATGACACCACACATCATCCAGCGCCTTATGTCCATTACCGGTCCCGTGACCTTATCTAACGGAGTTACGCTTAACGAAGATTATTGCGTCTGGTATCTGCAGCACGATGTTTACTTTGATTATTTTGGCAATGCAGAATCACTGGAAGAGGCAAATGAGATAACCGATTCCCTGTTTGCAGAAACTGCAAACCTTGTCGAAGATAAGATAATGGAGAATCCTGATATGGAGAGTTCATTGCAGCTTCTTGAGATCCTCGAAGGTTCAGCAGAAGATCGAACCTTCATGGTGTGGATGGATGACGAGACAGAAGAACAGACTGTAAGAGAACTGGGTTATTCAGGAGCCGTAGGATCTGAGATAGGTGTGTACTACAGCATTAATGCAGCCAACAAGCTTGGTTCTTATGTAGACCTCAAAGTAGAGGTTGATGAGGGCGCTCCTAATGCAGACGGAACAGTTTCTTACCCTGTCACAGTAACGCTTACAAATACGGTAGATCAGGCTACCTTAGACCTTGGCAGAAATAACGGATATATCACAAGCACGAGATATGCAGGCGACATGAAATCCATCATCTATTTCTTCGCACCTGCAGGCGGCACGATAGAGAATATTGAATGCACGAAGGATATAACGATCGGCAATACAGAGTACGAAGGTCTTGATGTTGCATATTGTCCTGAGTTTTTTGTCAAACCGGAAGAAACAGTCGTGTTCACATATATAGTCACTACATCACCTAATGCATCAGCATCGCCGGTAGTAAGAGTTACACCGACTCTTACTGAATACAGCGTAGGTTAAGCAGGAATACATATGGATGAGAAATCACAGAGAGAACATTATAAGCAACTGCTAATCACAGTATTTAAGGCTTTCCACTTTATCCTCTCTTTGATCATATTCAATCTGTTTTGGTATATGTTCCGTTACGGAAAGATATTTACTGAGGTTGAAGCCGGGTTCAGATACAACTATTTTGTAGTCTTTGCGTTTGCAATAATGCTGTTTTTCTTCAACCGAACATATAATAGCTATCTTCTCGGTTATACCAGAATACGGTTATTAGCATTCTCGGAAGTGCTTTCTCAATTATTCGCTACTATTGCAATCTATATGCTGGTCTCAATTGCCTGGGATCATTGGGATAATCCGTTCTGGTTTATTTTAATGATAATATGCTTTTGCTGTCTTGATATATTGTGGTCTTACTTTGCGAATATGTACTATTTCAAATTGTATCCCACTAAAAAAACAATCCTAATATATCGTAATGAATTAGATAAGCGCAGATTTGGCAGCATCACCGGTAAGCCAAGCGGCAGACTCTACAAAGTCACTGAAGAATTACAATACGACGGACGCTTCTCCGACCTTAAAGATAAGCTATCTGGGTATGAAGCTATCTTTGTAGCCGGGGTTAACAGTAAATGCCGTAACGGAATACTTAAGTACTGCAAGGAGGAAGGTATACCGGGGTTCTTCCTTCCACATGTTGGCGATGTGATCATGCAGAAAGCCCAGCACATCAAATCATTAGACTCTCCGGTCCTCTATGTCAATAGAAGCACTATCAGACCTGAATACAGGATTGCAAAAAGAGCCTTTGATTTTATGGTTGCATTAGTTGCAATTGTTGTTCTAAGCCCTGTTATGCTTATAACTGCTGTAGCTATAAAGCTATACGATGGCGGTCCTGCCATATACAAGCAAGTAAGACTGACCAGGGGTGGCAAAGAGTTTAAAATCTGGAAATTCAGAAGCATGAGAGTGGATGCAGAGAAAGACGGCGTAGCTCGTCTCAGTTCCGGGGATAACGATGACCGTATTACACCTATCGGCAGATTTGTTCGCAAGTGCAGATTAGATGAACTGCCCCAGTTATTCAATATACTGCAAGGCGATATGAGCTTTGTCGGACCGAGACCTGAACGTCCGGAGATCGCAGAGCAGTACTACAAAACGATCCCTGATTTTAAACTCAGATTGCAAGTAAAGGCAGGATTAACCGGTTACGCTCAGATTTATGGCAAGTACAATACCGATCCTTATGAGAAACTGGAATTTGACTTGCTTTATATTAACGATATGAATTTATTAACAGATCTTATGCTTGTGTTCGCTACTGTAAGCATCCTCTTCTTGTCTGAAAGCACCGAGGGCGTCGCTGTTGGAGCAACGACCGCAATGGATTACGAAAATGCAGCAGATAGTACAGAAAATGACACTGAAACGGTCACAAAATAGGACAGACTGAACAAATAATCGGCTGCTCTTGAGCGGACAGAGGTATGTGTGCTTTCGGTGGAGTGCTTTAAGAATAGGGCAGGGTAATGTAGCAAATTCATATCCGGGAAACAGTCTGTACTATGTGCTTTCGATAGTTTCAGGCAAGAACAGGCACATTAAGGAGACGGGTATAAACCGTTGATAGTTTCAGGCAATAAGAGGCCGGACAGGGATATGTAGATTTCCACACGCTTCCTGGAGAGATCAGAGCCCTGTGCGGATGGTGAAAAAAGAGTTCCTTAATTCGGTAGTTCTGTAAGTAGAGTATCAAAGGGAGCTTGTGTGGACGATCTGATAGAAGGAGCTGGTTGAAATGCAGGCCAGTATGAAAAGGTAATGTGGACGATATCGCTCCGGAGGCTGTTTTGTCCTCCAGAGCATTTCGTGTTGTTTGAGGGGATTTACTTGGCACTGTGCCAATCGGAACCGGATGATTTCAAAACATCCAAAACGAGGGAGAAATGACAGGTGGTTAGTAAGGGCTCGGATAATTATCAGTACTCCGTTCTCATGAGTGTCTATCACAAGGAGAACGCCGAGTACCTGCGTACAGCAATGGACAGTATTTGGAATCAGACAATTCCGACAGATGATTTCGTACTTGTCTGTGATGGACCACTTAATGAAGGGCTGGATGCTGTGATTGAGGAAATGAAGAAAGAGCATCCGGATACGCTTCATGTCGTACGGCTCGAAAAGAACAGTGGGTTGGGAGTAGCACTTAATGAAGGGCTAAAGCATTGTAAGCATGAGACAGTTGCCCGGATGGATTCGGATGATATCGCTTTTGCTGATCGATGTGAGAGACAACTGACTGTTTTCGGAGAGCATCCAGAGATTAGTTTGTGTTCCGGAACGGTTATCGAGTTTCTTGATTCTATTGATAACGTTGTTGGCAAAAGAGAACTTCCGGTAACTCACGAAGAGATTGTTTCCTTCTCGCGGAAGAGAAATCCTTGCAATCATCCATCTGTGATGTTCAAGAAATCTGCGGTAAAAGCGGCTGGAGGATATATCGAAAAATACCATCTATTTGAAGATTATTATCTTTGGGTTCGTATGCTGATGAATGGCTTAAAGGCGCGGAACATTAAAGAACCAATCCTCTATATGCGTACACCTTTAGATTTATATATGCGTCGTGGTGGAAAAGCATACGCAAAAGATATGCTTGCTTTTCACAAATGGCTGAAAGATCAAGGATGGATTGGCTTAGGTACATACTTGACAGGAGCAGTTCCGCATGCTCTAGTTTGTGTTTTGCCAAATTCTATAAGAAAGATAGTATATAGTATTCTTCATTCTTAACGAGAATATCTGACTAATAGTGTGGAAGGTCAAGGAGAAACATCAACATGGTATATGCACTGGTCTCGTTATATAATCCCGATCAACAAGTGACTATTAATGTTGAGTCTATAGCGAATCAAGTTGATAGAGTTTATATTTGTGACAATAGTCCTCAAAATCACGAAGTGTTATTTGATGCATTATCGAATGGTGAATATATCTATAATAATGCTAATTTAGCTTTATCGGCTGCTTTTAATAAAGTTCTAAAATGTAATAATGGGTGGAAAGATGATGATTTCGTTATATTCTTTGACCAAGATACGACAATTACTGCAGGCCATATTGAAAGAATGATTGCTGAGTTTAATAGGATTAAGGCAAGAGGGGTAAATATTTCTTGTTTAGAGCCTGTTTTTACAGATAAAGATTCTGGTGAATTAATCATTCCTAAGAAAAAGAAAAGGGTAACCGAGAATTGCTTCATCGTTGATGAACTGATGACGTCATCCGCTTTAGTTCAATACGGAGATATAAGAAGCATTGGCTTTTGGAATGAAGAGATTTTTTTGGATTTAGCCGACTGGGACCTTGGATGGCGGCTAAATGAGGCAGGGGGCTTAACAATTCAATCGAAAACGATTGTTATACAGCATTCTCTTGGGTTGGGTGAGAAAAAGATAGGTGCTTTAAAAATGGGCCATGGAGCCCCAATAAGAGAGTATTATCAGGCACGGAATTATTTGTATTTACTACATAAAAATTATACACCCGTTCTAAAAAAACTTCGTTTCATACGTAATCTCATAATTCGGCCTGTGATTCATTGCGTTTTCCTCGGTGATGGAAAAGCCAGGCTCCGTTATAGAAGGGAAGGCATAATCGATTATTACAGGAATTATCATGGTGAGTACACATTAAGGCATCTACCAAAATGTGCTGATTAAATTTATACAGAGGGAGAAAACAGCGGTGAAGGGGTACTACATTTTATTTGAGAAGAATCCAAGTGTTAATATAAAGAATAAGATTGATGCCCAGATGACAGAGTTTAAAAAATACTTTGACATGGAATATATAGAAGCGGAACCTTCATTTAAAAGTGAACAAGTAGCACAAATAATGTCGAGGGTTCCCCTAATCAATATTCCTAGATATGATTATAAAAAACTGTTGGAAAAACTAGATAATCCTGGCTTTCTGTACTTTCGTAAGGTTTCTTCGGATAGGAATCTCATTCATTTCTTCACAGATGTAAAAGAGAAGTTTCCCGAGTGCAAGATTCTTGTTGAACTATTTACGTATCCTTATTACAAGGATATTTACTTTAGACCATACAATTTTCTCTTAATTCCGAAAGATGCATATTTCTCTAGAAGGTACAAGAATCTTGTAGATCGGCTTATTACATATAGTAACCATGATACGATTTTTGGCGTTAAAACAATTAGAACAATCAATGGAATTGATACCGATGAGTTTAGAGCTATAACTCCAAGAACTAATGACGATGAAATACATCTTTTAGCGGTTGCAATGTTTCGGAAGCATCATGGGTATGAAAGAATCTTCGAGGGATTAAAAAATTATTACGCAACTGGTGAGAGGCGTGTTATTCGCCTTTTCATGGTAGGGGAAGGCCCTGAACTAGATAGCTATAAAAAGATAGTGAAAGAATATGGATTAGAGGATAATGTAATTTTTTTGGGTGTGAAAAAAGGAGAAGAGCTTGAAGCGATATACTCACAGTCTGATATTGGTTTGGGTTCCTTTGGCTTTTACAAAATCGGGCTTACTTTGGCTTCTTCACTTAAAACGAGAGAGTATCTAGCGAAAGGTCTACCCTTTGTTGCAGGATGCAAACAAGATGTGTTTCCTGCAGGATCATCAAAGTATTATCTTGAGTTTTCAAACGATTCATCACCGGTGGATATTAATGAAATCGTTCAATTTTATGATAGCCTTTACAGCAGTGATGATTCAAATAGGCAAAAGGTTGTTGATCAAATACGACAGTTCGCGATGCAAACTGTTTCTATGGATGTCGCGTTTAAGACTATCATAGAATTTATAAAGAGTTGATGAATATACGCAATCGACCAGACCATAAGCTCATCAGTTTAAGGCTCCATAATATTCGAGAATGTGTTAATACGGATTTGCGCGATGTATGCAAATCCTTGGGGGATATTTAATGCTTGCAAATGCATCTTCACGAAAAGGAATAATGAGTGCTATATGCTCTTTGTTAACCTTTTCGTCAATAGTACTGCTAGTTATAGGTATAGCTACCAATGATCAGTTGATTCTGTTCTGGAGTCTTGCTGTCATTTGGCTTAATAATGTCCTGTACGGGATTTCTGATATATATGAGCACTTTCCGTTTTTGGGGTTTAACCTCACTTTTTTCTTGTTTTTGATGGGACGTTTTATTTCAAATTATGGGAAGGTGAATTTTGGCCTACAATTTGACAATACCATTGTTAATACAATCCTTATAGAACTGTGTATATCACTGATTATTTTCTTTTTATCATATTCTTTGCGGACAAGCTTTATAATCAACAGAGGACATAGAAATGTTGATAACAATGAAAAGAAAGTCCTTGTTTCGCAGAAACAGATTAATTTCAGGAAAGCTTGTGAAATACTTTTTTATATTAGTACTGCTTTTTATTTCTTGGAGACTCTTGAACGGATCTATGTTTATTTACAATATGGGTATTTTGCTTCGTATACTGTAAATGTAACTACTGGGTCTCCAATAATATCAAGAATTGCAACGATGAGTTCTTACTTTTTTTATGGATACTGCGCAACACTTCCATCGAAAAAAGAAAGTAGACTGCCATTTATAGTATATATTCTGGGTGGATCGTTCACACTGCTAACAGGCCGCAGAAATGAAGCTTTGTTAAAGTTTTTGTTCATTTTGGCTTACTACTTTATGCGCGATAAAGCAGAAGAGAAGTGGATCACGAAAGAAACATGGCATCTGTTATATGCGCTACTTCCTGCAGTGCTTTGGTTTATAGTTTGGTACGGGTTTGCAAGAATTGATCAAACAATTCATTTTGATACTCTTGGTGATTTTTTTAAAACATTACTTAATGAACAGGGAGTTTCAATTACGGTCTTTGGTTATCAGCAAAGATTTCAGGACAATCCATTAATGCAACAAAACTTTACATTTGGGCAACTAATCATATTTTTTAAACATAATTTTATATCCCAACTGTTATTAGGGACACACACCTTACAGCAAAACACAATTGAAGCTGCCGAAATTGGCCATTCATTTGGGCAAACAATATCGTATTTAGCACTTAGAACAGAATATCTTATTGGACGTGGTTTAGGGTCATCGTATATTGTTGAAGTCATGCAGGACTATGGTTATGTCGGTGTTGTTTTGATTAACATAGTTTACGGGCGGTTCTTAAGAAGATTTAAAAGAATTGATAACATGGGTTTTTGGGGTAGACTATTAGTTTGCTATGCGATTGAAGGAATCTTATATTCACCCAGAGATACTGCCCTTGGCCCGTTCTTTTCGATTATTACTTTCAGCTCAATTGCGGCTCTTGCTTTAGCATATTTCTTAAGCATTGTGATTGAAAATATTTCAAGACATAAGATGATAGCTACTTGAGGAGAATGGTGATAAATAATTAGCAGGTTTGGTGAAAGAATGAAAAACAGTTTATTTATGTTCACGCATGATTATCCCATGAATAAGGGAGACGTAGCTTTTATTTCATCAGAAGTGAATTCTTTATGCGATTCATTTGACGAGGTTAGATTACTCTGCCTTGCAAAGAGTGATGGCGTAATGATTACTGCTCCTCAGAATTGTTCAATCGAGTTTCTTGAACCCGGTGGCAAGATAAAGAGATTTTTAGATATAATTATCTCAAAAGTGTTTTGGTCAAACCTAGGACTGTTTTATGAAGAAATTCGTGATTTAAAGATTTCAGGGAAAGAAAAACTTGTAAATATTCTGACCGCATTCAGATTTTATTTGAGAGCTATTAATATATGTAACCGTGTCAAACATATTAATTCAAAAGATGAAAGTTTTAGTCTAATCTATTCATTTTGGTCAGACGCAGAAGTGCTGGCAAGCATAATGATGTGGCCGGAAGTCCCAATTTGTGCCAGAGCCCATGGTTATGATTTATATGAAGAGCGTACGCCAACCTTATACCAACCATTTAAAAAAGTTATTGATAGACGAGCTTCTCATATATTTTTTATTAGTCAACAAGGTAAGGAGTATTATCTGAAAAAATACTTCACGGGTGGTGCTTGTGGTTATACGGTTTCTTATCTTGGGACACAAGGGTATAAAACAACACCCAATCTCGTGAAAATAGCAGAGACTTTCGAAATCTTAAGTATATCCGCTGTAATTCCATTAAAACGAGTTGACATGATAGTCGAAGCGCTCTGTTTAGTCAATCATAAAACCAATATCCACTGGACACATATCGGAAATGGTGAGGATTTCAATAAAGTAAAGAACAAGGCAGAGAAAAAACTGCATGGAAACGTATCTTTTTCGTTGTTAGGCCATATGAAGCATGAAGATGTTATTAAGTATTTGAATCAGAAGGATTTTCATGTTTTGATTAATACCTCTACTTCTGAAGGACTTCCAGTTAGTATGATGGAGGCACTGTCATACAGTATTCCAATCATAGGGACAGATGTTGGTGGTGTAAGTGAAATAGTAGATGCATCAGATGGCATTCTTCTTTCACACAATGCTTCAGAAATAGAATATGCTCATGCAATAGATAAATTATGTGCCTTGGATCAAACTTCGTATTTAGCTTTGCGCAGGGGAGCTTTTGAAAAATGGAACCAACATTTTAATGCCTCTGAAAATTACAGAGCTTTTGTAGATAAAATGCGTTCCTTAGCCAAAAGTTAAGTCCTCATATATTTTATTTCATAATCATAGAGGAGGTTCAACAATGCCGGGATTTCGGGTAAGTAATATAGATTGCAAATCTGCATTGATTGACAAATACCCTGAGCGTTATATTAGTAAGATTCTTGGGGGGGGTACTGCACAATGGCAAACCCTGAACAAGTTTTTACAGGATAAGGCATTTGAAGAGACAGAACAGCTGATTATCGTTGCTGAAGGCTATCTGTTGAATAAAGCTGAACTCTTTGAAAAGTATGACGCTTCAACAACGGGTGCCCTTATATCGAAGATGCTACAAAGAAGCGGCGAATCCTTTTTATCTGAGTTCCGAGGATGCTTTTCCGGCGCGGTTTATGTTAAGCCAGAGGACAAGTGGATCGTCTATACCAACCAGGTTGGCGACAATCCTGTATTCTACCTGAACACAAGTGGAAAGTTCGCAGCTGCATCCCAAGTTAATTACCTTCTGGGATTCTGCAAAGAGCAGGGAATTGACCTTACCTTTAATGAGTCCTGCGCCTATCAGATGTTGA
Source organism: Mageeibacillus sp. UBA6976 (assembly GCA_002450155.1). Classification (GTDB taxonomy): domain Bacteria; phylum Bacillota; class Clostridia; order Saccharofermentanales; family Saccharofermentanaceae; genus Saccharofermentans. The sequence continues at coordinate 14,467 of DJYO01000003.1, read as the reverse complement.
CATACGGCTACATTGCCACTGACGAAACCTATGCCAACGAAATCAAGAGACTTCATGGTGGCGACTATCTGGTGTTTCAAAACGGGAAACTGGAAGTCAAAACTTATCATCGATTTGAAAAGCATACAGAGCGCTTTGAAGGCCAGACTGAAGCACAGATCATTGATGAAATTGACCGTGTATTCCGTAATGCGGTCGATCTGGAGTGGAGGAAGGATGATGAGTACGGATATAGATACCTTGCTGATCTAAGCGGAGGATTGGATTCCAGAATGAATCTTTGGGTAGCCCATGAGATGCAGAACCGTCACATGACTGTCCTGACCTACTGTAAAGAGGGGTATCTGGATGAGATTATTGCCAGAGCAATTGCTGATCACTGGAAGGATGAATTTCTCTTCAAGCCTTTGGATGACGCTTCCTTTATGTATGACCTGGATGACAATACCAACCTTCTTAGCGGACTGTCCCTATATTCCGGAATAACAGGAGGAAAGAGGTTCCTGGAGTCATTGGATTTAAACGATTACGGCATAGAGCATACCGGAATGGTGGGAGATATTGCACTTGGGTCTTTCTACCACAATATAGATGAAGTGGGACAAAAGAAACCTACAGGTATGTATTCAGAAAAGCTGAAAGACAGGCTTTTTGAACATACAGAGGACATATCCCAAAACTATGATGACTATGATGTTTATTTGATGTATGCACGCGGATTCCATGGTGCATGCAATTCACATTTGATCAGAAGAAATTACACGGAGGTAGGTTCGCCATTCTTAAACGTTGAATTTATGCAACTCTGTTACGACATTCCTGTCGCACTGCGGATCAACCACAACATTTATAAGAAGTGGATCATTCAGAAGTATCCGCAGGCGGCCCAGTTCAAGTGGGAGAAAACAGGTGGGCGAATAACAGAGCAGCACAGCAGAACAGTACTGCGCAAACTTGTCAAGAGAGGACCGAAGAGCCTTTTGCGTCTAATTGGGATAGATATAAAAAGCACAGAAAGTATGAATCCAATTGACTACTGGATTTCAAAAGACGCGAATCTTCAGAGATACCTTGATATGAGAAAGAGAGACCTTCTGCAAGAGGAGAAAAAGTACTATTCTCCAGCACTGACTGAGGATTTGTCCAGACTCTATGACGAAGGAAATGCTTCGGAGAAGGCTATGGCTCTCACGGTTCTTGCTGCGACAGAGATGTACTTCAATAATTGAGGATGGAATGCTGCCCCTGGGTTAGGAGAAAGTTATGCCTGGATTCTATATTAATTCGATACCCAGCAGGGTGGCACTGAAGAACTTGTATCCACAGCGGTGCATTATGGAAACGCTCTCAGAGGGTACTATTACCATAAAGCGCCATACCCTCAATAAGTTTATGAGGGACAAGGCATTCTGTGACACAAGCGAATTGGCGGCTGTCACGGAAGGTGTGATTCTGAACCTACACGAACTGCTGGATGAATACGGTACAGCAACAATCAACGAATTGGTTCAGGCTATGTACCGGAAGGAAGGGGAACAGTTCTTCTCTCGTTTTGTTGGACCGTTTGCCGGTGCCCTCTACGATAAAAAACTGAATGTGTGGCTGGTGTGGACAAATCACGTGGGTGACAAAGCTGTTTTCTACTCAGCCTCTTCTAAGCTTTTCACAGCGGGCTCTCAAGTGAACTATGTGATCGATGCATTCCGGGAAAAGGGCGTTGAACTCTCTTTTGATGAACAGGCTGCTTACCAGATGCTGACCTTCGGCTTTATGGAAGGTGACCGCACCTATGCGCAGGAAATCAAGAGACTGCGTGGTGGACAATATATCCGATACTCCGATGGAAAGCTGGAAGTGAAGGAATACTTCACGCTCCATCATCACCCGGAACGGTTTGCCGGGAAGTGCGATGAGGAGATTATCGAAGAGCTGGATATGGCGATACGCCATGCATCAGCGCAGGAATACGCGAAGGACGAAGAATACGGTTATGAGCACTTTTCTGATCTGAGCGGTGGGCTGGATGCCAGGATGAATATGTGGGTGGCCCACAGTCTGAGGCCTCGGCATATTCAGTTTATGACCTACTGCAAAGCTAACTACCTAGATGAGATTATCGCCAAGCAGCTGGCTATGTATTGGCATGATGAGATCATTGTGAAGCCGCTGGACGATGTATCCTACCTGTATGAGATTGATGACATTGTTTTCATGAATGCAGGTCTCTCCCTCTATTCCGGAATAACAGGTGGCAAGCGGATGTTGGAGCATGTGAACATGGATGTTTACGGCCTGGAGCATACCGGCCAGTTGAACGGTGGGATTATTGGCACTTATCTTTCCGCTATCGGTGGAGGAAAGCAGCCCACGGGGATGTACTCTGAAAAGCTAAAGGATAGGCTTAAAGAGACAAACCATGAAGAATTTGATGATCACGAGTTGTATATGCTCTATACGCGGGGGTTTCATGGTGTGATGAACACACAAATGATCCGCTCAAACTATACAGAAGCTTGGACGACAACCACACATCCGGAAGTCATGCAACTGTGTATGGATGTACCGGTAGAAAAACGCCTGAATCACGCGTTATATAAGAAGTGGATTATTTCCCACTATCCCGAGGCGGCGAAGTATAAGTGGGAGAAAACCAACTCTCTAATTACAGATAATGAATATGTAATCAAGCTACGGAGCTTTATCCGCAGAGCTCGAAACAAGGCTGGAAGAGTTATCCATAACACTCAATACAGTCGAGAAGGTATGAACCCATTAGAATATTGGGTTGCCAATAATACGGATATAGGCAACTTCTTGGATAGATATGCCACGTCTGGTTATTTTGATCTTCCAGCAAATACATCAACGAAGCTGATTACAGATATGCAGTCTTTGTATGAAACTGGTTCAATTAGCGAGAAAGCCATGGTTCTAACTGTTCTTGCTTCAGCAAAACTATATTTTGGAGAATCATCGCATGGAGAAAGCTCTATCGAAAGTTAAAACGTTGTTTAAAACAGGTTTCTTTCATATATTTGGAAGCAGTGTGATAAATAAGATCATTGCCTTCATGAGTAGTGTTGTACTAGTACGTATTCTAAGCAAAGCCGAATATGGCACGTTTACTTATGCTTGGAATATATACAGTATAGTTTTAATTTTTAATGGAATGGGCATTGAATCAGGCGTTTTGCAGCTATCTAGCGAGCGCAGTGGCGATGTGGGTTACGCAAACAGAGCAAGCAACTTTGGAACAAGATTTGGTTTAAAATTTAACTTATTACTGGTTGTGGTGTTACTTGGAATTGGAATGTTTGCGCCATTGAAAATCGACGGCGGTAGACGTATTCTTTGTGCACTATCTTTGCTCCCCGTTTTTCAGTTGTTGTTTAATATGACATCCTCCTATTTGAGATCGCAGAAGCGTAACCAGGAGTATGCAAAACTTCAAGTAATAAATACTGTTCTTGTTTTTGTGATTTCTGCTGTAAGCGCATATGTGTTCCGAGAAATAGGGATGGTTTTGGGCTATTATGTTGCGTATATTAGTACGGTTTTAGTAGGTTTCTTGGCATATCATGTACGGTTAATCAGAAAAGATATTCAAGGGATTGGAGAAGACACCAAGCCTCTTTTGAAAATTGCAGCTATTACAATGGTAAACAACGGATTATCTCAGCTGATGTATTTGCTGGATGTATTCGTTTTAGGCATTGTCGACCCTCAGGAAACAATCCTGGCTAGTTATAAAGTTGCCACTATGATTCCTGCAGCATTAGCATTTATACCGCTATCCTTAATAACATATCTTTATCCATACTTTGCCGAGCATAAAGATGACGGAAAATGGTGCTTGACACATTACAAGCAAATATTGGTAGGACTAGGTTCTTTCAATTTATTAATATCAGTGACATTACTTGTTTTGGCGCCATTCATTATAAGAATTCTGTATGGAGATCAGTACCTAGACGCTGTCCCTGTATTCAGAATTCTGGCTGCTAATTATTTTTTCTCAGGCACATTCAGAATCTTTTCGGGCAACCTTCTAGTAACACAACGAAAACTGAAGTTTAATTTGTTTGTGGCTATTATTTCGAGTCTGACTAATGTTGTCTGCGACTATTTCTTCATCCAATGGTGGGGTTCTATTGGTGCAGCACTAGCAACGGTCATGGTAGTATTTGTTTCGAGCGTGATGAGCACTACATATCTAATTTACACGTTTAGACAAAAAGCAAGAGCTCAGAATATAGGCGCATAATTATCGGAGGATTCGATGAGAAAGTATAGGGGAGTTGACATAGGGCGGATCATATTTGCGTGCCTTATTCCGATATTGCATATGGCATTACCAGGGACAGTTACACCTTTTGTTCAGCAATATATATCCAGATTGGGAGTACCGTTCTTTTATGCTGTCTCAGGAATGCTCCTCTATAGTTCTCTGCAAAAAAGAACACCAGTTGATGCTTGGAAACGATATGCGATTAGAATCACGAGATTATTGCTGGTATGGTTGGCAATATACTCACCGTTTATTTGGAAGGCAGGTAATCTGACGCTACAAAAAATTATCTTCAAAACACCAGCATTCCTTTGGTATTTGACTGGACTTCTTGTGGCATCAATTCCATTCTGTTTCGTTAGGAACAGGAAAGCGCTTTATGCCTGCTCTGCTATCTTGTATTTTCTAGGCACGATTTTTGGAGACACCTATAGATGGCTACTAGGGGGGGTACCTTGGTATGAGAATATTTTTCTTACAACTCGAAATGGTATCTTCTTTGGCCTCCCACTTATGTGTGCGGGTGAACTGACTTGGAAGAAGCAGAAAGGTTCGTATCCTTTACTGTTCATAAGTGGAGTGTTGTTGCTAATAGAGATAACAATTGTGGGAATACATGCAGCACCCGGCGATGATCGTAGTATGTATCTTACATTACCGTTTTTTATCTTCTACTTGGTTCTTGCATTTCGTGATTGGAATCCGGAGATTGATAACCGTGATTTAGGAGGAATCAGCTCGGCAATATACCTGATGCAATTTGGTATTATCACAGTTGGCAACATGGCTTTGAGGTATATGAATATTCAGACATCGTGGGCGAATTGGGGAATATATCTGCTCGTACTTATTATTCCAACGACACTCTATATGTTGATTAAGCGGACGAAACTGGCAAAGATTCTTTTTTGAGAGGACAGAGTTTATGAAAATCGTGACCGTGGTCGGCGCAAGACCTCAATTTATTAAAGCGGCAGCAGGTTCCAGAGCCCTGCGAAAAACCCATCAGGAGATCCTTGTCCACACAGGGCAGCACTTTGATGACAATATGTCTGCTGTGTTTTTTCGCGAAATGGGAATCCCCGAGCCGGATTATAACCTTGGCGTTTCCGGTGGTTCGCACGCCCAGATGACTGCGAAAATGTTGGTGGGGATCGAGGAGATACTGGTCAAAGAAGAACCAGATGCTCTGCTGGTCTATGGAGATACCAACTCTACGCTTGCGGCCGCATTAGCAGCAGTAAAGCTCCACATACCGGTTATCCATGTGGAAGCAGGAAATCGCCTCGGTACACTTGATAGTCCAGAAGAGGTCAACCGCATCGCGACCGATCATGTAGCCACGCTGGACTTCTGTGCAACAGAGGATGCTCTGGAAAAGCTGAAGAGAGAAGGCCTTGGTGATCGATCCTACTGTGTTGGCAATATCATGTATGACAGCTTTCTTCATTTTGCTGATCAGCCGTGGGAGAATCCAAACATTATTGACTTTGATGGGAATCCTGTCACTGTGCCGAATACCTACTACTATATGACCTGTCATCGTCAGGAGAACACATATAGCGATGAACCTCTGACAGAGATTCTGCTTGCCATGAACAGCTTGGATGCGCCAACTATCTATGCTGTTCATCCAAGGAACCATGAGAGAGCCAGGCGGATCGTGGAGAAGGAAGGATTTACAAACATCATTCTTACGCAGCCCGTAGGTTATTCCGATTCCGTTCATCTCACGAAAAATGCTAAGAAAATCGTGACGGATTCAGGTGGTCTCCAGTGTGAAGCTTTCTATGCCGGTGTCCAGTGCGTTTTCGTTTTGGATTTTATTGTTTGGCCGGAAACTATGGTCGATAACAGAAATCAATTGGCAAAAGCAGATCATAAAGACATTTTAGAAAAGCTGAGTAAACAGCAAACCATTAATCCATCTTACCAGCCGTTTGGTGATGGCCATGCTGCTGAAGAGATATGCAGAATTATCAATGCTTGGGAAAGGACTAAACACTAATGAAGTATGCACTCATCGGCTGTGGCCGTATCTCGCCGAATCACATCGAAGCAGCGAAAAACAATCATCTGGAATTTGTCGCCATGTGCGATATCGTTCCAGAGGTTATGCAGGAGAAGTCAGATCGGTTTGGGCTGGAAGCAGTTCATAAGTATACCGATTACAAAGAACTGCTAGAGAAAGAGAAGCCGGAGTTGGTCGCGATTGCAACCGAATCCGGAAAGCACGCTGCCATCGCTCTGGACTGCATAGCTGCTGGATGCAACGTGATCATTGAGAAGCCCATTGCTCTTTCCATCGCTGATGCGGATGCCATTATTGAAGCAGGAAAGAAGTTGGGGGTTGTTGTATGCGCCAACCATCAAAACCGCTTCAATAAATCTGTGCAGTACATGAGGAAGGCACTGGAAGCAGGGCGTTTTGGACGTCTCTCCCATGGTGCGGCTCATGTCAGATGGAATCGTGGAAAAGGCTACTATGACCAGGCACCGTGGCGTGGAACATGGGCGCAGGACGGCGGCTGCCTGATGAATCAGTGTATTCACAACATCGATCTCCTCCGCTGGTTTATGGGCGATGAGGTGGAAGAGGTAATAGCCTATACAGATCAGCTTGAGCATCCATATCTGGAAGCAGAAGACCTTGGTATGGCGTTGGTGAAGTTCTCCAATGGCTCCTATGGTTTGATTGAAGGAACAACCAATGTCTACCCGAGAAATCTGGAAGAAACACTCTACATATTCGGAGAGAAGGGCACGGCAAAAGCTGCCGGTACGAGCGATAACATCATTGAAGAGTGGCGATTTGCTGATGAGTTGGATGACCCGGATGAGGTGAAGAAACGCTTCAGTGAGAACCCGCCGAACATCTATGGATTTGGGCATACTCCTCTCTATGCAGATGTGATCGACGCTATTGTAAAAGGAAGAGCTCCCTTAGTGGATGCCGAAGCAGGCAAACGTGCTCTTGAACTTGTCCTAGCAATATATAAATCCGCAGCCGAACATAGACCGGTGAAGCTGCCGTTGGAGAGTTGCTCAACGATGGATTTTGTTGGTCGGTTTGATAAGTAGGAGGCTTAAATGAGCGAATATTTTGTTCATCCCACAAGCGTTGTCGATGATGGCGTCATTATTGGAGAAGGCACAAAGATCTGGTATTTCTGCCACATTCAGGAAGGGGCGAGAATCGGTAAGAAATGCTCTCTTGGACAGAACGTAAATATTAGTAATAACGTGAAGGTCGGAGATGGTTGTAAGCTCCAGAATAATGTCAGCCTCTACGAAGGCGTAGAACTGGAGGACGACGTTTTCTGTGGCCCGTCCTGTGTGTTCACCAATGATCTGACCCCCCGGGCTAAGTATCCAAAGGGGCGAGCGGCTTATAAAAAGACACTGATTAAGCACGGTGCATCGATTGGTGCAAATGCCACTGTTGTTTGCGGAAACACAATTGGTGAATGGGCAATGATTGCCGCTGGTGCAGTAGTAACGTCGAACGTCCCAAACCATGCTTTGATGATGGGTGTCCCGGCGCGTGTTCGCGGCTGGGTTTGCGAGTGTGGTGATGTGTTGTCCGATGATCTCGTCTGCAATCGTTGCGGACGAACTTATAAAGAAGTCCCGGAAGGACTGGAGGAAGTGAAGTAAATGCAATTCAGAGATTTACCCAAGCAGTATGAAGTTTTGAAGGCTCAGATTGATGCAGCCATGATACGTGTAGCTGCATCCGCGCACTTCATTTCCGGCCCGGAAGTGAAGGAATTGGAGAAGACACTTACCGAGTACGTTGGTGCAAAACACTGCATCACCTGTGCCAACGGAACCGATGCCATCACCATAGCTATGAGAGCGTGGGGAGTTGGAAAAGGTGACGCTGTGTTCGTACCGGATTTCACGTTCTTCAGCAGCGGTGAATGTCCTGCTGATGAGGGAGCAACGCCCATCTATGTAGATGTGGATCAGCGCACCTACAATCTTGACGCTGCCAAGCTGGAAGAAGCCGTTAAGAAGGTTATCGCAGAGGGCAAGTACAAGGCAAAGGCTGTTGTAGCTGTCGATCTATTTGGCCTGCCCGCAGATTACCCGGCTATCAAAGCTGTTTGCGAGAAGTATGGTCTTCTCCTGCTTGAAGATGCCGCTCAGGGATTTGGCGGTTCTATCAATGGACGGAAGACCTGCACCTTTGGCGACATCTCTACCACATCTTTTTTCCCGGCAAAACCTCTGGGCTGTTACGGAGACGGCGGAGCTATCTTCACCGATAACGATGAGTGGGCAACGCTGATCAGGTCTATCTGCGTCCATGGTAAGGACATGAGCAATCCTAATGATCCCAATGCCAAGTATAACAACGTAAGGCTCGGTAAGAACAGCCGTCTGGATACCCTGCAGGCTGCGATCCTTCTGCCAAAGTTCAAAGCCTTTGCGGACTATGAGTTGGCGGATATCAATAAAGTTGCTGGTTGGTACACGGAAGGATTGAGGGACACGGGACTTGTGCTGCCCGAGATTAAGGATGGGTTCTACAGCTCCTGGGCACAGTATACGGTTCAGCTGCCGGAAGGAACAGATCGCAAGAAAGTCCAGGATCAACTTAAAGCTGTCGGCATCCCTTGCATGGTTTACTATCCCAAGCCAATGCACAGCCACGGTGCCTTTACTGGAACGGACAGCGCGGTTGCGGATTGCCCGGTGACAGAGAGACTGTGCAAGACGGTTCTCAGTCTACCGCTTGATCCATATAAGACCAAGGAAGAAATTGATCTGGTCGTTTCGGAACTGAAGAAAGCTCTTTAACAACCCAGGATTCCAGGCTAAGTTCGCACCTCATTCGTCTTTATAATTCTGGGAGATTTATAGAGATGTGAAAGATGAATAATACGAACACAGTCCTGTTGAAGATAAAAGTTCAGTTGAAAAAATGACATCAGGGTGCTGTGTCTCCCGATGCACCCAAGGCAATTGTAGGTCACCTGCCACTCCTTCATTGAGGATGTGACTGCACTGAAAGCAGATGCATTGAAGAAGCGGTCTGACCGAATAGCATATGAAATGAAGGAGTAGGAAAACGATGGAATTCAACACAATCTACCAAGGTCTCATCTCTGGTGAAGAAAAACTGGCTCTGGTGGGCCTTGGATATGTAGGCATGCCGATTGCAGTAGAGTTCGCAAAGCATGTTAAGGTCATCGGCTTTGATATCAACGAGAAGCGTGTAAACGAATACCGTAATGGCATTGATGCCACTAATGAGGTCGGTGAAGCAATCAAAACAACTACGGTTGATTTTACAGCTGACCCGACGCGTCTGAAGGAAGCGAAGTTTATCATCGTCGCAGTTCCGACGCCGGTCAACCCGGATACCACGCCGGATCTGCGCCCAGTTGAAGGGGCGTCCAGAACGGTCGGTCAGAACCTCACCCCCGGTAGCATTGTTGTCTTCGAGTCTACGGTTTATCCTGGCGTAACCGAGGATATCTGTGTCCCAATTATCGAAAAAGAATCCGGACTCAAGTGCGGCGTGGACTGGAAGATTGGTTACAGCCCTGAGCGTATTAATCCCGGTGATAGAGTACATACGCTTACCACAATCCGTAAGATCGTCTCCGGTATGGATGAGGAATCCGCCCGTGAGATCAAGAAGGTCTATGACATCGTTATCAAAGCCGGTACAGTTCCCGTATCAACGATAAAGACTGCTGAGGCTGTCAAGGTTGTAGAGAATAGCCAGCGCGACATTAATATCGCTTTCATGAACGAGATCGCAATGATTTGTGACCGCATGGGCATTGACACGGATGAAGTGCTGTACGGCATGAATTCCAAGTGGAATGCTCTCGGTTTCCGTCCTGGTCTCGTAGGCGGCCACTGCATCGGCGTCGATCCCTACTACCTGACCAATGCAGCTGAAATGCTTGGCTATCATAGCCAGATCATTCTGAATGGCCGAAAAGTGAATGACAGCATGGGAGGCTTTGTTGCAGACGCTGCGATTAAAGAGATGATCGAAGCGGGTATGGCTCCGAAGAAGGCTACCGTGGTGATTCTTGGTATCACTTTTAAGGAGAACTGTCCGGACACACGTAACAGCAAGGTTGTAGACATCATTAATCGGCTAAAGCAGTATGACATCAATCCTATTGTCACTGACCCCTGGGCAGATGCTGCTGTTGCGAAACATGAGTATGGTGTTGACCTGGTTGCGTGGAATGATATTCCGAAAGCTGACTGCGTCATCGTCGCTGTTGGCCACAATGAATTCCGTTCCATGTCCATGATGCAGATGAAAGAGCTCTTTAAGGATGACATCCCGGACGAAGAGAAGGTTCTGATTGATGTTAAAAGCCTTTATCGGATGGATGAACTGAAAGCATCCGGAATGAGATTCTGGAGATTATAAGAAAATTGGCGGTATGGGACCGCTTTAGCAAAGACCCTTTCCCCATAGCAAATAGCTGTTACAGGCAGCGCAAAACTATGAATGAAAGGAAAACCCATGAATGGAAACCCCTGTTTATAATGACCTGTATGATAGACTGATAAGAGGAGAAGAAAAGCTGGCTCTTGTAGGACTTGGCTATGTAGGGATGCCTATAGCAGTTGAGTTTGCCAAGCATGTAAAGGTAATAGGATTCAACCACAACGAGCATCGTATCCAGCAGTACAAAAACGGAATTGATCCGACAAATGAGGTCGGCAATGAAGTGATCAGCAAGACAACGGTGGATTTCACAAGTGATGAAAAGAAACTTGCTGAGGCTAAATTCATCATCGTGGCTGTGCCGACACCAGTGAAGGATGATAATAATCCGGATCTCGGGCCTGTAGAAAACGCAAGCCGGATAGTTGGTCGAAACATGGTTCCGGGAACGATTGTCGTCTATGAGAGCACCGTCTATCCTGGTGTGACCGAAGATATCTGCATTCCGATCCTTGAGAAGGAAAGCGGGCTAAAATGCGGGGTTGATTTCAAGATTGGTTACAGCCCTGAACGCATCAACCCCGGTGACCGCGTTCATACACTGACAAGCATCACCAAGGTTGTATCTGGTATGGATGAGGAATCTGCTACAGAAATCAAGAAGGTTTACGATATCGTCATAAAGGCTGGTACTTTCCCTGTTAGCAATATCAAGACGGCTGAAGCAGTAAAGGTTATTGAGAATAGCCAGCGGGATATCAATATCGCCTTTATGAATGAGATTGCCATGATCTGTGACCGCATGGGCATAGACACGGATGAGGTTCTCGCTGGCATGAATACCAAGTGGAATGCTCTGGGATTCAAACCTGGACTGGTTGGCGGTCATTGTATCGGTGTTGACCCGTATTACCTTACGAATGTTGCTGAGCGACTTGGCTATCACAGTCAGATCATTTTGAATGGACGTAAGGTCAACGACAGTATGGGAGCCTTCGTTGCAGATGCTGCCATCAAACAGATGATTGAAGCCGGGAAAGCACCGAAAAATGCAAAGGTCATCATCTTTGGCATCACCTTCAAGGAGAATTGTCCAGACACCCGAAACAGCAAGGTAAATGACATCATCAAGCGGTTGGAAGAATACGAGATTGTACCACAGGTGACTGATCCTTGGGCTGATCCGGAAATTGCGAAGCATGAGTATGGTGTAGGTCTGATTCCGTTTGAGGAAGCGAAGGACGCGGATTGCATCATCGTGGCCGTCGGACATAAGGAGTTCAGAAGCCTCTCTATGATCCAGCTGAAGGAATTCTTCAAGAAAGAATTAACCGATGATGAGAAGGTACTTATCGATGTAAAAAGCCTTTATCGTATGGATGAACTTAAAGCGAGTGGAATGCGATTCTGGAGACTCTAGTCTCTTTATCTGTGGGAGTCGGAAACCACAGATAACAACATCCCACAGAGAAAGGAAAACCACAATGACCACCTATTTAGTGACCGGCTGCGCTGGCTTCATCGGCACAACGTTTGTTCACTACATGCTCAAACGCTATACGGACATCAAGATTATAAACCTTGATGCATTGACCTATGCCGGGAACCTGGAGAACCTGAAGGATCTTGAGGATGATGAGCGCCACATCTTTGTTCACGGAAATATCTGTGATAAAGATCTGGTCGCTCGGCTGATAGCAGACTACGATCCCGACTACATCATCAACTTTGCTGCAGAGTCACATGTGGATAGGTCTATCGCCAATCCGGAGATCTTTGTGACAACTAACGTGATGGGCACGGTGAATCTTCTCCAGCGGGCAAAGGAATCCTGGTATGATGCTGGGCAGAAGACATGGAAGAGCGGGAAGAAGTATGTACAGGTTTCTACAGATGAAGTATATGGAGCGTTAGGCCCTGAAGGCTTCTTCACTGAGACCACACCGATCAATCCTCATTCGCCGTACTCATCCTCCAAGGCCTCCGCTGATCACTTTGTAAAAGCGTTCCATGACACGTATGGGATGCCTGTGAACATCACCCGCTGCAGCAACAATTACGGTCAGTATCAGTTCCCGGAGAAGCTGATCCCGCTGATGATTAACAACGCAAAGAATTATAAACAGCTTCCGGTCTACGGCGACGGTATGCAGATCCGTGACTGGCTCTTTGTGGAAGACCACTGCAAGGCGATCGATATGGTAGCGACAGCAGGGCGTGTGGGTGAGGTCTATAACATTGGCGGACACAATGAGCGGCCGAACATCTTTATCGTAAAGACGATCATTGCCCAGCTCTCTGAGCGGCTGCACGATCCAGATATCAATGAATCGCTCATTAAGCATGTAGAAGATCAGCTCGGTCACGATCGCCGGTACGGGATTGATCCATCAAAGATCAAAGCGGATCTCGGCTGGTATCCGGAGACAACCTTTGAGGTCGGCATCGTGAAGACGATTGACTGGTATTTGGAGAACCAGCAGTGGATGGAGAGGGTTACATCCGGTGAGTACCAGAAGTACTACGAAGAGATGTACAAGAATAGGTAAACCCCGCTGTGTGGGCGTACACAGAGATATAGGAGCCAGTAACGGTAATAGATAGGACTTGCGAGTCTTTGTAACAGGAGTTGGAGGACAGCTCGGACATGATTGCGTGAATGAACTCACGTCACGCGGTCACGAAGCTATAGGAAGCGATATTCAAGAGACGTATTCGGGTGTGACAGATGGGAGCGCAGTAACTGTTGCACCTTTGCCGGGAAGAACAGTAAAGCCAGGTTGGTTTATTCGTGCGCAGTGGCAAGCTTTTCATCGACTGCCTCGGCTATGAAGGCATTCAATGTTTGCTGATGGGCGATGGCATAGATAGCTGCACGCTTGTGGCGCTCACTGCCAATGCGGATGTTAAAGCTTCCCTTGTAAGCGACTTCCGGTTCAGTACCCTCTTCTTCACAGAGAGCCAGGTAATCGTCAACAGCGCCGTGGAAGTCGGAAACAAGCTCTGCGACAGTAGTCCCTTCATAGGAGATGAGGGAACGGATGCCTTGTACTTTTCCGAAGAGCACTCCGTCATTCTCGGAGAACTCTACGCTTCCCACATAGCCTTTGTACTCCATTGTGTTGTTCATAGCAGATTCTCCTGTTTTAATTGCTCAATGAGTTGTTTGACCTGATATTCCAGCAGTTCTTTCCGGGGGTGAGCTTGTGGTCGGTGCTTGAAAACATTACCCGGGAACCGCTGGTTTTCCCTTTATTGCTTCTGTGGTAGTTGAAATACCCCAATAGTGATTCAGCATCTTCGAAGGTGAAGGTCTTTGGTTTTGACTTCAACTTTTCGATGAGTTTTTCTTTCTGTCCTAAATCAAAAGCGCCTCCTCACGGAGTATTGTAGTACAGGAAGGGAAGAAAAAGGTTCTTCACAAAATCTGTGGGAATAAGTGATTGAAAAAGGAGCATAAGATCCTTAAAGTTTAATCTGCGAAAACAAAACCAAAGGATTAGACTTATGCTGCAAATTTCGCTTCGACGGAACGCCGATTCCGCTAACTGCGGCATGGCCATTCCGGAGTGAACGGCATGAGTTTCCGCTTCTAACGGCATAGATTTCCATCCGTGTTATAGTCTTTTCTGTAGCTTGTACGCTGCAGAAAGGAGGCATGGAAACCATGCAAGATTTCAATACGATAATCGGTGTGATACAGATGCGGCAGAACGATTGCTCCTTCTCCGTTATCCAGAAACGATATC
>DJYO01000029.1 GCA_002450155.1 Mageeibacillus sp. UBA6976 | reverse complement strand
AAAAATTCTGAAGAGCCCTTTTTTCATGGCTTTTCAGTTAACTTTATTTACCGGAGTATTATTGAGGAAGGCTTCGATATTAGATGCAGCAATGCTGATAAGTCTCTTTCTGGTCTCCTTTGGCGCCCAGGCAATATGAGGAGTTATATATGTGTTGGGACAGTCCCTAAGAGGGTTATCCTCTCTCATGGGTTCTACGGATAAGACATCGCAGGCATAGCCTGATACCTTGCCTGATCTTAAGGCTTGGGCCATGTCATCTTCATTGATGACAGGTCCTCTTGCACAATTGACCACCATGACTCCGTCTTTGCACAAAGATAAGACATCTTTATCTATAAGATCTTTGGTCTCATCTGTCAGCGGGCAATGAAGTGTTATTACATCAGCGATCCCCAGGACATCTTCCAGCTTATATTCATCACTGTTCCTGATCTTGTGGGGTACCTTGAGTACATTCATGCCAAGAGAGGTGCAGATCTCAGCAACTCTCGTGCCGATCTTGCCCATGCCCACAACGGCAATGTTCTTGCCTGCAAGTTCTGTAAGAGGCTTTACCCAGTAGCAGAACTGCTTTGACCTGATCCAGTCTCCATCCTTAACAGAGCTGTTATGAGCACCCACCTGACAGCTCATTTCCAAAAGGAGCGCTACGGCCATCTGTGCTGTAGCATAAGTAGCATATTCAGGAACGTTGGTTACTACTATTCCCTTGGAAGATGCAGCCTTAAGATCTACTACGTTATATCCTGTAGCAAGAACGCCAATATACTTAAGATCAGGCAGTGCTGAGATAACCTCTTCGGTAAAGCAGGTCTTGTTGGTTAAGGCTATCTGTGCGCCTTTAAGCCTCGATACCACATCACAAGGTTCGGTATAGTCGTATATCACCACCTCGCCAAACTTATCGAGCTCTTCCCAACTGATATCTCCGGGATTTGCAGCCCCGGCATCCAATATTACTATCTTCATGTGTTCCTCCTAATATCCTGCAAGGAAACTCCTGGTCCTCTCCTGCTTAGGGTTAGTGACCAGATCGTATGCAGGACCCTCTTCTACAATGACGCCACCGTCCATAAAGACGATCCTATCTGCAACATCTCTTGCAAAAGACATCTCATGGGTAACTATTACCATCGTCATGTGCTCTTTGGCAAGCTCTCTTATTACCTCCAGCACGCCCTTGGTAAGCTCCGGATCAAGTGCAGATGTGGGTTCGTCAAAAAAGAGGATCTCAGGACTTGCCGCCAGCGCCCTTGCAATAGAAACTCTCTGCTGTTGTCCGCCGGACAGATTGCAGGGATAGTAGTCTGCCTTATCAGCAAGATCCATCTTGGCAAGGAGCTCATCGCAGATCTTGTTAGCTTCATCTTTGGACTTGCCTAATACATGTATCAGGGACTCGGTTATATTCCTTCTTACCGAGAAATGGGGAAAGAGATTGAAATTCTGGAATACGAGACCAAACTTGGATCTTATCCGCTTAAGATCGTCCTTGACCGCATATTTGGTCTTAGTTCCAACGGTATCGCAAAGGAGATCCCCTGCTATGCTTATCTTGCCCGTATCGATCTTCTCAAGAGTTGTGGCACATCTAAGAAGTGTTGATTTACCACCGCCCGAAGGACCTATTACGGCAACTACCTCACCTCTTTTTACAGTGAGGCTTATCCCCTTGAGGACCTCAAGGTTATCGAAGGATTTATGTATATCCTCCATTACAAGGATCGCATCTTTATCGTTCATTTAAACACCTCAGGAATAATAAGACATCTTCTTCTCGACTTTGTTTACGATCATCTCTATAAACAGATTCATTATGTAGTAGAAAAACCCTGCTACGATAAAAGGCATGATGGAAACCTGCTTGGATGCAAGGCTGCCTGCTATAAAGAACATCTCTGCTACCGAAAGGACCTGGGCAAGAGAGGTATCTTTAACAAGAGTGATAACCTCATTGGAAACTGAAGGAAGGACTCTCTTTATTACCTGAGGCAGAATTATCTTAAAGTAAGTCTGGGCCTTACTGAATCCCAGGACCTGGGCAGCCTCGTACTGTCCCTTTGGCATGGACTGGATACCGCCTCTGAATATCTCTGCAAAATATGCTGCATAGTTAAGGGTAAAACCTATTATGGCAGCGATAAAACGGTAATTAAACGGGCCTATCTTGATACTGCCTGTTGAGATACCGAACACATAGTAAGGAGCATAGTATACAAGCAGGAGCTGCAGCATGAGAGGCGTTCCCCTCATTATCGATATATAGACTCTCATAAGAGGTCCTAAGAGATAATCTTTGCTCATCCTGCCTTTTGCTATCAGGAGTCCCAACGGGATAGAGAAAACAAGAGTAAATATAAAGATCCCCCAGGTAAACTGAAAGCCCTGGATGAGCTGCTGCACCGTTGAGATCAGTAGTCCCCATTTCACGACGGTAATACCCACCTTCCTGTGTATTCAAGTCTGTACGCGTAATCCCAGGTAAACTCCCCGGTCCGTTCATTGTAAACCACATTCCTTACCATGCCCTTATCAAGCGGAGGGAATGAATATGTCTCCAGCGCTGCAAAAAGCTGTTTTGCCGCCTCCAGCCTCTCGCCTTCGTCCATATCCTCATAGAATTTGGAATCTGCGAACCTGTCAAGACAGCGGTCAACAAAATCTATATTTAACTCGTACAAGGTCCCGTAATTATCGACATAAACATATCTGGCGCAATCGTCTATAAAGCTTTCGGCCTCAAATGTCTCTGTAACACTGCAGCCTGCAAGGAGCGCTAAGCACAGTACCAAAGATATCAAAAGTTTTAAGGAATGTTTTCTCATAGCAAGGATTATAGCATATCAGATAATAATTGGCTCCAATTGAACACCACACAATAATATACAAAATGATATGAATACAAATAAGGACTGACTTCATGCCAGGCAAGAAATCAGTCCTCATATTCATTAATTGCGCGTTGGTTCAAATAAGCCGGATTACTTAAGGATAGTTACATCGTAACCAAACCAGGTATTTGAGATCTGTGTCAATGTACCGTCAGCAGCCATCTCATCGAGAGCACCCTGAACCTTATCTCTTAACTCTTCGTTGCCGAGGAGGAAGCCTACGCCGTATTCCTCAGAAGCGATGGCACCGTCAAGAACGATCATATCCTTGCCGGATGTCTGGATCTCGTAACGTGCTACGATCTCATCCATAACGATGGCATCAACGCTGCCGGACTCAAGGTCCATAAGTGCGTTAAGATAGGAATCTTCTTGAATGAGTTCACCGAATGTTGAAGTTAGTTCCTGATTATCCTCGAGAGCTGCAAGTCCTGAAGAATCCTTCTGAACTGCAACAGTAAGACCTGCAAGGTCATCAAATGTGGTGATACCAGAACCGTTGTTTACGACAACGACCTGATCGTTCTCCATATAAGGTTCAGACCATGTGTATGAGTCTTCTCTTCCGCTGATCGTAAATCCGTTCCAAATGCAGTCGATATTGCCGGATGCAAGCTCCTGATCCTTGGCAGCCCAGTCAATAGGCTGGAGCACCAGCTCATAGTCAAGTCTGTTTGCTACTTCCTTAGCAAGATCGAGGTCAAAGCCTACATACTGTCCGTTGTCGTCCATGAAGCCCATAGGCGGGAATTCAGCATCGAATCCTACAACAAACTTCTCCTTCTCCTCACCTGCTGTGCCATTTGCAGAATTGCATCCTGCAAGAGGTACAACTAACATTGCGCATGCCATTACGGCAGCAAAAATTCTCTTAAGTTTCATTTTGTTCCTCCTAGTACCTTACTTTTATTGAATGAAACTGTATTATCACTTTGTTCCGAAGATCCTGTCGCCGGCATCGCCTAATCCGGGAAGAATATATGCATTCTCATTAAGCTGTCTGTCTACATTGCCGATATAGATCTCAACATCAGGATGAGCTTTTGCAAGACGCTCAATGCCCTCAGGTGCAGCAATTATGCACATGAACTTGATATTCTTGCCACCATGAGCCTTGATAGATGAGATAGCGTCAACTGCTGAACCGCCTGTGGCCAGCATAGGATCTACTACTACTATGAGACGCTGGTCGATGGGATCAGGAAGCTTGCAGTAATAATCGTGGGGTTCGTGAGTCTCAGGGTCTCTGTAAAGACCGATATGACCTACCTTTGCAAGAGGCGCAAGAGCCTGAACACCGGGAACCATACCGAGACCTGCTCTTAAGATAGGGACGATGGCTAGCTTCTTACCGTCGATCATAGGAACTTCTGCTTCTTCAAGAGGCGTCTTGATCTTAACAATCTTGAGCGGAAGATCCCTTAAGGCTTCATAGCCTTCAAGAGTAGCTACTTCTTCAACCAGTTTACGGAACTCATAAGTACCCGTCTCAACCTTCCTCATAAGCGAGATCTTATGCTTGATGAGAGGATGTTCCATTACCTGAACATTGGCATAATCTTTGTATTGCATGATAAATCTCCAATCTTCATAAACTAAGGCTATGACACTAAAGGATATTTTAGTTTACTTGAAAAACTAAGTCAACAAACCATAAGTCTGATAAACCTGTTGATTTGATTGGTGTATTTTGTGTTAAGATTATTTAAGAACATTTTCAAGGGAGGTCAGTTATGAGTAACTCTTCAATTCAAGAGGGCGCAGTTTATGATGCCAAAAAGCTTGGTGCCGGACGCGTCCTTATCCTGGGATTGCAGCACATGTTCGCTATGTTCGGTTCTACGATCCTCGTACCTGCTCTTACAGGTCTGTCAGTTTCAGCCACACTTTTATTTGCCGGACTCGGAACTTTACTGTTCCACCTCATCTCCAAGAGGAAGGTTCCGGCATTTTTGGGCTCATCCTTTGCATTCCTTGCAGGATATTTTGCCATTGCCCCCAATGGTGAGGCAGAGCTTCTGCCCTATGCCTGCTTTGGTGTAGCCTGTGCCGGTCTGGTTTATCTGATCCTCGCAGGACTCATCAAGTTATTCGGCGTAAACAAGGTAATGAAGTTCTTCCCGCCTATCGTTACGGGACCTATCATTATCGCAATTGGTCTTTGTCTCTCAGGTACAGCTATAAACAGCTGCTCTACCAACTGGCTCGTTGCAGTAGCAGCTATCCTTATAATCGTTATCTGCAATATCTGGGGCAAAGGAATGATCAAGATCATCCCTATCCTTTTAGGCGTTATAGGATCATGCCTCCTCTGCATTATCCTTACACTGGCTATAGGTAAAGTATCAGGCGATTACTACACGATCGCAGGCAATGACAGCTTCCAGCTCTTCTCCGTTGCAAGCATCGAGAATATCAAGAATGCTGCCTGGATCGGTCTGCCCGTCAAGTATCAGGACACCGTATTTAGTATCTTTACAAACGGCAATATGGATAAGGCACTTCTTATCAACGCTTTCATCACTATAGTACCTATCTCTCTGGCAACTATTGTTGAGCACATCGGCGATATATCCGCCATCTCCTCCACAGTAGGCAGCAATTTCATCGCAGATCCCGGTCTTCACAGAACTCTTACAGGTGACGGTCTTGCTACAACACTTGCATCCCTCTTCGGTGCACCTGCCAATACAACATACGGCGAGAATACCGGCGTACTTACCCTGTCCAAAGTATTCGATCCCTTCGTCATCAGACTTGCTGCAGGATTTGCTATCCTCTTCTCATTCTCACCTAAGCTTGCAGCCTGCATCTCCGCTATCCCTACACCTGTAGTTGGCGGTATATCTCTGGTACTCTACGGTATGATCTCTGCTGTAGGTGTCAGGAATATTGTTGAGAATAAGATTGACTTTGGTAAGGCTCGTAATGTCATCATCGCAGCTATCATCCTCGTTCTTGCAATAGGTATTACATATTCAAGTGCCCAGGCTATAATTATCAACTGTGGTGCGGTTGTTATCTCAATGTCAGGGCTTGCAGTAGGTTCAATTATCGGAATCCTGTTAAATGCAATCCTCCCCGGCAAAGATTATGTCTTCGAGGATAATCAGGACGCAAGCCACTCAAAGGACAGCACCATAATCCCTGAGACTAAAAAGGAAGATAAGAAATAATCTCAGATCCTATATCTGAAACAAATAAGGAGTTGTCCTTCGGGGCAACTCTTTTATGTTATAATCCTTAAGTATTTACTAGTAGGGGTGTAACAATGGGGAACATGAATTACGAAGATCCGGATCTTTGGATAGAAGACGGCATTAAACCTTCGATCAAGACAAACAATCAGAATAAAACAGATAAGCCGGCTGAGGATAAAAAGCCGGTATCATTCAAGGAAGCTCTCCCGCTTCCCTATTCATTCATGAAAGATAATGAGCCCGGCCTTTTGTCCACAAATAAGCCGGACCTTAGGATGCTTATTGCATCAGGCGTGCTCATCCTTATTAATTTTGTTACCACGCTGCTCATGTATCTGAGCGTGCTCCCCAATAACTTTATCGTGTTCTATACTTATCCGGTATCTTTGATTTTACTGGTCTTAGCATTCAAACCTAAATTCTCTATATCCCTCACCAAACTTAAGGACAACAGATTTATTTTGCTCAGTCTGCTTGCCGTGACCGTCCTGTTCTTCCTTGTTCATTACTATAACTATAAGAGTTCGCCCTGGAACAACTACGGACTGTTCGACGACGCAGCCTGGGATATCTTCGATTGCAGGCTCAAGTGCTTTACTGACGATAAGTTTGAGATGATATTCTTTGATTCCGGTATAGGCGTAATATCAAGAGAGCTGGTATTCCATTACTATATAGCCTTTATGTTCAGGCTGTTCGGTTATAATCTATTTGTCTTTAACCTGGCACTGAACATACTGGGGCTTGTTACCGTTATCTTTACTATGCTTACTGCTCATGAGATTACAGGGAATAGATACTATACGATAGCAAGCGGTCTTACACTGATGTTCCTGCCATTGGAATTTACTCAGGTACATATGGGTCACCGATATGCTATCTGCGGACCACTCCTCATGATCTCATTCTTCTTTTTAGTCAGTGCATATAAGCGAGCTTCCCTTATCCGGGCCACCATAGGCGGTATATTTGCAGGACTTACGATGTCATCTGCCATAATGGGAAAACAATACATCTACGGCCTTATAGCAGGGCTTATTGTTTACGGCATCATCCTCTTTGTTAAGCAGCGGAAGATGTTTAAAGACTACATCTATACAGCTGTTGCTGCCGCAGTGGGGTTCATTGCATCCTCGGCACCTCTATGGGCCTACATATTCACCCACAGCAAAGAATACAATATAAGAGAAGCAAATCTTATGAGAGAATTCTTTACCCGCCTTACAACAGAAGGATTTGTTGTTGTAAGAGAGAACCTGAATTCTCTTATGGAAGTTCTCTTCGCAAAGTATTCCGGTCTTAGACAGTTCTCTTCCACATATCCTGTATTTACCTGGTACTACTGCCTGTTCTTTGTAATCGGCGTAATACTCCTTATCATGCGCAAGAGATATCTTACGGTGTTCCTGTCTCTTATTCCCATTGCAGGCTGCCTGGTATCCCTTGCTTACGACTTCAGGATCCTCATAGCAGCTCCCTTTATCTGCCTGGCGATAACAGAAGGTGTTTATTCTGCGGCAAGCATAGCAGGCAAGCTCTTAAGAGATGATGATAAGAAGAATGAGATCATCGCTTCTTTTGTAGCAGCGCTTATGATCATGCCTAATCTTAAGTATCTTACAGACCTGGCAGGAAATCCCGAATCCGAGTACCTCCTGCCTCATACCTCAGTTGCCGTAAGCAGATATATGCAGGACCTCGCCATAGGCAGCGAGACTCCTAACATAGATATGAAACCGGATGAGTTTAACCGGGGAAATACAAACGACAGATACGATCTTTATATCTGC
Organism: Mageeibacillus sp. UBA6976; assembly: GCA_002450155.1. Classification (GTDB taxonomy): domain Bacteria; phylum Bacillota; class Clostridia; order Saccharofermentanales; family Saccharofermentanaceae; genus Saccharofermentans. The sequence continues at coordinate 15,038 of DJYO01000029.1, read as the reverse complement.
GTTCAGTATACATATGCTCATATACATGCATATCTGGGCACGGAGTATTCACGTGAGATGCTGAAGCTTTGCGGGGATTTCCCCTATGTTAGCCAGTCCGAAGAGGATATCAGGAATCATGTAAGAGACACTATCCAGGGCTATACCGTAACAGACAAGGATCTTATGCTCGCATTTGAGATGAGCGATAAGGTAGCTCCCATAGTAACCCAGCTGATAGCCACGGGCCTTGCAACTCCTATTACCGAGACAATAAATGTAGATGGCCAGGATCTGACCATAACAAGGCTTTATATAGCTAACCAGGATATAGAGTGGTTTAAATACCTTACGGCAACTATCTGATAAGCCAGATAAGCAAAAAGGCTTCTGCTGCAACTACCAGGAGCATGAGCACCGTATAGAGGATCAGTTTAACAGGATCTGTAAAGAAAGAAGGATTCCCTGCCTTGAAGGCAGCCTTTGAATGCGTAGGAAGAGCTCCGCCTGCCATAGGATCCATATTAGGCATTATCCTGGGAGTGATCTTACCGGCGTTTCCTCCGCCTACGACCTTAGGCCTGACATTGCCGTTTATAAGGTCAAAGTCCTCGATAGGCTCCATGCTGTTGGCAGATGTATCAGTAAACGAAGTCTTAGTATCAGGATAAGAAGCAGCTTCCTCATTATAGTGAGTCACTATCCTGAATTCAGGGGACTTACTGTTCGGGACATTGCGTTCCGGATCAAGGATGCCGGGTTGTTCGTAGACCGGTTTGTAATCTCTTTCTTCACTATTCATAGAGGCATTATATCACATCAGGTACTAGACCTGCCCCTTATATCTCACCTTGAACCCGTACTCAACAAGTTCTCCCCTGCTGATGGCAAAATCAACGGCCGCGTTTAAAAGGAGCTTGGCATGACCGCTTGTAACCTTAAATCCTATGGCCTTGCCGGCTTCGGATATGAGATCTTCTCTAGGCATACCGAATTGAGTCTTGCAAACATAAGAGCATGCTCTGGCAGCCTCATTAACAGAGATCTCCAAGCCGCTTCTTACTATATCTGACTGGGTCCTGAAGGTATTGCAGATCCTGGTGGCATCTTCGCTGTTTTTCCAATAAAAGATAACATCATTCGCCGGATCCTTGCTCAAGGTACAGTTCTGAATAGTGTAAGGAGTCTTGTTTCTCTCTAAGACATACCTGATCTTTTCCTTGAATCTGGGCGAAGCCCTTTCGATCCCGCATGCATCCTTAAGCCTGGCAACTATCTGTTCAAAACAAACAGGAGCCTCATATTCCACGATCTGAGAGACTGCCATTGCTACCATATCGGTATTCCGGGGATCATCAAAATCTTTACCCGTGATACCTCCGAGGTTTATTTCAGCTGCTTTATATTCGCAATATGGCTGCCAAGCTCCTATGAGTTCAGTTTTTTTTTGGAAATATCCTCTGTATCTGCTGAAGTATCAAGAGTTTCTGCAGGAGCCGCTGTTTCCACAGGTTCATAAGCAGGCTCTGCTTCTTCAGGAGCCGGGTCTTTATCACCATTTTCTATAATATCGATGCACTGATCGATAACTGAATCAGGATCTTCCCACCATTCTACTGCCCAGACTCTTAAGATCTTCCAACCCAGGCCTTTGAGCACGCCGGGTTGGGATATCTCTCTTGAAGTAGCTGTAGATACCATGCTTTCTCCGGCACCGTCGATAATGATGCCTAGGCAATATTTGCTACTATCAACCGGATCCAGCACACCGATATTGACCTTAAATCCTGACCTTCCCACATCAGGGACCGCTGTGTATCCTCTCTTGTCAAGTCTTTTTATAATGTCCTTGGCAATGCCTTTAAATCCGGCACTCCTGCTTATCAATGGCGATGAGTCCGGATCAGCTACTGTTACTAATTCTGACTCCCAAAGGGGATTACCATCTGCATACATGAGGAAGTTCCTAAAGGCCTTGACTCCTTCAGGAGTTGCATCAGTTATCTTAAGCTGCTCAGGAGCAATAGAGGAGAATACCTTCATCTCGGTCCTCGATCTTGTCACCGCAACATTAAGTCTGCGCCAGCCGCCTTCTCTATTAAGAGGGCCGAAGTTCATGGAGACCTTGCCCTCGCTGTCAGGACCATAGCCTACAGAGAAGAGTATGCAGTCACGCTCATCACCCTGAACATTCTCAAGGTTCTTTACAAATACCGGTTCTTCAGCACCGAATGCCCATTCTTCGAAAGCGGGATCCTTGGCGCACAGATCGTCTATCTTGTCTTCGATAAGGCTTTGCTGCTGTATATTGAATGTAACTATGCCGTATGTCTTCTTGCGCTCTTCAGGATCATTGAACCTGGATAAGAGCTCTTCAGCAATTGCCTCGGCCTCTGCCTCGTTTGTCCTCGTCCTGCCGCTGTCAAAGGAGCCGTTGCACTTAACCAGTGTAACCTTATTAGCTCTGTCATCGACTGACGGGAATGTATAGAGCCTTCCGTCGTAGAAAGACTTATTGGAGAACTGGATCAGGCTCTCGTGGCGGCTTCTGTAATGCCAGAGCAGATGAGTCTGAGGGATACCGCAGGCAAGGCAATCATCAAGGATGCTCTCCAGATCCTCGATCTCAAAGTCTTCGTCACTATAGACCTGTTCCTTAAAAAATGTTGTAGGCGGCATCTGGTTAGGGTCACCTACTATAACCGCATTCTTTGCACGGGCAATTACGCCTACAGCTTTGCTGGTAGGCAGCTGGCTTGCCTCATCGAATATGACCATATCGAACATCGGCTCTTTGGAAGGAGCGATAAACTGCGCCGCTGCCATAGGGCTTGTCAGGATACAGGGTGTCAGCTGCAGGATAAGCGGCGCGATAAGGTTCATAAGTGTCCTTAAGGTAATTCCTCTTCCGCCGTTCTTTATCGCTCTCTGAAGTATTCCCATACCGGATTGGGCTGCAGCATCGATATTTAAGTCAGGAAGGCTCCTTGCGATCTTAAGATAGATCTCCTGCCTTGTTATCTTCTCAAAATCACTGGTAGCCTTAGCAAGCATCTTGACCTTCTCATCAAAGATCTTGCCGCTAAAGCCCTTAAGGATATCGCTGGAATCCATGATCTTGCAGATCATATGCATAGACCATGCCTTATTAAATGCTCCTTCAAGCTGGTCCCCACTAATGAGTCCCGATTCAAATGCCTCAACTACGGGACCTGCCTTGTATTCATAACACTTGCAGCTTGTACGGTTGAATATGGTCTTAGCTCTGATAAGGTTCTCATCTGCCTTAAGTTCAGCTGTCATTGACAATGTCCGGTCTAAGTTCCCGCCTTCCGGCTTGAAGCATTCATCACTAAGCTTGAGCCTTGAATAGAGTGCTTCATAGCACGATCTGTAATTATCGAATGCCTTGATAAAATCTGTCATTACAGGAGACAGAGCCGGAGCAGTAGTCTCAAACCCGACCTGAAGGAAACTTGATCTGTAATTGCAAAGGTCTTCGATATGGCTCTTAAGCATGGGCAAGGCATTGCCGTTCTTATCATAAGGTCTTACCTCTAGATAAACCTTCTTTTTGGCACTGTTCCTGAACGGTGCAAACTTACCTTCTGCAGCCAAATATCTTGCCTTGAGGCCGTCGCAATCTGCCGCAAGGAAACCTTCGGTCCAGTTGGCAAGGAGCTTGTTCCTCCAGGAGATAAAGCTGTCTATCCAGCTCTTTATCCTCAAGATATTCGCAAAGTCCACGCTGCTGCCAAGCTTGGGATATGCCGAAAGAATGGAATCAAGAGCCTGCTTTAAAGCAACAGCTGCACTATCAAGAGCCTGAACCTCTGCTGATAAGGCAAATCTGGTATCCTGGGAGTAATCAGTAGCCTTAACAAATCCTAGCTTGCCTGACAGGCCGGAAGAGGATGCAGCAAGCTCTCTCAGAGCATCCTGGGTCCTGGCGTTCCTCTCTTCGCTAAGGCCTTCCTCAAAGCCATCTTCGAGGCGGATATCCGGGTTTTCTTTATTCTCAGCATAGATACTCATGAGCTCATAGAGAGAATAGCCACAACTTCTCATCTTGATGATCTCGTCGTTATAGCTGTCGAGCTCAGCTCTTCTTGCCTCAAGATCTGCCAGCGCCTTATCGTAGCCGCCGTCAGGTGCGCCCTTGAGCTTAACTTCACCGGCTAACTTGAGCTGGTCTAAGATATAACTCTTGCGGGCTTTATTGGAATACAGTTCCAGACAGAAGGGCTCTATGCCGATCCTGCCAAGCCTTGAATAAACCACATCCAGAGCTGCCTTTTTCTCTGCTACAAACAGGACCTTCTTGCCGCTTGCTATGGCATTGGCGATCATGGATGTAATGGTCTGGGATTTACCGGTCCCCGGAGGACCGTGTAGTACAAAGCTCGCGCCATCCCCGGCTCTCTTTATCGCATAGAGCTGGGACAGGTCTGCCGAGATGGGGAGATATACCGAGCTCTCATCAGTAAAGGATGCGCCGTCCCTCTCCATATCTTCATATTCAAAGGTAAGTCTGTTTTCTATAAGGCTGTTTACTATCTTGTTTGATGCTATCTCCTCACGGTGATTGTGCAGGTCGTTCCACATAACAAACTGGGAGAATGAGAACAGGCCCAGAACGCAGCTGTCTATTACTTCCCAGCCTTCCTTATGGGAGATCGCGCCCCTTACGGTATTGAGAACGCCCTCAACATCAACGCCCGATTCATCTGAAGGCAGATCGCCTTCGAGCTCCGGGATGGCCATATCGAAATCCTGCCTCAGCTTCTCAAGGAGGGTTATATTCACCTGGTGATCGCTGTCGTTCTTGCGCAGCAAGTATTTGCCTACACCGAATTTCCTTACAAGATCTACGGGGACAAGGAGTATAGGAGCATAGCAAGATACATTGTCCTTTGGGTTTTTCCACTTAAGGAAACCGCAGGCAACAAAAAGCGAAGCTGCGCCGTCTTCTTCGTAGGATATCCTGGCCTTACGGCCGATATCCTTAAGCCTTGTATCAAGGTCTGCTTTTGCAAGGCTGGAATATATCTTACCCGCATCGATCGCCTCATCCAATACAGGCTTTACGGCATCAGTGCCGCTAAGCTCTTCCATGGTATATTCACCGGCAGGTATCCTGGGATTACCCTCACTGTCCTCGCCGGAATCACCGCGGGATATGATCGCATAATCCTTGTTCTGAGATATCTTATTCTCGAAAGCACTTGCAGACGTAACCATAAGAGGCAATACATTCTTGCCGGATAATTTACAGTTAAGAAGGCTGTTTCTCGTTGTCAGGTCAAGGAGCTTACGCTCCCAAAGATCAAACTTAAGATCTGCTTTGTTATTGGTATTCTCAGACATATCCATACCCCTTTAGCTCAGATAATTAATTATAACTCAATTAAGGAATATTTAAGATAGAAGTTAAGATTATTTAAATCTATAGGTGTATCATTGGTAATATAACAAGCATACAGGAGATAGCTATGGCTAATATCGATATAAAGAGAGCAAACAAGATGATCAACAGAAGACCGGTCTTCTCCGTGATCCTCATGATCTTTATCAGCATCCTGATCTTTGCTTCTATCGCCATGGTGTATTTTATCTTTGGCGAGTATTCAATACAGCTTAAGCTTGCAAACGAAGTGGATTCTATAAGCGAGCTTTATTCCGGTAATAACGATCTGTTTTCTCTTATAAGCCGCAGTTCCAAGGATTATTTCATAACTGATCCGTCAGGCAATATAATCTCCGGAAATACAGATAACACCGCAGACTTAAGCAAGCATCCTCTTGATATGGATTACTTCTTTATCAAGGGCAGACCTGAATATCAGATCTACTCAGATAAGAATTCAGATTTTCTCATCACTTCAGACAATGATAATGATGTGATCATCAATGTCTTCGATCTGATGGATTTCGACAAGGTGGCAATACAATACAGATCCGGCAAGTCTACTGAGATCCCCTACTGGATCTGCTATCCTGCAGAAGACGGCACCACAGTCTATATCAAGTCAAATCTTGCTTTCCGGTCAGGCGATCTGATATTTATCCTCGCACTGTCCATCACATTAAGCATTACAATGATCCTCATTATGCTGGCTATCCTCATATTCGGCATCAACAATATAAGATACAGGAAGGATCTTCAGAAACTGCTGTTCATGGACAGGATATCAGGAGGCCATAACTGGAGCTGGTTCCTCATAAATGCATCCAAACTGCTCTCCAGGCGCAAGAACCTTAATAACGGATATGCAGTGATCAATCTGGTCTTTGTCAAATACAGGTATTTTGTCCTTTGCCACTCCAGCAGCGAAGGAGAGAAGATGCTACGCGAAGTATATCTCACTATCCTGAAGAACATAGGTCCCAGAGACCTTGCTTCCCACAGCACCGAAGCCCACTTTCCTATCCTCATGAGATACGATTCAGAAGAGGGCTTAAGACAGAAGGTGCAAAACATCATAAGCCAGCTCGAATCCATAGATACTGACCACAAGTTCGGATTCCAGGCAGGTATCGATCTCATACCTCCACAGACGGCAAGGGTGCGCAGATCCCTTGATCTGGACATCATCTACAACAATGCCAGTGCTGCCAGGATGCAGCTCGATATGAGCGAAGAATCCGGTATAGCATTCTACGATAACGATCTCCTTGAACAGCACAAGTGGATCGATCTTGTAACCGAGAAACAGAGAGATGCGATAGACAAGGAGGAATTCATTGTCTACTACCAGCCCAAATATAATCCGAATACTAACCAGCTTCAGGGAGCAGAGGCTCTTATAAGATGGCAGAATGAGGAGCTGGGCTTTGTATCTCCCGGCAGGTTTATCCCTATATTCGAAAGCAGCGGCTTTATTACCGAGATCGACCACTACATGCTCTCTCATGTAGCAAGAGACCAGGCAAAATGGTTATCTCAGGGATTTAAGATAGTTCCTGTATCTGTTAATGTATCAAGAGCTCATTTTATAGAAGATGATCTTGCAGAGCAGATAAGAGATATATGCCTTGAGGCAAACTGCCCTGCTGAATATATCGAGATAGAAGTTACCGAGAGTGCATTCTTTGACGATAAGAACAAGATGATAGAAACGATAAGGAAACTGCAGTCTTACGGATTCTCTGTTTCAATGGATGACTTCGGCTCAGGTTACTCTTCTCTGAATTCCCTTAAGGATCTGCCCCTTAATATCCTTAAGCTGGATGCCGGCTTCTTCGCAGAAGGAGATGACGATGACAGGAGTAAGGTCGTAGTTTCCGAGGCATTAAAGCTCGCCAAGAGCCTTAACATGAAGACCGTTGCTGAAGGTATCGAAGACAAGGTACAGGTGGATTTCCTCGCCCGGGAAGGTTGCGACATGATCCAGGGCTACTATTTTGCAAAACCGATGCCTGCATCAGATTATGAGTCAAGGATGGCACAGGAAACTATTCCCGGTTCCGAAGCCTAATCTGGCAAGCTTTTGCATCAGGGATAACTCCAGTTACCACCTCCCAGAACCTGTCTGAATGGTTGGGTACTACAAAGTGTGCAAATTCATGGGCAACCACATATCTTATAAGATCCAAAGGCTGCTCATGGAGTCTTAGGGAAAACTTGACCATGGATCTTTGGTGGTAGCATTCACCCCAGAAGGACTTAAACTCTCCATAGCGGATAACCTCCGGGTACTTGACTCCAAACCCTGCAAAATAAGGATAAAGCTCTGATGCAAAACCGTCTATAATTCTCTTGAGATCATCTCTGCGCCATTTGGAATAGACTCTCTTAACTGAATCTGTATCAGAAATATCGCTTACATAAACTACGACGCTGCTGTCTGTTTCCTCAACATGACGGGGACCGGTTCTGATATCAAGCTTTTTCCAGACTCCGAAGACCTTGATATCCTCTCCTGATCTGTAAAACTTGGGAACACCTTCCTTAAGCATGGATATGGCCTGTTTATCAAGAGCCCGTATAAAGAAATCGCTGTTGCTTAATACAAACTCCTCTGCTTTGGCAAAAGAAGCATACAAAGGAAGAGAACAGTAGAGACTCCCGTCGCTCCTTAAGCGGGCATTTATATGTTTTACGCGCTTGCGCTCAAACTCACAGAGGACTGCCCTGCCGTTTAGATCCAGGAGCTTCAGGTATTTATCCATCAGGCCTTGATCATCTTATCGAAGTTCTTGCCGTTCATCTCGACCATAGTCCTTGAACACTCGGCAAGTCTGGATTCAATATGCTCCTGCTCCTTGGGACGCTTAATCTTAAGAGTTGTAGTCTTGATCATCTCCTCTTCGGAGAATACATAGTTACGTACGATCTTATATGCTGGCATGGTGTGATTTGCGTCATGAACCTTATCGTTAAGATATGCCTCTACCTGAGAATCATCAGGCTCAGTCTGAAGACCTAATTCGGCACCGATAGCCTTACGGTCGATAAGGAGCTTGGCGCAGATATCTATAGCTTCACGCTCATTGCGGTTGCCCCATACAAAGACCTCGTTAACACCCTTGATCTCACCAAGGACTGCCTCGATCTCCTCCGGGAAAGCTTTCTTACCGTTGGTAAGAACGATCATCGACTTAACTCTTCCCGTGATATGGATAGAGCCTGTCTTATCGATATATCCCATATCACCGGTATGGAACCAGCCATCCTTATCAATAGCTTCAGCAGTTGCTTCTTCATTCTCATAATAACCGAGCATGACGCAATCAGACTTTGTAAGTATCTCACCTACGGCGTTGCGGGACTTATCGTCAGTATCGATCGTAACGGTAATACCCGACATAGGTCTTCCGACAGAACCGTGGACATCACAGACCTCGGTATTTACCGAGATAACCGGGGATGTCTCCGTAAGTCCATAGCCCATAAAGAACTGAAGACCGAAATCCGTAAATGCGTCGATATACTTCTTATCGATGCCGGCACCGCCGATTACAATCATACGGAAGTTGCCACCCAGCTTATCCAGGATCTCCTTAAAGACATTGCGTCTGATATCGATACCGAGCTTGCGCAGGAACCTGGTAACAGGTCTTGCCACGGCAATTACCTTCTCCTTGCCGGAAGCCTTGATACCATCCTCGATCTTGGAGTAGATATTCTCGAAAAGAAGGGGTACTGAAATGCAGACAGTAGGCTTCCACTCCTCCATATTCTTGACTATATATCTCAGACCGTCGCACATACAGATACATGCACCGCAGGACAGGATAAAGAAATCACAGGTATTCTCGAATGTATGGTGCAGGGGCAATATGGAGAAAGCTCTGTCCCCCCTCCTTACATCAAGGGTCTGGGCAATAGAATAAACATTGGAACAGATATTCTTGTGGGAGAGCAATACGCCCTTGGACATCGACGTAGTACCTGATGTAAAGAGAATTATCTTGGCTGCCTCACTGTCGATCTCAACTTCATCGAACTTGGTATCACCATTCTCCCTTAATGCCTTGCCTTCAGCTATAAGATCATAGATATCTGCAAATCTCGAATCATCCTCAGGCCAGGTATCATCAGCTGTCTTGCCTGTGAGAGAAGGCTTATAGAATATAACAAACTTATCAAGAGGTATATCCAGCTCACCTGACTTGACCTTGGCTGCAATGGACAGCATCATCTTATGGTGCTTAGCGTGATAGAATATGATCTTGCTCTTGGATCTTACCAGGAGCTGTATAAGCTCATCTTCCGGGAGTGCTCTGTCAAGAGGAACTCCTATCCCGCCTGATGAGAGGATCGCGTTATAAGATACGAACCACTCGTAGGCGTTCTCACCTACTACAGCCATCCTGTCCATCTTATACGGACTGTTTAACAAATAAGTGCCGAGATTTCTGATATCCTCGCCGAAATCATAAAATGTGCGGTGCACCTCACTCTGCTTCGGTGATCTTCTGAATATAAAAGCATCTGACTCTGCAAATCTGTCACATGTCTTCATCATGAGCTCGTGAAGATTCTCAGAGCGTTCTGCAGTAAAAATCGGAGTGCCCTTAACGGGATTCATATCCTTCCTCCTGATATGTGGTAATCTAAAGCAATAAAAAATATAACATACTTCTTGCAAAATATAAAATTAAACATAAGATAAGAAGGAGAACATATCGAGGTGACATAATGGCTGATTCAGTAAATATGAACAAAACAAACACAATGAGCCGCGCCGACCACCACAAGCATCTGGATGAGAAGTATCCTACCAAACGTGGTTTCTGGGACATAATGGCTAAGAACGGCTTCCTTTTCCTGACTCACTTATTATGTGACATGAAGTGTATCGGCAAAGAGAACTTCCCCAAGGACAACCCGTACGTAGTTGCAAGTAACCATCAGAGCTATCCTGACGGCGTTCTTATAATCGACTACCTTCCTAAGGGCCACTTTAAGTGGATGTGCTGCCTTGCAGCCTCAGACCTCGAGACAGACCACGGTTCCCTCGGCAGGCTCATAATGCGTGTCGGAAGAGGTATCGCTGTTGACCGCTACGGCAATCCCGTCAGAGGTCTTATCAAGGCCAAGAAGGAAGTAGAGAAAGGCAATATCTGCTTTGTCTTCCCTGAGGGCACCAGGACACATACAGGTAAATTGGGAGAGATGAAGGACGGAGCTGCATATCTTGCCATTAAGGCCAATGTACCTATGGTCCCTGTCTACATAGCAGGCGCATATCAGATCTGGCCCCGCACCCAGAAGCATCCTCATCCCCTAAGAGGTCTCCACCGCCGCAAGATCCGCATCTACGTAGGCGAACCTCTCTATGGCAAGGACTACGATAACGATGCTCACAAGATGACAGAAGCTCTGTCCGAATGGATGCACCTTCAGGAACAGATGCACTGGGATCCTGAGACATCATCAGATAATTAAAAAATAAGAAACGGCAGCGAGGCTGCCGTTTCTCTTGTTTCAGATCTCTTCAAGTGTTTCCAGCACTTCTACCGAATCAGTGATATCACCTGTTATTCCCGTCAGATCGATATCATCGATTTCTACTCCCGGCAGATCATCCACGATTTCCTGAATACCGGTATATGTCTTATTCCAATCATATGACGCGATACTCTTACCGAGCTGGACTGTGAATACTAAGGCCGTTACAACTGCAAGAATAATAGAGATCAAAAGGGATACAAGCCCTACTACAAGCATTCTTAAATCTTTCTTCATAATAATCACCCCAATCCCTGATACCAGATCTTCTTATTCCAATCGATATACATGCCTGTTAACTTGAATAAATACTTAAATCCAAGGAACATGATAACGAATACGAATATATCAAAGATCAAGAGTGTTACTGCACCAAGTATTGCTGCGAGGGTGAATCCTCTAAACCATCCGAGGATGGCTCCCATGCCAAGTGTAATTGCCAGAGCAAGTATTCCAATAAAGCTTGCAGCGATAAGGAACAGTGCAGCAAATACAGCTACCCAGGCAGGTATTATCACAAAGATCGCCATGAGGACTACAAATATGACACCGAAAGTATCAGGACCGGATGTCTTTGCTTCCTCAAACTTCTGCTTATTCTTGATAACAGCAGGAAGTTTGAGTCCCTTCTTAAACTCCTGAGCCAGTTCAGAAACACTGCCCAAGCTCTCTGCGATCTCCTCCTCAGACTTGCCGTTTGCGATGCCTGCATCGAAATGCTCGGTGATATCTCCTAAGATATCTTTGGCATCTTTATAGCTCATTCCCTCGAGTTCCTTCTCGAGAGAATCAAGATATTCCTTCTTATTCATCACCTATTACCTCCTTGTCACTACTCAGTATCTCATCCACTGCCTTGGAGAACTCCTCCCAACCTGTACGGTCGGCCTTTAGTTTCTCTCTGCCCGCTTCAGTAAGATGATAGTACTTACGCGGGGGTCCATTCTGGGATTCCTTGAGATAAGTATCAACATATCCTTCACTCGCAAGCTTACGCAGTATAGGATATACTGTACCGTCAGCTACCTGGACCTTGGATGCGAGACAATCTGCAAGATTGTATCCATAGCTGTCGCCTTTGCTCAGGAATGCCAGAACGCACAAATCAAGAACGCCCTTCTTGAATTGGCTATTCATAGTAATCCCTCCCTATTCACATATTTGGGTTTATCCCGCTAATATTAATAGCACACTACTGTTTATTATTCAATACTGTCCTTAAACAAATACCTCCTGATAAATCCTGCCATTTATAATCATGTCTTTATGAATAAAAGAATTTGTGTTATAATCCTTCAGTTTGAGAAACAAGATTGTGTAGCTCAGCTGGATAGAGCGACCGCCTCCTAAGCGGTAGGCCAGCGGTTCGAATCCGCTCACGATCACCAGTAAAATCAAGGGGTTCATGGTTTTCTGAGCCCCTTTGATTATGGCCCAAAAGTAATGGAACTACCTTTTCGTAACTTTACTCTATTCTGTGCGATCTCAATTTATCACGTACATCCTCTGCCTGTCTTTTGTCGCTGAATGAATAATGCCGTTCGTTAGTCTGCATCGAATGACCAAGTATCAGGCAACGCTCGTTACTATCAACTCCTGCTGAGATCAGTCTGGCGTTGAATGCCACTCTAAACGCATGGTTGTTAGAGGTCTTAATACCTAATCTTCCACAAACTCTTCTTAAGAAACTCTCATATGAATCTTTTAAGACAGGTCTTCCGTCCGGATGATGAAATACATATTTTGATTCACCTTTAAGAGCAAATGCTAACATAATTATTATCTCTATAGGCATGTTATAATCCTTTTTGAGGGGAGACTATTAGTAAAGATAATCAACAGGTATTATTACTAATTCGAATAATGACTATGAAGAAAAAAGATGAAGTTATAAAAAGAATTGTCTGCTTGTTGTGTTTTACAGATCGTTGCAGTCTGGAAAAAAGTGTAATTGATGGAGTAAGTTACACCTTAGAACGAAGAGAGAAACAGCGGCAGGATATTTTGGGATGGACTAAGCGGAAAGAATACTATGATAGTTTTTCTGAAGAAGAGAAACGTATTTTTGAGCAGCCTATAACTAATGACACAAATATCGAGATCCTCTTTTTGGCCAACGATTATGAATGCATAGAACCGCTATTATGGAGTATCGGGCTCGTCAACAGAATGACTGATTACGATAGGTATGTAACAAAAGATCTGCATCCGCCGCTTAGAATCGGTCCGGATCATACGACTGAAAAGTTGATTGAGTTTTGTAAAGATGTTCCGGAAAGCAACATATTAAAACACCGTGAAATAGCCATGCTATGGTATTGGCGTTGTATTGTAGCCAGAAATGAAAAAACTGAATCATCGCAAATTAAGAATGCAATAATTGAAAGTTTTGGTCAGGAAACTCTTAGCTACCTGAAAAGATATAAAGGCTTCGATATGGAAAAAGGAGACTTTGTAGTAAGAGGAAAAACTATACCATCATTAAACAATTTAGAATTTCAAAGACTTGAGATAATCGCAGAAAGAAGATTTCATGCATTTGAATGGTTATTTTCAGATGAGGATTGGGATGAAGTGGATTTGGTTTGCTAAATTATCAGTATAAAAAACAGCGGGTGTGAAAACAGATGGTAGATATAGGGAACTTTTCATCCACATCTTTTGAAGACTTTGACATTAATCTGGTTCAAAAAGAAGTAGATGGCGGTTCTGTGTCGGTAGATCAGATAGTCGAAGCAATTGAAAAAACACCCAATGCCAGTTCAATCGTTATCTCCGGCCTAAAGCAGGATACTTTCGAATATTTTATTGAGCGATATGGAAAGCAGTTTGAAGCAATCTCTTTTTGGAAAAACAAATTAGTTGAGGATCTGTCCCCTCTTTCAAAACTAAACGGAATTAAGTTCATTAACTATCTTTTCAATCAAAGAGCTACGTCTTTATGGGACATGAGTGGAAACAAGGCTCTGATCGGATTAAGCATCTACGATTTTTCCAGACTGCATAACATTGAAGAAATTGAAACAGCACCTAATCTTGAATTCTTTGGACTCGGGAATCAAGTATGGGCAGGCATGACAATAGATTCTTTGAAACCCGTAGCAAACACACAAATTAAACATTTCGAATGGCACGGAAAGACTGTTTCAGACAATGATTATAAATGTTTAGCCCAAGGAAAGATTGAGGTTTTAGACATTAACCCCACAAGGTTTACTCTAGATGAATTGACAGATCTGCTGGCATTATTCCCCGAAACGCTTTCAGGCAGCATTACCAAGCCTTACGTTACCGAAAGCGTAGGAACTAGAGACGGCGAGCGTACAACATACCGCTATTTATGTAAGAATAAGAAAACTTGTGTCGTTGGGAAAGATGATGAAAGATTTCAGAACTACATGAAGGATTATGAGATTCTATTGATGAATAAGAGAAAGAAAGTTTAATACTGAATTTTACAGAAAGACGAATGTATTAGTAGGAGGAATATGAAAACTGCAAATCTTGTTATTACGATAATCTCTTCGCTCGTTATGCTGGCGGCGGATTTTCTGCTTTTCAGCATCTCGTTTTTGGGTTCTTTGGTTGGGGTTTTCGTCTACAACTTTTCTACTGCGGATCACGATAATATCCACGTGACGTTCGGAATGCTCGGCCTATCGTTGTTCATAGCAGTAGTCGCAATCGTTTCCCTTGCGCTCAGCATAGTCGCCTTCGTAAAGTCGCGTAAAGCCGACGCCGGGGCGAGGACTTACGGGATCCTTAGCGGCATCGTTTGCGGAATTACGTTGATAGCCAACATCTGTGCATTCCCGGTCTCAATCTGGGTCAATGAGTCCGCTGCCGGGGCGGAGTTTTATATTGCGTGGCCGTACATAGGCTTCGCCATCCTGATCCCGATGGCCGTGCTGTCGATTGTGGCTGCCGTTAAGATGAGTAAACAGCAGGCAGATGTAAACTAAAATCCGATTTATCAGAATATAATCGTACTAAAAATCCTGAATATATCGAACTACCAATAATAAGAAAATCAGATTTGATGAAATAGGAATGAGTGGCTGAAGAGTGGCTTAAAAAAGGGCTCTTCAGAATTTTTGTGGGA
>DJYO01000011.1 GCA_002450155.1 Mageeibacillus sp. UBA6976 | reverse complement strand
ATCCCACAAAAATTCTGAAGAGCCAAAATAAGTGTCAATTTGAGAGGTCAAACTGACACTTTTTGTGCATTCAATATGTTCAGTGTAAACTTCGCGGCTATCCTACGAATAGCACTTAAGGTACTGTGTTTGACACACAGTACCTAATGTTATCTATAAACGGTTATTAGTGTTGTTTACCGATTGGAAGCTTTGGAGGTTGATATGGGAAAACTCACGGATAAGATAATGAATGAAAATGGTGGCAAGTTTCACTATAAAGCAACAAACATAATCAATATTATCCTTATACTTTTTGCAATTGCAGTAATAGTTAATAACACCATTAATGGTGGCGTCTTATCTCTGATAGTATCAGTTATATTATGCGTAATTCTATATGGCATTTGTGGATTAATACTTAAGAGTATCGATGCTCTGATATTTAAGATCAGGGGACACTAATCTGCCAGTTTATTTTTGATCATTATTTTTAAATAATGGGGAGGGGATAATGCCTTATTGTAATAAATGCGGCATGGCTGTAAAAGAGTCAGATAGATTTTGCTACAAGTGTGGTGCTAAATTAAACACAATTACTTCTTTAACTTGCAATAAATGTGGAACAACACTTATAACAGGAGCCAGGTTTTGTCGGAACTGCGGTCAAAGTGTTATTGAAGCTGATAAGCCATTACAAGATACAGTGGATACATCAAACCCGGATAGTTCTTTGGCTATCACTCCCAAAGACAATAGTACTATTGGTCTTTGTTTTTATTGTTATAAAAGAATACCAATTACAGACAATGTCAAAGAAATAACCTGTCCGAATTGTGGAGGAACAGGAGATTTTAATCGTTTTGTTCGTGCTTATGAAAAGGAGAATGTATTCGCGCAAATGAACCTTGCTGAACTTCCATATATTAAAGAGGGCGATGATTTCTTTTTTGGTGGCCTGGGCAGATATAGATGGAATGTATTGAGTATCAACAATGAATATATATATGCGATTCTTTGTAATCAAGATAAACTAAAATACAAAAAATTTTATGATCGTGATTCTACTTCTGACAGGCTTGTTTACAATAATACAGATTCTCCGGTTACTTGGGAAACTTGTACATTGCGAAAATGGTTAAATGAATCATTTATTGAAAGATTCTCTGATAAAGAAAGAGAACTACTGGCTCCAACAAAATTGAACAATAGAAACAATCCATATTATGGAACTTCAGGTGGAAATGATACTGTTGATAAGGTGTTTTGCTTATCAATTGATGAACTGAAGTATTATTGTAAAAACGAAAAGATGAAAAAAATACTAATGGGTTCTTTGTCAGATGCGTATTGGTTAAGAACTCCAGGGGAACATCAGAATAAGGCATCCGTTAATATAGCACCTATTGATTATCGTGGAGAATGGTATCCGAATTCAACTTATGAAGTTGATAAGAGCACAAGAAATGATTTTCACGATGATTCCATTAATGTCCGGCCTTGTATTTGCATAAATACCAAGCTATTAAAGAAAAAAGAAAGAAATAATAATATAATTCCTGATCTAAGATCTCTTGATGTAGGTCAGGTTATTGATTTCGGGTTTAACGAAATTACTGGTTCTATTAAATGGCGAATAATTCATAAAGAAAACAATCAAGTATTGATCATTACAGATGATGTAATACGAAGAAAAGCCTTTGGTAATAAAGAAAAGCCCTATTCTTCATGGGAGACCAGTGATATTCGAAAATGGTTAAATAATGAATTTTTGCAGCAAAATTTTAACGATGATGAAAGATCGCATATTATTGAACATACCATAACGAACAATAGGACAAAGTTCCAACAGGATTTTATCGGCGGAATAGATACTGTAGATAAAGTGTTCCTTTTGTCAGTTGATGAAGCAAACAATTACTTTGCTTCAGATGAAGATAGGAAATGTTCATATACGTGGTGGTCAAGAACATCAAGAGCTGAAAACATAGACTCTACTGAGGATAGTTTTGACGCATGCGATGTAATAGATGTTTGTGATTCCGGTTCTATTTCTAAATATGGTACCGATGTAAATTATAGTATGGGAGTACGTCCAGCAATGTGGATCAGAATAGATGAATAATCTATAAGAGAAAGATTATTCACATGCTGATTTGTCAATATGTAATCGATGAAATAAGCAGATCATTGGGTCTTTTTGATTATGAATCCGGAGGACTAATAGGCAGTAGAAATGGTGACATTTTAGATGTTTTTTATTATGACGAAGGAAGGAGGTCAAATGATAATGAGTATGCTCCAAGTGTTGATGAGCTACAAAAGCAATTAAACAATTGGAGTAAGGAACATATTGAATTCAAGGGGATTATACACAGTCATATTATTTCAGACAGATTATCACCTCAAGATATTCAAATGGCTTATAAGATTATTAGTATGAATACGCTTTCCAGTATATTAATGCCGGTTTTCTTACTAAGTGAACAGCGCATCATATGGTATGAAGTAAATAAAGACAGTGTGATATGTATTGAACCCCCAATGGTACTGTAAGGAGATTAATATGATTGACAATAAAACGAAGAATGTGATTCAGCTTCCTAAGGATTTATGCTTTAAAGATTATAGTTGTTATAACTGCAAATATATGAATGGCGGCCAAGGAAGCAAGATATGGTGTGATTACTATAGAGGATACTATGATCCTTGCTATTGTGATCATTTTGTAAGTAAGTAATTAGTTAGTAAATCTGATGTCATGAAAAAGTGTCAATTTGAGAGATTAAACTGACACTTTTTTTGCATTTAGACTGAATTATAATTCATCGAGATATTTCTTGACCGTATCGGGATTAGGACCGCCTGTGAGCTTTCTGCCTTCAACGCAGGTCTTGAGTGAGATTGCGTCATATACGTCTTCTTCGAAAGCATCTGAAAATTCCTTAAGCTTATCGAGAGAAACATCTGACAGGGAGATACCATTTTCGATGCAGTAGTGTACGAGCTTACCGGATATTGCGTGGGTCTCTCTGAAGGGAAGACCTTTCTTTACGAGGTAGTCTGCAAGGTCTGTTGCATTGGTAAATCCGCCAAGAGCTGCTGCTTCCATGTTGTCCTTGCGGATGGTCATTGTCTTCATCATGCCTGTAAAGGGAGGAAGTACTGCCTTTATGGTCTCTATACAGTCAAACATTGCTTCCTGAACTTCCTGCATGTCTTTGTTATATGTGAGGGGCAGACCCTTCATTATTACGAGCAGTGAGATAAGGTCTCCGTAGACTCTGCCTGTCTTGCCTCTGGTAAGCTCTGCAACATCAGGATTCTTCTTCTGAGGCATCATGGATGAACCTGTGGAGAAAGCATCGTCAAGCTCATAGAACTTGAACTCCTGAGAAGCATAGAGGATGATCTCTTCGCTCATTCGGGACAGATGCATCATCAGGATAGAGCATGCAGATGCAAATTCTATGGCAAAATCCCTGTCTGCAACTCCGTCAAGGGAGCAGAGGGTAACTCCGTTCATGCCGAGATCTTCGGCAACAGCTTCTCTGTTCAGAGGATATGTTGTTCCTGCAAGAGCGCCTGATCCGAGAGGGGATACATTGGCTCTGTTCTTTGCTGCTTCTATCCTGTCCATATCTCTTCTGAACATCTCAATATATGCAGTAAGATAGTGAGCATAGGTTATAGGCTGAGCTCTTTGAAGGTGTGTATAACCAGGCATATAGGTGGTGAGATTATCTTTTGCCATATCTATAAGAGTTTCGATAAGGTTATCGAGGAGCTCTGTAATCTCTCCTGCTTCGTCTACAAGATAAAGACGCTGGTCTAAAGCAACCTGGTCATTCCTTGATCTTCCGGTATGAAGACGCTTGCCGGCATCGCCGATGCGGTTGGTAAGCTCCTCTTCGATAAACATATGGATATCTTCAGCATCGGAATCAAAGGTAAGCTTGCCGGATTCGATATCTTCCTTGATGGAGAGAAGTCCTTTCCTGATGTCTTCTGCATCCTTCTGAGAGATGACACCCTGATCCGCCAGCATCTTGGAATGAGCTATTGACCCCTCGATATCCTGACTGTACATCTTACAGTCAAAGGGTAGGGAAGAGTTGTAATCGTTTACTTCCTTATCAGTTGCTTTCTCAAATCTGCCGGCCCACATTTTCTTTGCCATAACTTACTCCTTCACGTAATCAGGATCTATCCTGATCATCTCTGTTAATGCTTTATTTCTGTAATTCAGGTCTTCGCGGATCGTGAATCCCCGGGATTCCCAGAACTTGTTGCCGCCTTCGTTCTTTTTGAATGCTACGAGGAGGACTTTATTGATGCCTTCGGCCTTGAGTGCTTCCAAAGCAAGATCGACCAGCTTTGAACCAATGCCGTAGCGTCTCATGTCTGGAGAGACACAGGCATGCTGTATAATGCCACGTCTTCCGTCATGACCACATAATATCACACCAACGACTCTTTCATCGCATTCTGCCACGAAAGAAGTTGAAGGATTCCTCTTGAGGTATTTATCAATGCCTTCTCTTGAATCATCCTTATCATTTAAGCCGTTACCGCATTTGATCCAAAGGGCATAGGCTTCTTCATAGTCGCCTATAGTCATCAGTCTGTATTTGATATTCATAAGTTTATAACCCTATCCATTGACACATTCCGGGTCCGAATCTCTCATTGGGACGGCTCTCAAAACCGAATTTCTTGTAGAATTCATCCTTGCCCAGCGCCGATACCAGAGTGACCATCATCTTATATCCGGGCTTTAGCCATGAATTTATCGTCTCCATGAGTTTCTCCATTATCTTCCTACCGTAGCCCTGACCCTGGTATTCAGGAAGGACAATGACATCAGCTATATATACTACATAACCATGGTCAGTAACTATACGGCCAAGTGCTATGGGTTTTTCATCTCTACGGATAACGCAGATATAAGAGTTCTTAAGCCCTTCTGTAGCTTGCTCCAGGGGAAATTCTGCCCAGCCGACGGCTTTACGGAACATCATGTATTCATCAGGTGTTATGGAATAAGTGAATACTTCTTTGTTATCCATTATCATATCCTCCTTGAAAAAAAGCGGCCGTCCCGTATAGAGGCGGCCGCAGATAAGCTTAGTTAATTGCTTTATGATCAAAGAAGTCCGTTCTTCTTCTTCATTGCGGCATTGACTTTCATAGGGAGTCCGAAGCAGTTGATGAATCCGCCGGCATCAGCCTGGTTGTATACATCGTCAGCTTCGAATGTAGCGATCTCAGGATCGTAGAGGGAGTAAGGAGACTTTGTACCTGCAGGTGTGCAGTTGCCCTTGTAGAGCTTCATCTTAACTTCACCTGTAACTGTCTTCTGAGTGTCGTCTACGAATGCGGAGAGAGCTTCTCTTAAAGGGTGGAACCACTGTCCGTAGTAAACGAGCTCAGCAAACTTCTGTGCTACGAGATCCT
The DNA here is from genome assembly GCA_002450155.1 of Mageeibacillus sp. UBA6976. Classification (GTDB taxonomy): domain Bacteria; phylum Bacillota; class Clostridia; order Saccharofermentanales; family Saccharofermentanaceae; genus Saccharofermentans. The sequence goes on along the minus strand of DJYO01000011.1, from coordinate 14,856 downwards.
TGTAGTGGAGAGTATCACGCTCTACTGTGAGGAGCTCAAGCTCTCTGTGTGCAGCAAAGAGCAGTGTTCCGCCGGGAGTCTCATAAACGCCGCGGCTCTTCATGCCTACGAGACGGTTCTCAACGATATCAGCGATACCTACGCCGTTAGCGCCTGCAACCTTGTTGCAGTACTTAAGGAGCTCAGCAGGGGAGAGCTTCTGGCCGTCAACTTCAACCGGGATACCCTTCTCAAACTTGAATGTAACATAAGTAGGAGTATCAGGTGCCTTCTCAGGTGATACCATGAGCTCTAAGATCTTATCAAGATCCGGCTCGTTTGCAGGATCCTCAAGATCCATACCCTCATGAGAGAGGTGCCAGAGGTTCTCGTCCTTGGAATAGTTGTTCTCCTTGGTAACAGGAACTTCGATGCCGTGAGCTGCAGCATAGTCGATCTCTTCGTCACGTGATTTAATATCCCAGATCCTCCAGGGAGCTAAGATCTTCATCTCAGGATCAAGAGCCTTAATGGAGAGCTCGAATCTTACCTGGTCATTACCCTTACCGGTGCAGCCGTGAACAATGGTTGTGCAGCCGTTTGCATGAGCAGCTTCTACAAAGTGCTTAGCGATTACAGGACGTGCCATTGAAGTGCCGAGGAGGTATTTACCCTCGTAAACTGCATTAGCCTTGAGTGTAGGGTATACGTAATCAGATACGAATTCATCTTCGATATTTTCGACGATGCACTTAATAGCACCACACTTAAGTGCCTTCTTCTCCAGGTAGTCGTTATCTACGCCTACGCCGACTTCACCACAGTATGCAACGACCTCACAGTCATAGTGCTCAAGAAGCCAGGGGATGATGATAGAAGTATCAAGTCCGCCTGAGTATGCTAATAAAAACTTTTCTTTTGCCATAAGGCACCTCCAAATTGTGAATATTTATGCAAGATTCTGTATAAACTTTGCATATAATACAACTGCGGCCGCGCCGCGTCAACTACAATATTTTAGAGTCGGCTACTAATAAAAACAAGTAATAAAATATGAACAATTTTTGTGCATGTTTTTGATATAGTGCTTTTGTAAATATTCCGCATAAAGGTTATTATTTATGTGGAGTAATCCGAGAGTTCATTTTTGGGAGTTTTGATTTATGGCTTATCCGCTGATGGAACATCCTCTTGGCGATAGTTTTTATTACAATGGTACTTTATACAGTTTTGGATCTTCTGTTGCAGCGGATTTGATGAAGCCTAATGAATCTCAGATCTATTATGAGACGGTGAGGGTCCTCAAGGGCTGTCTATTATTTGTTGAAGACCATATGGCAAGGCTAACGAGTTCTGTCAAAGGACTTGAGGATTTCCCAATAGATACGGGTTTTATAGTCTCAGAAGGCTACAGGTATATCCGTGAATGTAAGATCAGTTCCGGTAATATCCGTATTGTTCTTACCAAAACGGATCTCCTGATACATTCCGTTGACGTTAAGATCCCGTCAAGTGAGGATTTCAGTCAGGGCGTAAATACCTCCATATTTAACTGGGAGCGCAAGACCCCTAATCTTAAGATATTCAGAGGCGACTATAAGACTGCCGTTAATCAGAAATTCAGCCAGTCCAACAGTCACGGACTGCCATTTGAGCTGATATTATCTGACAGCTCAGATAAGCTTTACGAAGGCTCTATGTCTAATCTGTTTGTAGTTCGTGGCGGCAATGTATATTCTGCCCCTGACTCCAAGATCCTTATAGGCATTACCAGAAGAAGAGTAATCACCGCTCTTGAGAGATCAGGCCTCGGGCTTAAATATGGGATGTTTACCTTGGATGAGATCAAGGATTCTTCTGACTGCGCCATGTTCGTAAGCAGCACGCCTTTCGATATCCTTCCTATAAGGTATATTGATGACTATGAGCTGAACTCTGCATCAGATCCGGTAATAAAGTCAATTGCAGCTGAATATGCGAATTATACAAAAGAGTATATTAATGAAAGAGGAGATGATATAAATGGATAAAAAGAGTGGAAAGGTCTCGGTTACCACTGAGAATATTTTCCCGGTCATCAGACAATGGCTTTATGAGGATAAGGATATCTTCATTAGAGAGCTGGTCTCAAACTGCGCGGATGCTATCTCAAAGCACAAAAGGCTTGCCGAGATGGGCAAGGCAGAAGAGGGAGCTGATCCAAACGGTGACTATTCCATTAAGATCACATATGATGACGATTCCAAGACTATCAGTTTTGAAGACAACGGTATCGGCATGACCGAGGAAGAGGTCGAGAAGTATATTAATCAGATCGCTTTCTCCGGTGCGCTGGATTTTGTAACCAAGTACAATCAGGAATCAACAGACAAGACAGGTATCATAGGTCATTTCGGTCTCGGTTTCTATTCTGCATTCATGGTAGCTGACGATGTTACCATTGATACCAAGAGCTTTATCCCGGGTTCAGAAGCCGTAAGGTGGCATTCAGCTGACGGTATGGATTTTGAGATCACCGGATCAGACAGGGATACAAGAGGTACTGTTATCACCTTAAAGCTTTCAGAAGAGGCCACTAATCAGTTTGATTCTGCAACGATCAGAATGACTCTGCGCAAGTATTGCTATTTTGCACCTGCAGACATCTACTACTGTGATGTTAAGTCAGATAAGCTTCATGAAGAAGCCGAAGAGAAGAGAAAGAAGGAAGCAGAGGAGAAGGGCGAGGAATTTATACCGGATCCTGTAAAGTATGTACCTGTTAATAACAGATCACCGCTCTGGATCAAGAAGCCTTCTGAATGTACAGATGATGAGTACAAATCCTTCTATCACAGTGTATTTAATGATGGCAGGGATCCTCTGTTCTGGATACACCTTAATATGGATTATCCCTTTACTCTTCAGGGAATCTTATATTTCCCCAAGACAGATAATGTCTATCAGAATCTTGAGGGCAGGATCAAGATCTATAACCATCAGATCTTTGTTGCCGATAATATCGAGGAGATAATACCGGATTTCCTGTTCCTCCTTCAGGGCTGTCTTGACTGCTCTGATCTGCCCCTTAACGTATCAAGGTCAGCTCTGCAGCAGGATGAATATGTTAAGAAACTGTCAGGTCATATAATAAAGAAAGTATCAGATAAGCTTAATGAACTGTTTAAGAAGCAGCGTGAGGACTTCGAGAAGTACTGGTCTGACATCGCCGTATTTGTTAAGTACGGCATGATGAAAGAAGAGAAGTTCTACGAAAAGGTGGAGGATATCTGTCTCTACAAGACTACAGAAGGTGAGTTTAAGACATTCGGGGAACTTACCTCCGGTGATCACAAGAATATCAGATATACAACTGATCCCAAGGCTCAGGCAGCTTATGTTGAGATGAGCAGGTCAGACGGGTACGATGTTGTTGTAATGGACCATGAGATAGACAATAACTTCATGTCTTTCCATGAGTATAAAAAGCCGGATAACAGATTCCAGAGAGTTGACTCCGAATTGTCAGGTACTGATTCTGACGAGGAAACCCAGAATAAGCTCAAGGATATCTTCCGCGCTGCACTAGGCAACGACAAGATGCCTGTATTTGCCAAGGCAATGGGCAAGGATAAGATGCCGGCCTTTATCAGAGAAGCAGAGTTTAACCGCCGTAACAAAGAGATGCGCGAGCAATATGAGCGCATGATGGCCTTAAGTCAGATGTCTCCTGAAGAGATGGCTGAAATGTTCCCTGAGACAGAGGAGCTTGTCATAAATACTGACAGCCCCCTTGTAACTAAGATAGAGGCACTTGAATCTCTTGGTACGGACAAGGAAAAGACGGACCGTCTTATAAAGCATGTTTATGATCAGGCAAAGCTTGCTCACGGAACCTTGGATAGCGAGGGACTTGAGCGCTTCCTAAAGTTTAATTCAGAACTGCTCGCTAAGAGCGTCGAGAATATATAAGATTCAGGCGGGAGGATTACCACTAATGAACGAACAGTCAGTCAGAAGGATACTGTCAGAGAAGAAAGAGGGCTTTAATGTTGAAGCCGGCGGAATACTGCACGATGTAAAATATGATCTTGAGTGCCAAGGCATAACAAATGTGCGTGTTATCAACCGCTATGATGTATCCGGCATAACAGATGAGGAATATGAGAAGGCAAAGAATATTGTCTTCAGTGAGCCTCCTGTAGATAACGTTTATGACGAACAGATAGACCTGACTGACAGCTCTTATGTTCTTATTATTGAAGCGCTTCCCGGTCAGTTCGACCAGAGAGCTGATTCTGCCGCTCAGTGCATCCAGTTCCTGACCCAGAAGGAAAGGCCGCTGGTCAAGTGTGCCAGGATAGTTGCTTTCTACGGTGATGTAACAGAAGAAGACAAGTCCAAGATCAAGGGTTATCTTATTAACCCGGTAGAATCCAGAGAAGCATCAAGCGATAAGCCTGAGACTCTTGTGGATACTTATGATATTCCTACAACAGTTCCTGTAATAGATGGCTTTAATACCATGGATGACAAGGCTTTGGCTGACCTTCGCGCATCTATGGGACTTGCAATGAGCTTCGAGGATATTAAGTTCGTTCAGGATTTTTTCAAGACACAGGAAAGAGTTCCTACGGTAACAGAGATCAGGGTCCTCGATACCTATTGGTCCGATCACTGCCGTCATACAACTTTCCTGACTCAGCTTACAGATGTTAAGTTCGATGGTGACGACGAGCTTACTTCCGAGATCAAGAAAACATACGAAGACTATCTTGCAGTACGTGAGGATGTCTATGGAGAAAGACTCTCTCAAAAGCCTGTCTGCCTTATGGATATAGCTACTCTCGCAGCAAAGAAACTTAAGAAGGACGGCAAGCTCGATGATCTTGATGAATCAGAGGAGATAAATGCATGCTCCATCAAGATCCGCATCGAGGTAGATGGAAAGCCTCAGGATTATATCTTCATGTTCAAGAACGAGACTCATAACCATCCTACAGAGATCGAGCCTTTCGGTGGTGCTGCAACCTGCCTGGGTGGTGCCATAAGAGACCCGCTCTCCGGAAGATCTTATGTATACCAGGCTATGCGTGTAACCGGAGCTTCAGATCCTACTGTGCCCGTATCACTTACCCTTAAGGGCAAGCTCTCTCAGAAGAAACTCGTAAGGACAGCCGCTGCAGGTTATTCCTCATATGGTAACCAGATCGGTCTTGCAACAGGTCAGGTAGATGAACTCTATCATCCCGGCTATGTCGCCAAGAGAATGGAGATCGGTGCCGTTGTAGGCGCAGCTCCTGCATCCAATATTGTAAGAGAAAGACCTGCTGCAGGAGATATCGTTGTTCTCCTGGGCGGCAGGACCGGACGTGACGGTATCGGCGGCGCTACAGGTTCATCCAAGGCTCACGATACTAAGTCCGTTATTACATGCGGATCTGAGGTCCAGAAGGGTAATGCTCCTACTGAAAGAAAGCTCCAGAGACTGTTCAGAAAACCTGAGGTCACAAGACTCATAATCAGATGTAATGACTTTGGTGCCGGCGGCGTATCTGTTGCAATAGGCGAGCTTGCAGACGGACTTAAGATCAATCTTGATGCAGTACCCAAGAAGTACGAAGGTCTTGATGGTACAGAGATCGCTATCTCCGAGTCTCAGGAGAGAATGGCTGTTGTAGTTCATCCTGCGGATCTTGATAAGTTCCTTAAGGCTGCAGAAGAAGAGAACCTTGAAGCAACAGTTGTAGCTGAGGTTACCGAAGAGCCATCCATGAAGATGATCTGGAATGGCAATACAATAGTTGATATCCCGAGATCATTTATCAACACTAACGGTGCAAGCCAGTACACAGAAGCAGAGGTTGTACCTTCTTCCGGTGATATCTATCTTGACAGGTCGGCAGACGGAGTTACAGAAGGCGATTTTGCAGCTTCTCTTAAGGGTACTTTATCCTCTCTTGACGGCTGTTCCAGGAAGGGCCTCATCCAGAGATTCGACTCTTCCATCGGTGCTGCAACTGTCCTTATGCCTTACGGCGGTAAGATGCAGAATTCGCCTGAGGAAGGTATGGCTGCCAAGATCCCGCTTGATAAGGGTTTTACCAAGGACTGCTCTGTTATGGCATATGGTTTCGATCCTTTCTTTACTGAGTGGAGTCCTTTTGCAGGTTCCTACCACGCTGTAGTTGAATCTCTCCTTAAGCTCCTCGCTATGGGTGTTGATCCGCTTAAAGCAAGACTTACTTTCCAGGAATATTTTGAGAGAATGGGTGAGCCTTCTGTTTGGGGCAAGCCGCTTCAGGCACTGCTCGGTGCATTTAGGGCGCAGCTCGACTTTGGTACAGCTGCCATTGGCGGTAAGGATTCCATGAGCGGAAGCTTTAACGATATCCATGTACCTCCGACGCTCGTAAGCTTTGCTGTAGGTATGACGACCACAGATAAGATCATCTCCGCAACACTTAAGGGGGCAGGCCAGAGGCTCTATATGCTCACATGTGCAAGGAACGGCATCGGCTTCTATAAGAAGGATCACGTGCTCAGAGTATTCAAGGCTGTTAAGGAGCTTCAGGCAAGAGGTCAGGTCGAGAATGCCGCAGTCGTTAAGTCCAGCGGTGTTGCATCCAGAGTCGCTGCAATGTGCTTTGGTAATGAGCTTGGATTTGAGTTTGCTGACAGTCTTAAGTTCGAAGAGCTCTTCTCAAGGAAGATGGGCACTATCATCATCGCCATCCCTAACGATTCCAATGCCATTGATAAGGTCGAGATGGCAGGCGGTAAGTTCATAGGTACAACAAACGATTCCGGCAAGTTCAGCTGGAACGGACAGACTCTTGATATATCTGAAGCTGTTGCTTCTTACGAAGGCAAGCTTGAGAGGATATTCCCCACAAAGGCAAAAGAAGCAGACATGCCTTTTGAGATCAAGGAATACACAACTGATAAGATATTCAAGGCAGCTCCCGGGGTTCTTAAGGGTGCTAAGCCTAAGGTAGTAATACCTGTATTCCCGGGTACCAACTGCGAGATCGATACGGCAAGAGCCTTCGAAAGAGCAGGAGCTGAAGCTGAGGTATTTGTTATCCGTAACAGAAATCAGACTGATATCAACGAGTCATTTACCGAGCTTGCATCTAAGATCAATGGTGCAAATATCGTCATGATCCCCGGCGGTTTCTCTGCCGGTGACGAGCCTGAGGGTTCCGGTAAGTTCATCACAGCTTCCTTCAGGAATACCGGTCTGTCTGATGCAGTATCTGACCTCCTTCAGAACAGAGACGGTCTCATGCTGGGTATCTGCAACGGCTTCCAGGCACTTATCAAGTTAGGTCTTGTTCCATATGGCGAGATCCGCGATATGACATCTGATTCTCCGACGCTGACATTTAATAATATCGGCCGTCACCAGAATAAGTATGTTGCTACAAAGATAATGTCCAACAACAGCCCCTGGCTTGCAGGCGTTAAGCCCGGCGATATATATGAGATCCCCGTATCTCACGGTGAAGGTAAGTTTGCAGCATCTGAAGAGCTGGTAGCAAAACTTGCTGCCAACGGCCAGATCGCTACCTGCTACGTAGACTATACAGGCGCTGCATCTGATAACACAGAGTTCAACCCCAATGGTTCGATCTGTGCCATCGAGGGCATCCTGTCACCTGACGGCAGGGTATTCGGCAAGATGGGACATTCAGAGCGTTACGATATCGACCTCACCAAGAATATCCCCGGCATTAAGGATCAGAAGATATTTGAAAGCGGCGTAGCATACTTCCTGTAATATGAATCAAGAAGCGACACTTGCTTACATAAAACAACACGGGATTCTGCCTGAATCAAAGTTCGGGCAGAATTTCCTTTGTGATGATGAGGTAATCGCTTCAATAATCGATCTGGCAGGTATAGAGTCTCACGCAAAAGTCCTTGAGATAGGCCCCGGTATCGGAGCTCTTACAAGAGAGCTCTCTAAGCTCGATATCGATCTTACAGCAGTCGAGATCGATAAGAGACTGGCTGAGCTGTTAAGGAATGATCCTGAGATCAGGGCCGAAGTAATAGACCAGGATTACCTGAAGCTTAAAGATTATGGCGCAGGCTCCTTCGATATCATAATCAGCAATCTTCCTTATTATGTCATGACCGACATAATGAAGAAGATATTTGCTGAATGCATAAACGCCAGAAAGATGGTCTTTATGGTGGAGGAAGACGCGATCCAAAGGATCAATGCCAGGAGCAGCACAAAGCAGTATGGTCCTCTTGCGGTGCTGGTTGGCACGTTCGGCCTTTTCGAAGAGTGCATGAGAGTTCCCGGACATTGCTTTGTACCAAAGCCGCGAACCATGTCGGCCGTCATATCTCTTACAAGAGAAGGCAGGGCGAGTGTATTAAGTCCGGAATATATAAGATTTATAGATTCATGTTTTGCCCAAAGAAGGAAGAAGATGATAAATTCCCTTACTTCTTACCCTAAAGATAAGGTCTTGTCAGCTCTGGCAGATCTTGGTCTTAAGAGCACCGTCAGGGCAGAAGAATTATCTCCTGAGACATTTATCAGGCTATATGATGCTATAATTAGTTAATACATTTATAAGGAAGGCCACCATGAAGAAGAACAACAGCATTCTAGGTAAATACTCTGACGGATCCTACAGGCGTAAAGGCGGATCCAAGTCTTCATCAGGGATAATCGAATATAAGCAGCTTTATAAAGGTCCCAGCCAGGCTAAGAATGTAACTGAGAAGAAGACTCAGACTCTTGAAGAGAAGATCGCTTCACGCAAGAAGCCTCTTAATATCGATGCAGATCCCGTAAGAGAAGAAGCCAGGGTTACCATTGGTGGCATAACATATGTGGTCAAGAGCGAGGATGCTTCTCCGGAGCGTATCGTAAAGGTAGGGAAGCTCGCCAATGAGATCTACGAGGAGACTAAGGAGAGAAATCCTTATATAGCTACCATAAAGACTGCCATACTCTCTTTATTTGAATGCTGCGACAGGCTTATAACCTTAAGAGCGGAGAATAATGCCTTAAAAACAGAATTAATGTACTATCAGCAGCTTGACAAGCTTAACAAAGAGAAGAACAAGGAGAAGACTGAGCCTACTCCCATGGAGCTCCTTGCCAAGGATACGGATAAAGATAATGAGAAAGATTGAACTACTGGCTCCGGCGGGTAATCTGGAGATATTAAAGGCAGCGGTAGATTCCGGAGCTGATGCCGTATATTGTGGACTTCCCAGATTTAACGCCAGAGCTAATGCATCTAATTTAAGTATAGAAGAACTGATAGAGGGGATACGTTATGCTCATCTCAGGTCTTCGAGAGTTTTCCTTACTGCCAATACCATAATGAGCGAGGATGAGCTGGATTCTTTTATCCCTGACATCTCTGAATTGGTGGAGGAAGGTCTGGACGGACTTATCGTAGCGGATATTGCTGCAATAAGGAGATTCTCCAAACTGTTCCCGGGAGTAAGTATTACTGCAAGCACTCAGATGAATATCTTTGCAGATGATGAATTCAGGAATCTGTCTAGTCTTGGTGCAACGAGAGTAGTCCTCCCGAGAGAGCTGAGCTGCGATGAGATAGCCAGAAGAGTCAGGCTTGCCTCAGGATACGGACTTGAGTGCGAAGTTTTTGCCCATGGTGCCGTATGCGTATGTGTATCAGGAGTTTGCTTATTCTCTGCAATGAACAAGGGCGGTACAAGATCCGGCAACAGAGGAACCTGCGCCCAGCCCTGCCGTGAGGAATATATCCTCTCAAATGACGGGTTAAAGTTAAGAGAGGGGCATCTATTGTCTCCTAAGGACAGAGATGTCACTGATTATCTCAGAACCCTGATAAACAGCGGCGTAGCTTCGCTTAAGATCGAGGGAAGGATGAGAGATGTCTCTTATGTCAGATCTGCCGTATCAAGCTACAGGAAGCTTATAGACGGCATTATAGAAAACGACATATCCAAACAGGAGATATCTGATATAAAGAGCAGCCTGCTGGTCAATTTCAACAGGGGAGGTTCTTATACAACCCAATATCTGAGCGGCAGCAAGGACGATAAGTTCCTGTCGGGTGAATACCCCGGTAAGTTTGGTCTTAAACTCGGTAAGATATCAAGGCTCGATAAATCAAAGGGGACTATTACTTTCTCCAGATCAAAGTCCGGCATGCTTCCGTCAAAAGGTGACTATCTTTCGATAAGAGACGAGAAGAAGGAACTTTGCTCCTTCCCTATAGGAAAGATCCATGAGACTCCTGAGAGCCTTACGGTCAAGGGACTTCACCCGGATGTCATAGCTAAGCTTAAGCCCGGAAGCAACGTATATCTCATGAACCATCAGACCGAGCTTTCTAAAGAAGAATTAAGGAGAACGCATATCAATCTTTCTCTTGGCTGTGACGGAAGTTACCTTACTCTCAATGCCATGGTCACTTCAGGCATTAACTATGGCCTGTTTGCAGAGCTAAGAGAAAAGCTTCCTGATGACTACAACGGTGTCTTAGATCCAGACAGGATCACAAGCCAGCTTTGCAAGACACTTAATACACCTTTTACTGTAGATGAAGTGTTTATCGCTTCTGAACAGATAAGCTGTCCCGTAAGTCTTATAAATAGCTTAAGAAGGAATGTTCTACTTGAGCTTGAGACAAGAATAATCAACAAACACTGTAAAGAAATTACAGATGTAGATGAAGATATTAAAGTCCCTGATAACGCATTATCTGATGTATCATCTCTTACTATGTACACTTATCCCGCTCTAAGGTTTAACGAAGAGCTCTTAAGGGATGGTGCTGATATCTACTGCTTCAGCATATACGATATGGCAGATAAGAGATTACGGGATAAAGTAATAAGATTTGCAGAAAAGAGAGATGTTAAGATCTCTGTATTTATGCCTGATTTCTACCACGACCGATCTAACAGGATATTTGGCAAGGTATTAGAGAATCTTAAGAATGAAGCAGGTGACAGGTTCTATTCGGTAATCGATTCCAGGCTTATGTCAGGAGATAGCGTAACAGGCCCTCTGGGCGTTAAGCATTTTGTCAGCGCCGCCTGCAATATCTACAACAGGGATGCTATGGATATAGCATTTAACCTTACTGATGGCCTTTATCTGTCACATGAACTGTCGCAGGAAGAATTAAGCTACCTTATATCAAGCAATGCAAGGCCGGATAAGACCGTGATAATCCACAGGGGAGGGGAGATCCCATGGATGCAGTCAGATTTCTGCCCTGCAGGCCAGAATCAGAAGAACTGCAGATTCTGCCAGGGCAATTCTATTTATACCCTTGAGCAGAAGAGGGAAAGAGATGTTAAATTGTCTGTTATCCCGCATCCTACAGATTGCAGCAGCTCCATATACGGACCTGCCAAGAACGCGTTAAATGACAGTCAGGCAGAATCCCTGGAATACCTGAATATCAACAAGATCTATAACTATACTATATTGCCGGAGAATAAACATGACTGATATCAAGATCACTAAATGCAGAGAAGGCGCTGTTATACCGAAGTATGCTCATGACGGCGATGCCGGTATGGACATATATGCTGCAGAAGATGTTGTGGTAAAACCCGGGTGCTCCGTGCTTGTCCCTACAGGCATCAAGATGGCTATCCCTTACGGTTTTGAAGTTCAGATCAGACCCAGGTCAGGTATATCTCTTAAGACGCCATTAAGAGTCCCTAACAGTCCGGGAACAATTGACTGCGGCTACAGAGATGAAGTAAATGTAATAATCTACAATGCATCCCAAAGAGAGGATGCTCCCTTGGATAAGCCGTTTACATTAGCTGACAAGGGCTGTAAACACGGAACGTATCTTATCTCCAAGGGGGACAGGATCGCTCAGATGGTTATTGCAAAAGTAGAATATGCTACGCTTACCGAAGCTAAAACCCTGGAAGGTATAGGCGAGGATCGCGGCGGTGGATTCGGTTCCAGCGGAATTTAAGATAAGGAAGGTCTTTATATGCGTAATTCAAGATCAGTTAAGCTCTTAGGTTTGATAATCACTATCGCTCTTGTGCTTGAGATGCCCGGTATAGGTCTCTTAAGACAGGAAGGACTTGGCACTGTTGATGTTGCTGCTGCGTCAAGCTCCAACGACTGGCTTCATACAAATGGCGGCAAGATCGTTGATTCCCAGGGCAATGAAGTAAGACTTACGGGTGTTAACTGGTTTGGTTATGCAACAGGAACCAATGTGTTCGACGGATGCTGGCAGGTCAGTATGGATAATACTCTTAAAGCTGTTGCAGATCACGGTTTTAACCTGATAAGACTCCCCATATCTTCGGAGCTGATCCTTAACTGGAAGAAGGGTGTTTATCCTTCTGCAAATATCAATCTCAGCACCAACAGTAATCTTGCCGGCATGAATTCTCTGCAGATCCTGGACCATGCAGTTGCCAAGTGTAAGGAATATGGTATCAAGATCATGTTTGATATCCATTGCCTCAACTCAGATCCTAACGGACATAACTACGAATACTGGTATAACGGTTCTTATTCTGAGGATAAATGGATCGAGTCACTGCAGTGGATCGCAACTCATTATAAGAGCGACGATACAGTCATTGCCATTGACTTAAAGAACGAGCCTCATGGCGGAGCCAAATGGGATAACTCCTCCGATCAGAATAACTGGAAGAGAGCTGCCCAGAGAGCCGGTAATGCTGTCTTAAACATCAATCCAAATCTGCTCATAGTTATAGAAGGTATCGAAGTATACAACAATAATTATTCTTTCTGGGGTGCAAATCTCAGAGGTGTCAAGAACTATCCTATCGATTTCGGAAGTAGCGACAGGAACGATCAGATCGTATATTCACCCCACGACTATGGTCCTGCCGTATATATGCAGCCCTGGTTCCATAACGGTAATTTTACCTTGGATTCCCTCTATAACGACTATCTCCACGATACCTGGCTCTATATCAAGGAAGACGGTATCGCTCCGATCCTGATAGGTGAGTGGGGCGGTCTTCTCGATGGCGGCAATAACGAGAAATGGATGAGGATCGAAGCAGAGCTTATTAACAAATACGGCTTGAGCTATACCTTCTGGTGCTTAAATCCTAATTCCGGTGATACAGGCGGACTTCTTAAGAACGACTGGACCACATGGGATCAGGCTAAATACAATATCGTAAAGCCTACACTCTGGACCAACGGAAACGGCAAGTTTATCGGTCTAGACCATGAGATCCAGCTTGGAACAAACGGAGTAAACCTTAACGGCACCAATACAACCGGAGCAAATACAACGGGTTCAGCTAATTCAACACCCACTCCTTTCCCTCAAGGTTACTCAAACAGCACTCTCTTCGGCGTTGCTCATATACAGAATGTCGGAGATCAGAATGCGACATTTGACGGAACTACATTAAAGCTGGGCACAAGAGGTAGGAGCCTCAGGATGGAGTCCATTCAAGTCGGCTTTAATAACAATACAGGGTATTCCGGTAATATGCAGTACCGTGTCCATATCCAGAACATAGGATGGACAAACTGGATGAATGCAGGAGAATTTGCCGGTACAAGAGGCAGATCCTTAAGGCTTGAAGGCATTGAGATAAGACTTACGGGCGACCTTGCAAAACACTACAGCGTTGAATACTGTGCTCATATCCAGGATTACGGTGATGGTCAGGGCTGGGTTAGAGACGGAGCCCTTGCCGGTACTACTGGTGAGTCCAAGAGGGTAGAAGAGATCAGGATAAGAGTTGTAAAACAGAATCCTTCGCAGACGCCTAATGTGGGTTACAGAGTCCACAGGCAGGACTATGGCTGGGAGACAGTTTGGGTTCCCGGCGGAAGGACATCGGGTACTACAGGTCAGTCCAAGCGTCTTGAAGCAATTGAACTGAATCTCTCAGGTAATACTGCGCCTTATAGCGGCGGTATCCAATACTGCACCCATGTACAGAATATCGGATGGCAGGACTGGAGGTCTGACGGTGAACTCTCAGGCACGCAGGGGCAGTCCTTAAGACTGGAGGCCATTAAGATCAGGCTGACAGGTGAGATGGCTAACCATTACGATGTCTATTACAGAGTCCATGCACAGAATTACGGTTGGCTTGGCTGGACATGCAACGGTGAGATGAGCGGAACATCCGGATTGTCATTAAGACTTGAAGCTATTCAGATCGTCTTAGTGCCAAAAGGTGGACAGGCTCCTACATCTTACGACGGAGTTCCTAATTCCTCGCTTAGTTCTTTTGTAAAAGGTTAGCCATTTTTGACTGTTTTTTGAGTTTTATCACAATCCTTGAAATAGTTTTAGTTGTAGATAATATTTATATGATGCAAAATCTGCCACATCTGTTGACAGACCACTCATGAGATGGTAAACAGAATATAAGTAACATTTTTGTAATTTTGTTTCTCAGGGGTGAGTTAATATGGTACATACTTTTAACAGAAAACTCAGGATCGTCAGTGCCATCCTCATTGCAGCTCTCCTTGCAGGATTTCTCCCTTGGCGCGAGCTTTCTGCAGATTCTGCTACCCACGGCGAATATACATCTTCACCCTTTACTGTCACATATGAACAAAACTCTACCTGGGGCAATAGCACACAAGGTCAGTTTGAAGTAACAAATACTTCAGCATACAATATTACATCCTGGTCTCTTGAGATAGATTATCTGTACGATGTATCACTTACAAATATCTGGAATGTTTCAGGTACAGTTGCGGATGGAAACGTAATAGTATCAAGTAATTCCACTATTGAGTCAGGTCAGACTTATACTTTCGGCCTTATAGTAGAAGGTCAGGACAGTAGTCCTATATCTCCTGCATCTGTCACTACATTAGACTATGTGTCTTCGCAGCCCAATGTCACACCGACGCCAACTCCCACAGAAGAA
>DJYO01000019.1 GCA_002450155.1 Mageeibacillus sp. UBA6976 | reverse complement strand
ATATCTTAACGGCGATGGAATGCGGGAATACTGCTATGCAGAGTATCTCGGATTCAGAGATTCAGGAAGTGTGCATGAGATATGGTTCGAGTACGACGGACATGACAAGATATTGTATGTTTATGTAGCACCATATGACTCAGACGGCAATGTACAGAAACCGTCTGCGCCGACCTTAATGCTGAATATAGATCTGGCTGAACTGTTTGGCGGAGCACATAGATTCGGTATAGAACTCATCGGCGATGGCGGATGGGATCCTGCTACATTCATATATCGCGGAATAGAGGTAGATCCGTATCCTGCAATACATAACGGACATGAGAGCAATATAGAGATTTTAGAGCCTTCTGATGGTGATACATTCTATATTGGTGAAACGATAGATGTGTTCGGCAGGATAAATAACGAGGATGCTGATACAGTAGACGTCACTCTCACAGATGAGAGCAATGCAGCAGTATTCAGCGATACAACTGAGCCAAATCACTTGTATTCTACGATATCTTCAATAGATACAGATGGCTTTGCTCAAGGTGAATATACTTTAAGTGTGTCTATATCAGCAGATAACACTGAGATAGACAGTGAAGAGATCGGTATAGAGCTTATTCCGGACCCTGTTATAGAAGCAGATATCACAGGGAATGACCTTACAAGCGACGGTATGGATGTTATTGGAACTATAGATATAACGGAAGATTCCGAATATATCTTGTATAGACACAATACTACTGACGATTCCTGGACAGAAGTTTCTGAAGGCACAGG
Source organism: Mageeibacillus sp. UBA6976 (assembly GCA_002450155.1). Lineage (GTDB taxonomy): Bacteria > Bacillota > Clostridia > Saccharofermentanales > Saccharofermentanaceae > Saccharofermentans. The sequence continues at coordinate 60,100 of DJYO01000019.1, read as the reverse complement.
CAATAAAGATGAAGAAAGCTTAGGTTTTATAGATATAGACGATCTTCCTGAAAGCAGCGTTTATCTGAGATTGGTTGTAACACTTGAAAGCGGAAGAGTCGTAACAGTATATAAGACTTTTGAATACGATAAGTATGCAATACTGCATCCCGATGAACCTACACCGACACCTACAGATTGCCCCATAGAATTTACAGACGAAGAACTGTATGTAGATATACTGGATTACCAGGACGGTGAAGAAGTCACGTTCATTACTGACATAGAAGGAACAGTTACAGGCACCGAGCTGCAGTACTATTCATTTGAAGTATTCCCTTCTGGTTCTGAAGATGCAGTATATAGCTATACAAGTGATGAGAGTGTAGAAGAAGGTATATTAGGCACGATAGACCCGACTCTACTCATGAACGGATACTATAAAGTAAAAGTTACGGCAAATGCAGAAGATGGGTATATATCTGATGAGATAATCGTACTCGTAACAGGACAGGCTAAGGTAGGCAATTTCACGATATCTTTCCTGGATATGTCACTGCCGGTTGCAGGACTTCCTGTAGAAGTATACAGAACATATGACAGCAGACAGAGGACGATGAGCGGTGATTTCGGTTACGGCTGGACAATGTCGCTTGGCGGACCGGATATCTCTATAAGCACAGACCTTGGAGAAGACTGGGAAACAGAAGAAAGAACAGTCTTAGGGATCCCTATATACTATTGGACACATGTGCATCCGCATGAAGTATATGTAGACTGGGGCAATGGCAATACAGAAGCATTTGAGCTTGTAATGTCTCCGGATAGGACTGTTAATCCAAATAACTGGCCTGAATTGTCGGCTTCATTCACCAATACGAGTGGAACATCGGACACTCTTACTATCCTGGATGAACACGAAGGCTTATTGTATGCAGATAACAGCATCTATACAGAAGACATGGATAGTTTCGCTCCACAGAACTTCCTTCTTACCAGATACGACGGCATAAAGTTCTATTTCAATAGTGAAACAGGTCTTTATAAGATAGAGGATACATACGGAAGAACCATAGAGATCACAGAAGACGGTATAGAGTATTCTGATGGCAGCTCAATTGATTTCGTAAGAAATGCAGAAGGACAGATAACGTCTATAGAAGACGGGCTCGGTAACGAAGTCGTTTATACCTACAATGCAGATGGTGACCTGATAAATGTTACGGATATCGGTGGTTACGATACTTCGTTCGCATATGACGAGAGTCACTATATTACAGGGATAACTGCAGATAACGGTACTAGGATCGCAAGGAACGAGTACGATGACGAAGGCAGACTCATAGCAACTATAGATGCAGATGGCAGAAGGATAGAGTTTGACCATGACCTGTCAGACAGAACAGAAGTCACTACAGACAGGTTAGGGTATAACACAATCTATACCTACGATGAACGCGGTAATGTCCTTACGGTAACAGATGCCCTGAACAGGACAACTACATATACATACGACAGTAACAACAATAAGACATCAGAAACAAGACCTGATGGTACGACTTTCAGTTATACATACGATGGTAACGGTAATCTTCTGACTGCAAGCGACGGACACGGAAGAACGATAACAAGCGAATACGGCTCTAAAGGACAGCTCATCACCATGTCTGCTATGGGAACAACAGAGCTTACCATGGCTTACGATGAACATGGCAATCTTCTGTCTGCAACAGATTCATCAGGAAACACACAGACCTATGGCTATAGCAATACAGGAGACCTTACGAGCGTAACTGACAGCCTGGGTACACTTATGTCCATGTCCTACGACAATAACGGACATGTAACGAGTATAACCAATGCAGAAGGTCAGATAACCAATTTTACTTACGATCCTGAAGGAAGACTAATATCAAGGACGATAACATACCATGGTCAGACCTTAACTGATACATATTCTTACGATGCAGCAAATAGAGTTACGGGTATCACTTATGCCAATGGTAACACTGTATCTTACAGCTATAACCAGGCAGGAGATGTCACAGCTTCTACAGACAGCCAGGGCAGAACAGTTAATTACGCCTACGATGTCTACGGAAACCTTACGAGGATAGATTATCCTGACGGAACGAACGAACAGTTCACGTACGATGCTGAAGGCAGGAATCTTACGGCGCGTGATCGTATGGGCAGGACTGTTACATTCAGATACGATGCAGTAGGCAACGTAACGAAGAAAACATATCCTAATGGTACATATGAAAGTTATACATACGATAACTGTGACAGACTGATCTCTTCCACAAATGTATATGGTGCTACAACTACATATGCATACGATTATCTGGGAAGAAATACGTCTGTTACGGACAATAACGGAAATACCACCACATATACATATAACGACAGGGGCAATGTCGCAAGCGTAACAGATGCTTTAGATAACACATACTCTTTCACTTACGACAATAACGGTAATCAGACATCCGTAACATATCCTAATGGAAGTGTATATAGTTCTACATACGATGTTAGAGGAAGATTAACATCTCAGACAGATGCAGAAGGCAATACTACAACATATGCCTACGACAGTATGGATAGGCTCGTATCCGTAACAGATGCTCTTAACGGTACCTGGGCATATGAATACGATACTATCGGTAATCTTACGCAAGTAACCGATGCCAAAGGCAATGAGACAGCATATGCATACGACAGCAACGGTCAGCTGATATCTGTTACCAATGCGGCAGGCAATACGGCAACGACGACATACGACCAATACGGCAGAGTTATATCAACTACAGATTTCGGTGGTACAGAGACAACTTATACTTACGATTCAATGGACAGGGTAGCTACTGCTACTACCGGAACAGAAACGACCACATATACATACGATTCAACAGGAAACCTTATAAGCGTAACAGATCCGTCCGGCACGATAACATATACATATAATTCAGACGGACTCCTTTCAGGTGTTACTAATGCTAATGGTGAGACTATATCTTACACATACAACAATGGTTATCAGCTGAGTGGGATAAGCATAGACGGTCAGACTATATCTTATGGTTACGATACGCAAGGAAGGCTAATATCTGTAACAGATATAGAGGGTACAACTACATATACTTACGATGCAGCAGGTAACAGAGCATCAGAGGCATATCCTAACGGTGTAACTACTACTTATGAATATAACAGTATAAATGTTCTTATAAGACAGGTAACAAGAGACAGCGATAACAATATCCTTGCAAGCTATGAATATACCATAGGTGCAAACGGAGAAAGACTGTCAGTAACTGAGCTGAACAGAACGGTTGAGTATACTTACGACGAGCTTAACAGACTTGCATCTGAGACAGTAACTGTAGGAAATGACACAACTGTAACTACTTATACATACGATGCTAATTCTAACCGTACTTCCATGACGAAGGACGGCGTAGTAACTACGTATGCTTATAACAGTCTCAACCAGATAACGAGAGTAGGTGATATAAACTATACTTGGGATAACGCAGGAAATCTTGTAAGCCAGACGACTACTACAGGCGTTCTTGTCGCATCCTATACTTACGACAGCCACAACAGAATGGTATCAGCGAACGTAAACAGAAATGGTTCGTCTGTCTTAGAGACATACGAATATGATTATCTTGGTAACAGAACGACCAAGACATCTAACGGAGTAACGACAGAGTACACCACAGACCTGTCTTCCGGCTACAGTCAGGTGCTTAAGGCAACAAACGGCACAGATACTGCTTATTACACCAGAGGATTTGAACTTATCTCCAGAAGAGAAGGTACTACAGCATCGTATTACATCTACGATGGTAGTCTTTCCGTAAGAGCATTAACGAATGAATCTGGCATAGTAACAGACACCCTTACATTCGATGCCTTTGGAAATGAGACAGAACATACCGGAACGACAGATAACTCCTATGGATTCCAGGGTGAAGAACAAGACGCGACAGGTCTTTACTACTTAAGAGCCAGATATATGGATCCTGCTACGGGTACATTCACTTCAATGGACACATATGCAGGCGAACTGTCTGATCCGATGAGTCTGCACAAGTATTTGTTCGCTAATTCTAATCCGGTTAAGTATTGTGATCCGAGTGGGCGATTGACAGAAACGGATATCATTGTATCTGTAACAATAAATGTAATTCTATGTTCAGCTGAAGAAAGTATACTAAGGATAATAACAGAATATCTTAAACCCAATCCAAGATTTGATTCTCTTTTTATTCTTGATGTAATAAGTTGCTTTTTGACAGGAGTTCTAAAAGGGTTTGTATTGGGGTTATCAGGTGTAGTTATTGCTGCCTTTTCAGAGATACTAGGATGCGTATTGATCATATGCATTCTTTTCGGTATCAAGGAGGCGGTGGACGGCTGTATACAAGTGTCAACAGGAATTGATATTCTTATGGATGAAGATCCCAATAATGATTCTCTCGGATGGTATTATATCGCATTCGGAATAGTTCATTTATCAATAGGTGCAAAAGACGCAATAAGTGGAATGTTAGATTTTGGTATTAACTATGGTGATGGTTTTAATATAGCAGATAATACCTATTATTCTGATACAGGAACGGCATTAATAACCCCGTTACCCCCAAACACACCCAGTCCATATGCTCAATCAGAGGCTATTGTCCCATATTCATACCGAGCAGTAACAACTCCTATCATTTATACTGACGATGTATTAGATGCAGATTCATTTGTGGCTTGAAAATGAAAAATAGTGTTATAAACAGGTATTTTTTTAATAGCTTAATTTATTCTTTATTGATTATTCTATGCGGGGTAGTCATTGTTTCTGTTGGAATAATTCATGAGTTAAAGAAAAAGCTTCCAGTAACAGAATTGAATTCAGTCAATGTTTTTGAGCTTAAAGATAATGAACATATCGCAATTATGGAGTACCAAGTCGAACGAGAGATTATCTTCCGTGATAGAAAATATTATATTTTACAGGTGAATGACGAAAATCATCAACCATTAGCATATATGTTTACTCAAGTCATTGAAAATGACGGATTATTTCAAGGCTGGCTGTCTTCGAAGGATGAAGCTGCATACTACTATTTTGAAAAAATGATGAAATCTTCAAACATTCCTTTGCTAAAATACGAAATCAAACCGTTCTGGGAAGGGAGGGTCGTAATAATACTTGGCACAATCATTATTATTATGGGTCTAATATCATTGTTCTTATCATTATTAAGAATCAGATCACATGATTTGTGAATTTGAGATTATTATCGCAGTGGATAAACTTATTTAATTTGACGCAAACGTAAATCTGATTACTTTACACGGTTATGCCTATGAGAATGATATAAGAGCATTCACCATAGCAAAACTTACAATATAGAAATAAGCTTGTCTTGGTGGTAAAATAGACAGGATTTATTCTATTGGGGGTAGCAATAATGCTTGAGATATATACATCAGAACAAGCCAGACAAGTTGCTAACCGTACAATATATAAGATCAAAGAGCAGACCGAGATAGTAGACGACTGTTGGGTCAATCTGTATTCTCCTACAGAGGACGAGATCGCAAGGGTAGAGTCAGAGCTTAATGTTCCGCAGGAATTCTTAAGATATCCCTTGGATGAAGAAGAGAGGCCTCGTATCGACTTTGATGATGATACAGGTATCGTTCTTATTATCGTCGATATTCCTTATTCCAAGAGGGAAAAGGATATTATCAAATATGAGACATCTCCTCTTGGTATTATCCTGGCGAATAAGCATATTATCACTGTATCCATTAAGCAGACTACGATCTTTGACCAGTTTATCGAGAACAGGATCAAGGATCTGATCGTAGGATTCAGGACGAGATTTACCATTCAGATCCTGTCAGCTGCTGCAAGGGACTACTTGAGACTCTTGCGTTTTATCGATAATACAATTGACGTTGCAGAGACATCACTTGCCAAGATGATCAGTAACGAAGACCTCTATAAGATGCTCGAACTCAATAAATCGTTGGTTTACTTCTCATCATCACTCAAGTCTAACGAAGGCGTGTTAGAGAAACTTATGAGGGGCAGGACCATCAAGCTTTATGATGATGACGAAGATCTCCTTGAGGACGTCGTTATCGAGTACAGACAGGCTCACGAGATGGCGGAGATCTATTCAACGATCGTAAATGCAACAATGGATGCTTATGCTTCTATCATCAACAATAACATGAATACGGTAATGAAGGTGCTGGCAGCTGCCACTATCTGCCTTACGATACCGGATATATTCGGTTCTTTCTTCGGTCAGAACTGTCCGATGCCCTGGGATGACGGCTTTGCCGATAAACCCGGACCATTCCTGTTCCTTCTGGCGATCGCACTTATCAGCTTATTGATAAGTATCATTGTTATGAAGAAGAAGAAGCTTCTGTAAAGGACTTATTATAAAAATGAGCAGAGGCTTTACCGGAACAGGAAACATAAGTGCTAAGACCGGCAATACTTTTATCTTAAGATCAGCACTAATTCTCAGTATACTGGCTGTTATACTGATCGTCCTTATATCTCTTACAGTATTGTCTTCAAACCATCTGATGAATATCGACAGGACAGAGGTATCCAATGTACCATCTAATATCCTGCCTTCTTATTCGACCACAAGTTTTGAGTCTGCTGACGGACAGACTGCGCTGCAGGGATGGTTCTTTAAGACCAAGGATCCTATATCTACGATCATCGTTATCCACAGCTCCGGTTCTAACAGACTGCCATTCGGCGTTCAGATGATAGATATGATCGAGGCCTGGCTTGACAATGGATACAATGTATTTATGTTTGATCTCAGGAATTCAGGCACATCAGGCGGTGATATCTGTGGTTACGGGTATCTGGAGTGGCAGGATGTACTGGGAGCAATATCCATAGTAAAGCAGATATCTGTTACAACAGATGTTATCCTTTACGGCATTGGCACAGGATGCACAGCCCAGCTCCTGGCATACGATAAACTGCCGGATGCAGGCATTACTGAAGCTGAACTTGCAAGCTATCCTCAGAATATCAGAGATCTGGAGTTTGATAAGTCTTATATTACAGGCATGATCTTTGATTCTCCTGCCAAGGTATCTGATGACTATATAAAGCCTCTGGTAGCTCAGCATGAGTTCATGGGTTTCATTACCCAGTTCTTTGTCCCTTATGCCATCAGGGTTTCTGCCGGAGCAGAGAATGTTAATCTTGCTGCAGATATAGCAAGACTTCCACTTCCGGTATTAATCATCTACGGCGGACATGATACATTTATAGGTGCAGATAAGATTACACAGATCGTGAACGAACGTAACAGGCTTAATTCCGGTATTACCAATTCAGCAATGATCTCAGGTGCCGGTTATCTTGAGGAATATTCTTTGAATAAGAATGAATATATCGAAGTCGTAACTGATTTCCTTGATTCGTACTTTTTGGTGAATGAATAATGAAAGACGTATTGATACTTGGTATAGAAAGCTCATGTGATGAGACGGCCTGCTCTGTCGTAAAAAACGGCAGGGTCATATTAAGTGATGTCATAGCATCCCAGGCTGATTTCCATGAACAGTATGGCGGGGTAGTACCTGAGCTTGCATCCAGAATGCATGTCGACAGCATCTATCCCACTATAAAGAAGGCTTTGTCTGATGCAAAAGTAAAGCTTAATGACATAGATGCAATAGCAGTTACATACGGTCCCGGGCTTGTAGGAGCTTTGCTCGTGGGGCTTTCTGCCGCAAAGGGCTTGAGCAGCGCTTCAGGTATCCCCCTTGTAGGTGTCCATCATCTAAAAGGGCATATTGCTGCCAATTACCTTTGCTTTCCGGAATTGGAGCCTCCGTTCCTCTGTCTGCTTGTAAGCGGCGGTAATACCATGATAGTCAAGGTCTCAAGCTATACAGATATCGAGATCTTAGGCAGGACAAGAGACGATGCAGCAGGTGAAGCTATCGATAAGATCGCAAGAGTCATAGGACTGGGATATCCCGGCGGACCTAAGATGGACAAGGCAGGGCAGGGCGGCAACTCTGATGCCTACAGCTTTCCTAAGACACACATGAAGGATACTCTGGATTTCTCCTTCTCCGGGCTTAAGACATATGCTCTTAACCTTATAAATCAGAGCAAGCAAAAGGGCGAAACCCTTGATATTACTGACTTTGCAGCATCTTACCAGTCCGCTATAGCTGATATGCTCTTAAAGAATACCATGCTTGCCATGGAGCAGACCGGCATCGGAACAATATGCCTTGCAGGAGGGGTATCAGCCAATTCATTTTTAAGGAAAGCATTTGACGATGAAGCAGGGAAGAGGGGACTTACCCTTTACTACCCTGACCTTAAGTTATGTACTGATAATGGTGCAATGATTGCATCTGCAGGGTTTTTCGAATATATTAATGGCACAAGACACGGGCTGGATCTTAATGCCAAGCCTTCATTAGAACTATAAGAGGATAAGATGCCACAGAGTAAAGGGATCAAACTAATAGCTGAGAACCGAAAAGCCTATCACGATTATTTTATAGAGGATAGGTTTGAGTGTGGCGTTGTCCTGTCAGGCACAGAGGTAAAGAGCCTCAGAGCCGGCAAGGTTAACCTTAAGGACTCCTATTGCCAGGTCAAAGACGGTGAGATGTATCTTGTGGGTGTGCATATAAGTCCATTTGAGCAGGGAAACAGGTATAATCTTGACCCTATGCGCACCAGGAAGCTGCTCATGCATAAGAATGAGATAATAAGATTATTCTCTAAGACCAAGCTCTCAGGTCTTACTCTAGTACCTACAAAGTGCTATTTTAAAGACGGAAGAGTTAAATTTGAGATCGGACTTGCCAAGGGTAAGAAAGATTACGATAAGAGAGATACAATTGCCGAGAAGCAGGCAAAACGTGATATAGACAGAGCTATGAAGAATCAGATCAGAGGAAAGTAATGTCAGGTAATACTATAAAAAAGGAAAGAGATATATCTGTCGGCTATGTGATTATATCCATAGTCTATTGGATCCTGTCTCTTACAATGGTCCTGCTCATCTTTCAGCTTTCATCAGATGATGCAGCTGCATCCAGCAGTTTTACGACTGGACTTATGCTCCTTATAAATAACGTCCTTGGAACGGATCTTTATTCCGATGAGCTGCTAAGGATCGTTGGTCATATCGGTGAATTTGCTTTGCTTACTGTATTTACATATCTTGCAATGGATGCTACAAACAAGATCTCTGATAAGACATCATATGCTGAGAGTCCGATGAAGATATTAAGATCCGATAACGAGATGAACATCACCATTACATTATGGTATTGCATTTTAAATGCGATCTTTGATGAGTATCATCAATTGTTTATCTCAGGACGTGACGGATCGATCGCAGACGTTATCATAGATTGCATCGGTATTTTTGTTGTGCTCCTTATTGCAAGATTGATATTCACCATTAAGCTTAAAGTAATGGGAAAGAAAGAAGTTCGTTATAACATCTAGGCACCATATTATTATTTTTCTGATATAGCTAATTCGGTATAATTACAATTTTGGTGAATTGGGAAGAGGAGATTATCAGATAATAGCAGATACGTGAGATCATATATAAATAAAAAAGCCGGCTTCGAATGAAACCGGCTCTGAGAATTATTCAATATGGATTATTAATCTACATTACATAGCATGTCGCTTCGATTAATGCTGTTCCTGAATTGGAATAGATAATGCACTTATAGTATCCGCTTGGAATGTCTTTTTTGTCCCTGGTAGCATAATCACTAGCTTCATACTCAGGATCATGTTCTCCTTCAGGAGATGTCCACGTTACTACCTTAGGCTGACCGTTCTTGTAGATCAGGCACCAGTCCATCATTCCTCCGGAAGTGACACTTCCTAATGGCGATGCTAATTCAGCAGCTGAGAAATCTGAATCAGGACTATAATAGAATTTGAGCGTATATGGATAACAGCCCTCTATATTTATTTCACCATATAGATCAAGACAGTCTGAACCGGAATAAACATTTCCATATTCTTTGTCATTGCCATAATCAAGAGCATAATACCATCCTAATCCACAGAAATCTGTATCTACTAATTCCTTGATTCCCAGTTTATCCAGATCTATTGGATTATGCTTAAATGATCCGGATGTGCTTCCTGGCGCTGATCCGCCCTTAGCAACTAACACGATCTGAATTGCTTCAAGTCTGAGTGATTGTCCCGCAGTACCTGCAGGAGCACCATTCTTAGCCCAACCAAGCCACCCATAATTCTGTGAATGAACACGGTAGTAGACGTCATAATGATCTTCGATCGGTCCGGATAATTCAATCTGAATTGCTTCTAATCGTTTAGATTGACCTTGGGTTCCGCTCATCTGACCGTCATAAGACCAATCATCTTCCCAGCCATAGTCCTGAATGTGAGTTCTGTATGAGATATCACCTTCATACTGAGTTCCGCTCAGAAAGATCTCAATACCTTCTAACCTCTTGCTCTGACCTGTTGTACCGGAAGAAGCGCCATTCTTAGCATATGAAGTTTCCCATCCATAGTCCTGACGGTGAACTCTGTAATTAACAGCCATATTAGCCTTTGATTCATCTTTCTTAACTAATCGGATCTGAACTTCTTCCAGTCTCTTGGATTCTCCGGTAGTACCTGCTACAGTTCCATCACGTACAAAACCCTGCATATCACCATAGTCTTGAATGTGGACTTGATACTCAACATAGTATTCTTCGCTTATATCACCGGCCAAATACATTACAATTGCTTCCAGACGCTTGGATTGTCCTGATGTACCTGCTGTTTCACCATCTCTAAATGGTCTTGAATAGGCATAATCATCAAAATCAGGCATCCAGCCGATGTCTTGAACATGAACATAATAATGAATGCTGCCTTCAAGCCCTTCAGGTGCGCTGTCGATCTTGACGGATATTGCTTCAACTCTTCTGCTCAAGCCTCTTGTTCCGAGTGTCAGGATACCTGTTGAAGCATCAAAGTTACCCGGCGTATCGCCCTGATCCTGAACATGTGCCATGCCTGACAATCTGTATCCGCAGTCATTCGCAGCATTACTGTCCAAGGACAGGAACCCTGTTAATGACAGAGCAACAGCTGCAGAAAGAACAGTTGAAAGGAGTTTCTTAAATGATCTGTTCATACGTCCTTCACCTCCCTAAAAAGATACTTAAAGTATAAACAAAAGAGGTTTTGGTAGTGTTATACAAATGTTAAAGAAATTTTAATTAGTTTTCACTGATGATATTTCATTAATCAGTTAAAGCTCCACGATAACCATGGAGTTCTTTTTCATTAGGAAGCGCTATTACGAATAATGCTAAGAATAATGTAATGAGCAACAATTTGTAATTAAGAGTCGGACCATTGGTCTGATAAAACTCATACATACGTACGCCCAGCAAAAACGAAGCAGAACAGACCAACAATAAAAAGAGCAGGTCCTGTACCCCTCTGAATGAAAACACTGAATAAAGCAAGATGCAGAATTCAAATGAGAGGAGTACAGATAACAATACTCTTTTTATCGAAAGATTATTTTTGTTCACTGTCTCAAAGAAATAACTCTTTAGCCGATCTTATCCAATGCCTGCTTTATATCGTTGATGATATCATCAGGATCTTCAAGACCAACGCTGAAACGGATGAGGTCAGCAGGAATTCCTGCTTCTGCGAGCTGCTCATCAGTAAGCTGTCTATGAGTATGTGATGCAGGATGCAGCAGGAGAGTCTTGGAATCTGCTACATGTGTTGCAATAGTAGCAAGCTTTAAGCTGTCCATAAATCTAATGGAGGCTTCCCTGCCGCCCTTTACGCCGAAGCAAAGTACGCCGCAGGTTCCCTTGGGACAATACTTCTGGGCAAGAGCATGATTCTTATCTGTCTCAAGTCCGGGATAGTTGACCCAGGCAATTCTATCGTCAGAAGCTAAGAACTCAGCTACCTTCTGGGCATTGCTGCAGTGACGTGCCATTCTTACAGGCAGTGATTCAAGGCCAAGCTGGATATAGTAAGCATTCTGAGGAGACTGGATGCATCCGAAATCTCTCATGAGCTGAGCAGTTGCCTTTGTAATATAAGCTGCTTTGCCGAACTTTGTAGCATATGTGAGACCATGGTAGGATTCGTCCGGTGTTGTAAGGCCCGGGAACTTCTCCTTATTAGCCATCCAGTCAAAGTTGCCGCTGTCAATGATGGCGCCGCCTACAGAAGATGCGTGACCGTCAATATACTTAGTTGTTGAGTGAGTTACGATATCACAGCCGAACTCAATAGGACGACAGTTTACCGGCGTTGCAAAAGTATTATCAACGATAAGCGGGATGCCGTTGTCGTGAGCAAGCTTTGCAAACTTCTCGATATCAAGGATATTTACCGTAGGATTTGTAATAGTCTCACCGAATACGCACTTTGTATTGGGCTTAATGAACTTCTGGAGTTCTTCCAGAGGGAGCTCCTGATCTACGAATGTGCACTCGATACCCATCTTCTTCATTGTTACACCGAAGAGATTATAAGTACCACCGTAGATTGATGAAGATGCTATAAAGTGGTCTCCGGCCTCGCAGATATTAAATATAGCGAAGAAATTGGCTGCCTGTCCTGAAGATGTGAGCATTCCGGCAAAACCGCCTTCCATAGCACAGAGCTTGGCTGCAACAAAATCATTTGTAGGATTCTGAAGCCTTGTATAGAAATAGCCTGAAGCTTCAAGATCGAACAGCTTGCCCATATCGTCTGAAGTAGCATATTTCCAAGTAGTGCTCTGCCAGATAGGTACCTGTCTCGGGTCTCCATTACCGGGTACATAACCTGCGTGTAATGCGGTCGTGTCAATTGAATTGCTCATTTTATTGAACCTTCTTTCTTTTATTATTCTTCACCAGAGATCGCAATCTGCGATATAAGTACCGACGGAGTAAAGAACTCTCCCTCCCCTGCCGGAATGTTTATTATATCATTACCTACGGCCTCGATGTTTTTTATGATATCATAAAAATTGCCGGCAACAGTAATCTGTTCAACCGGTCTTCCCTTCTTGCCTCCTTCGATCAGATATCCCTCACAAAGCAGGGAGAAATCTCCGCTAATGCTGTTTACACCGGCATGAAGTCCGGATAAGTCTGTAAGCATTATGCCGTCCCCTACCTGCTTGCAGAGTTCGTCCAAAGTCTTATCTCCAGGCTTTACAACAAGATTGGTAGGCATCTCCGATATGGCGCTTCCTGACCTGAAGCCGTTACCTGTGGACTTCTTACCGGCTTTATAAGCAGAGCTTAAGTCGTATAATGCAGTTGCAAATACGCCCTTATCGATTATTGCCTTCTGAGTGGTCAATACGCCTTCATCATCAAAGGGTATCTTGGTAAGAGCTTTCTCATACATGGGTATCTCTTCGATGGTAAGCTTATCAGATGCGATAACCTCGCCCTCACGGCCCTGGAGGAGTGACAGACCTCTCTGCATAGCTGTTGCAAGGAAATTACCAAAGAAAGCAGATACAAACTGCTGGAAAGCTTCATTCCTGAAGACCGCCTTATAAGCTCCTGATTTGCAGGATCTTGCTCCCATCTTGCCTATAAGATTATCTTTGAATCTAGCCAGGAATGCGTCCATGTCAAAGTCGTCAATATCCTTGCCGGTCCAATAGTTGCCACCGCTCTTAACGCTTCCTTCATCGTCTGTTGCTCTTGCTGAAGCAAATAGTGATATGCCGTCAGAATCCCTGTAGGAATGAAGCCCCTTAGAATTGATCATGAGATAGGGACCTCTGCCGCAGCTTATGGAGAGATAATCTACTGCATCTATACGGCTGTCCAAAGCAAAGATAGCTTTCTCTAATCTGAGACCCAGCTCTGAGAAGCTCTTATATGTATTCTTGCTGTAGCTTTCTGTTATCTGAGAATAGTAAAGATCCTTATTCTCCTCATCGCAATAGATAAACTGGGGGTCTTCGTCATCTAATACATCGCAGTTCTCCATTGCGCTCTTGAGCAGGAATTCTATTGAATCATCATCCAGCTTATTGGTTGAGCAATAACCCATCTGCCCATTCTTAAGACCTCTGAAAGACAGGCTGCTGGTTGCTGAATTCTCGTAATTTGAGACCTCTCCGTTAAGGATATCCATGCTAATGGATGAACCTGCACAGAAAGATGCTTCACATTCCTCGAACCCGTATTCCTTGCCCGCTTTAACGAGCTTTGTCATAAATTCTTCTGCTGTTTTTATATCCATATTACGCCTCTCTTCCACCAACAAGTATCGAAGATACTCTTAATGTGGGCTGACCTACGGTAACAGGTATATTGCCTGATACCGAGCCGCACATACCGGCTGAGATATCAAGGTCATTACCGACCATATCGATGTTCTTGAGGATCTCCTGCCCCTTACCGATAAGAGTTGCTCCCCTTACAGGTTCTGCTATCTTACCTTCTCTTACCATGAATGCTTCATTAACTGCAAAATTGAAATCACCTGTAGAGGTATCTACAGATCCGCCGCCCATCTGAGTGCAGTAGATTCCATATTCGGTATTGGCGATTATATCCTTGGGATCTGATTCACCATTGCAGATATATGTATTACTCATTCTGGATGTAGGAGCGTAGGAATAGTCGTGTCTTCTGGCACAGCCTGTAGGCTTGCAGTTCATCCTCCTAGCTCCGACCTCGTCTACCAGATAGTTCTTCAGGATGCCGTTCTCGATAAGGAGCAGATCGGATGAAGTATTACCCTCGTCGTCTGTAGCATAAGAACCCCAGGCGCCCTCGATCCTGGCATTATCTCTCGCACTTACAAGAGGTGATGCGATCTGCTGACCCAGCATATCTGTAAAATAGGAATTCTTAATGCCGACTGCGGTTGCCTCGAGAGCATGTCCACAGGCTTCGTGGAATATAACTCCGCCGAAACCGTTGCCTAATATGGCAGCCATCTTGCCAGAGGGAGCATATCCGGCATTAACCATACGGATAGCTGTATCGCAGGCTTCACGGGTCTTATCTATTACCGGATATTCATTAATGAACTCATAGCCCTTCATGGTGCCGGGAGCTACTCTGCCGCTTTGTTTCTCACCATCCTTGGTAGCGATAGTTTCAAGAGATAATCTGATCCTCTGGGTAGTATCCTCGGTATTGACTCCTCTTGTATTGATCACTCTTGCAGACCTCTTACCTATTGCTACGGAACCTGCAAACTGGGTTATGAGGGGATCGTATCCTAATGCATAGTCAGATGCCTTACGTAAGAAATCCACATAATCGCTCTTGGAGATGCTCATGGGATCTATGGCAATGCTCGTCATGCTTGTGCGGCATAATTCTGTAAGAGCTTTGATATCTGCGCTTGAGCCGCCCTTTATGGCGCTGGCTGCTTCTTTTGCAAGAGATATGAGCACATCTATATCGTTATCACTTGAATAGACGTATACAGAATTAGTACCGGCCAGTAATCTGATGCCGGTACCGGAATCGTATGAAGTTCCTGCTCTTATAACTCTTCCATTAAGAAGGGCTGCAGATCTGGATTCTCTCTCTTCCTGAAATACCTCAGCAAAATCTGCTGTGGTAGACATAGCGGCCTCTAATATCCTGCCGCAATCTGAATCATTAAACATAGTACACCTCGATCTATTAGGGGGATCAAGAGGTGTCTTATATTAGAATCTCTTGATCTTCCTTGAAGTATTCTTCTCGAATTCAGTCATACGAAGGACTGTCTTCTTTATTCTCTTGTAATTCTCCAGCTTATCGTTAGTAGCAGCTACCACATCCTTAAGGATATCCATGATCTGCTCTTCGGTAGGATCTGTCTCTATACCGAGTTTAGCCTTGATCTCTTCGATATCCGGGAAGATCGTAGCGAGGATTACAATATCATCCTTGGCCTCATCTGTTACGCCTGATACGACAGATTCAGCAACATAAGGAGAAAGTGACAACAGGTATTCGATCTCTTCAGGGAATACGTTCTTGCCATTCTTGGCAATTATAACATTCTTTTTACGACCTGTAATTATGCAGAAACCGTCTTCATCAATGTATCCAAGGTCTCCTGTGTGATAGTAGCCGTCGCTGTCTAATGCAAGGGCTGTATTCTCAGGATCGTTGTAGTATCCCAAAAAGTTGTTATCTCCCTTGGAGATAAACTCGCCGATACCATCCTCGTCAGGATTCAGGATCTTAACATCACATCCGGGAAGCGGCAGTCCTGCAGCTTCGTTCTTAAAGAACTTATCTCTGTTAAGAGCAAGGATGGGAGCACATTCTGTTAAGCCGTAGCCCTGAACGCACTGGAATCCGATATCCTGGAAGAACTTAAGCACCTCGGGATTAACAGGAGCACCGCCGAGGATAATAAGTCTCATCCTGCCGCCGAACACCTCATGGATCTGCTTGAATAACTTGCGGCGCATTTTGTTATTAAGATGCAGAGCATTGGCGAGCTTAATACCCTTCTGGAGTTTGGCAGCAGTCTTAGGATCGGAATTAACCTGCTTCATTATCTTCTTATAGAAGAGTTCTAGCATAACAGGAACCATAAGTATACAGGTTGGCTTAACTTCCTGAAGATTCTGCTGGATATACCTGAGACCTTCACAGATGCCTACGGTAGTTCCTCTGTAAACCTGCCCAAGGAAGCCGCAGGTACACTCATATGTATGATGCAGCGGAAGGACAGAGAGCCAGACATCGTTCCTGTCTATGTAGAGCATGGAGAACATAGACATAAGGTTCTTGCAGATATTCTTCTGGCAGAGCATAACAGCTTTGGATTTAGCAGTCGTGCCTGATGTAAAGAGCAAGATCGTCATCTCTTCAGGGTCGATGGTAGCCTCGGTAAAGATCTTATCGCCCTGATTGAGCTTATCCTCACCTATCTTCAGACAATCATAGAAATATAAGAATCTCTCATCGTCTGTCTTATCCATACAGATGTAGTGCTTAATGCTCTTTGCGCCATAGATCTTATTAACTATGTCGATCTTTGACTTAGAGAATATCAGGATATCGACCTCAGCACGGTCTACCATGTTTGCAACATCATCAACAGGCAGTTCCTTATCAAGAGGGACTACGCAGCCTGTTCCGTTGGTGGTTGCGAGATAGGATACATACCATTCATATCTTGTTTCGGCGAAAATGGCGATCCTGGCCCCCTTGCTTACTGTATTCATGAAGTAAGTTCCGAGAGAATCGATATCGTGATCGTATTTCTCCGTAGATATCGGGATGTATTCCCCACCCTTCTTCTCTTTTACAAGGAAGACCGGATTTTCGGGGAATTCGTTGACACGCTTTTTTATAACGTCTCTTAAGTTTGTGATCTGGGTTACTTCATAAAGATTGGCATAAGGGTCTTTGGACATGATCAAACGAATCCTTTCTCTATAGCTAGTCTGGCTCTTTCTTCATTCTTACCACCCATGGCGATCTGCTCATCGATGAATGAAGGATGGTTCTTGATAAATTCACTCATATAATCGGAGGGACTCTTAAGGAACTTGAATACCAATTCCTTCTGCTCTGATGTAATAGTGCCGTTGCTCTCTGCCTCATCAAAGAGATCCTTGTTGATAGCAGTAGCGCAGTGGAGAGCAACCCCCAGTTTATTAAGGACTTCTTCACCGTTCTGGCATCTGTTTACTACGGCAAGAGTATCCGTTATCTCAGATCCCAGACCTCTGATTACGGGAATCCAGGCTCTCTCATAACTTGAAGCTTCGGTTACAAGATCTGCTATATGAAGAGCCTTCTTGCCCTTAAGATCTTCAGGCACAAAACCGGTCTTGGTAAGGTCTTCGTTATAAACAAAGGACATATCCTTATAGATAGTAAGATGAGGTTTGCCAAGAAGATAAGCCGGCAGCATAGAGAAGAAATAGTCTCTTCGCTCACCGCCTGATATGTAGTCGAATTCCAGCTTACTTGCCATATCAGTCAATATGTCGATAGTCTTCTTGAATGTGCCGTTCTTGTTATAGTAGGCAAGCATCATGTCGAAGATCTCTTCCGGAGCTGTCAGTTTATCAGCAAGTACAGCCTTCTCGATCCTCTTAAGGACCTCCCCTGCTGCCGCCTCATTCTCAATAAGGAAATGGGTGTTTATATAGAATGGGCCTAACATTCCGGATGTATACCAGAACGGAGTATCGGCGGGAGCCATTCTAAGAGCTTTTGTCTCAAAAAGCATCTCTGAGATTGTATCGGACATAAATATGCCTCCTGGTCTTTTATATTGTCAAGTATAGCATAAAAGACTTAATTCCAAAGAGTCAATGTTCCTGTCAATTCCTTAAGCTCAATGGAATTCTCCTTGCAGTAGGAGATCAAGTCATTTGTTATATCTACAGGGCATGTGGGATGAACCAGGCTCGCTGTTCCGATCTCAACTGCAGAAGCACCGCAGATAAGGAATTCCAGAACGTCATTAGCGCTGCTTATTCCGCCACATCCTATTATCGGAATATCAAGAACCCTGTAGCATTCGGATACCATCCTCAGTGCAACCGGCTTTATTGCCGGACCCGAGTATCCTCCTGTATTATTGGTAAGTACAGGCCTTCTGGTCTTGATGTCGACTGCCATACCAAGCAATGTGTTTATAAGGACTACTGCATCTGCTCCGCCGTCCTGGGCTGCCAATGCACAGGTCTTAACATCAGTTACATTGGGTGTCAGCTTGATCCAAAGCGGGAGATCCGTAAGCTTTCTTAATTCTGATGTAATATCCCTGATCTCTTTTGGATCCGAGCCTATGGACATGCATCCTGACTTTACATTAGGACAGGACAGATTGATCTCAAGGCTGTCGATCTTATCTTTATAGGGGGCAAGCTTGGTTACCATTGCAATGTAATCTTCCTTGCTGTGCCCTGCGACATTAACGATGAGTCCTGTATCAAGTGATGCCATATAATCCAGGTCATTCTCGATAAAATAGTCAACGCCGGGATTCTGCAGACCTACGGAATTGAGCATGCCAGAAGCACACTCCGCAACTCTTACACCGGGATTGCCGGCTCTGGGTCTAATGGTAAGTCCCTTGGAGGACAGACCGCCAAGAATGGACAGATCGTAGTATTCGCTAAGCTCTCTGCCGAAATTGCAGGTTCCTGATGCAAGGATGATCGGGCTCTTTAGATCAACACTGCCAACGCTTACGTCTAAAACGCTCACCAGATCACCTCCTCATAGTCGAATACAGGACCATCTTTGCAGCATCTCTTGTTGTAGTAACCGTCTTCGTTATCAGCTTTGACTTTGACTATGCAGCATAAACAGATACCGATTCCACAAGCCATTCTCTGCTCCATAGATACATAGCACTTAAGCCCCTTGTTCCTGGCCCAGAGTCCAACGAATTTCATCATTACTATAGGGCCGACGCAAAAGACTGTTGCACCTTCGATCTTTGACATGTCTAGTGAATCCAGTCCGTCAATGCAAGTTCCCTTGATACCCGCATCGCCGCTGTCTGTAGTAAGCACATAAGAAGGATCGTTAAGGATGACCTGAGACTGGTCCCTAAAGCCCTGTACCACTGTGGTTTCTACGCCTGAAGCCTTAAGATGCTTAGACAGGAAATTAATGGGAAATACTCCGGTACCGCCGCTTACAAGGATAGCTTTATCTACACCTGTAAGATCAAAGCCGTTACCTAAGGGGCCTAATACAGAAATCTCATCTCCTGCTTTAAACTCAGAGATCAGTCTGGTCCCCTCACCTACTATCTTAACTCCTACAAAGAAGAGACCTTTGTCCTTATCAGTATCAGCGATCCCGAATGGTCTTTTTAAGAATCTTCCGCAGGATATGTTTACAAACTGTCCGGGAACGGCATTCAAAGCGATATCAGGACAGTTGATACCCAGATAAACAGTATCGGAGTTCAGCATCTCAACGGAATCTATAGTGCATTTATATTCCTGTTTCATAAGTCCCTCAGACATATTTACGAGATTGCAATGCCGCATTGAGCTTATTCTTCATGTCCAAAGCCTCATCTCTTGTAGCCTTGGCAAAATCCTGAGGATCAAGGTCCTCTCTCTTTTTCCATGCACACATAAGGCTTCTTGAGGCATTAACGATAGAACCCTTGCCATCCACCGTGAAGGAAGCAACAGCTTCGTCAGCACCTGCGCCCTGAGCGCCGTATCCCGGGACAAGGATTATTGCATGAGGCATGCGGGCTCTTAATGCAACAGCCTGCTCAGGCCATGTGGCACCGCAGACAGCGCCTACTGAAGAGAAACCTTCTTCACCTATAAGCTCACTCCCCCATTCTTCAACCTTGTCAGCAACTGCTTCGTAGACTTTGCGTCCGTCCTCAAGAGTTAGATCCTGGAAATCCCCTGCAGAGGGATTTGAGGTTCTGACAAGGCAGAAAAGACCTCTGCCCGTCTCCTTCGCAACATCTATAAAAGGCTTTACTCCGTCGATGCCGAGATAAGCATTTACCGTTACGGAATCAGCTCCGTACATCTCCTTTTTCTGTCCGAGAAGTATGGGGGTCTCACCTATTATGCTCTGGGCATATGCCGTTGCAGTAGAACCGATATCGTTACGCTTGGCATCAGCAATAACGAGCATTCCCTTGCTCTGGGCATATCTTATGGTAAGACCTAAAGTCTTGATTGCCTGGGGGCCATACATCTCATAGTAAGCAAACTGTACTTTGACCGCAGGGATAATGTCATAGACTGCATCGATAAGAGACTTGTTAAAGAGCCAGATAGCTTTTGCAGCTGCCTTCTCCGGTTCATCCGGGAATAATGACTCGGCATGTTCGATTATAAACTCCGGAATATAATCGAGCTTGGGATCTAAGCCTATAACAGTAGGATTATCCAATCTTGCGATATTTCTGACTAATTCATCACTGAAGTTTCTCATAAGTAATCTTGCCTCCCATTATTGTAAGTATTGTCTCACCATATAATTTCCAACCGTGATAAGGAGTGTTCCTTGATTTGGAAAGCATAGTGTTCTTGTCGAATGTAAATTCATTCTCAAGATCAAAGAGCGCGATATCAGCATCGTCTCCCATGTTCATTGTGCCCCTTCCAAGCTTAAGAATATCAGAAGGTGCCTTGGACATAAGTTCGATCAGGCGTTCAAGAGTGATCTCTCCTGTCTTTACAAGATAAGTATAACCTAAAGCAAAAGCAGTTTCAGAACCTAATATTCCGTTAAGAGCTACAGAGAATTCGCAGTCCTTCTCATCCTGATGATGAGGAGCATTATCAGTTGCGATAGCATCTATGGTGCCGTCCTTTAAGCCTTCGATGATTGCAAGCCTGTGCTCCTCGGTCCTAAGCGGAGGATGCATCTTAAAGTTAGTATCGTAATTCTCACAGCACTTGTCTGTCAAAGTAAAGTAGTGAGGGCATGTCTCGCATGTAACCTTGACGCCTCTTGCCTTGGCATCCCTTATCATCCTGACTCCGCCCTTTGTGCTTACATGGCAGATATGAACGGGGATATCTAAGTACTCGGATAAGATGATATCTCTTGCGATCATGATATCCTCTGCTGTGGTAGGGATTCCCCTGATACCGATGGATGTTGAAACTTCGCCTTCGTTCATGGCTCCGTCAGACAGGCTCTTATCCTCGCAGTGATTTAATACCGGCAGATCAAAGTCAGATGCATACTCCATTACCTTACGCATTATGCCGGCATTCTTGATCGGGTGACCGTCATCAGATACAGCAACGATGCCTGCTTCTTTCATAAGTCCCATCTCAGAGATAAGCTCGCCGTTGATATCTTTGGTTGCAGCTCCAATAGGATAGACTCTGCAATTATCAGCTTCTTTGGCTTTCTTCATAATACCGCTTATAACAGCAGCATTATCAGCTGTAGGATTGGTATTAGGCATCGGGCAGATAGATGTATAACCACCCTTTGCTGCGCTTGCCGTACCGGTAGCTATGGTCTCCTTATATTCACCGCCGGGTTCTCTTAAATGGCAGTGCATATCAACAAGGCCCGGGACTGCGGTAGCTCCACGGCCATCGATAATCCTATTTGCTTCTGATTCATCGAAAGCTTCTGAGATCTTACCATCAGAGATATAGATCTTATCACTGTCACTACCTAGTAACTTGATATTCTTGATTATAGTCTTCACAGATTATTCCTCCTTGCCATAAGCAGGTAAAGGACAGCCATCCTGACTGCAACACCGTTTGTTACCTGCTCATTGATGACCGACTGATCGCAGTCGTAAACTGCCGTCGGAAGTTCTACCCCGTGATTGCACGGACCCGGATGCATCAGGAATGCGTCCGGTTTTGCCAGTTCAAGCATCTCAGGTGTTATCGCATAGAAATGAGAATACTCGGCTATGGACGGGAAAAGTGATTTCTGCTGTCTTTCAAGCTGGACTCTTAATCCCATTACAGCATCAGCATCCTTAACACAGTCAGCAACGGAATCTGCGATCCTAACGCCCATCTTCTCAATTCCTATCGGCATCATGGTCCTGGGACCGTAAACACTGACCTTGGCGCCGAGCTTGCTTAATCCTATTGCATTGGACCTGACTACACGGCTGTGATATATATCACCGCAGA
Source organism: Mageeibacillus sp. UBA6976 (assembly GCA_002450155.1). GTDB lineage: Bacteria > Bacillota > Clostridia > Saccharofermentanales > Saccharofermentanaceae > Saccharofermentans. Next base: position 37,466 of record DJYO01000019.1, on the reverse strand, counting down.
TGGCTATATTCTTGCCTTCAAATGTATCGAATCTCTCGTACATCGTAAGCATATCAAGCAGCGCCTGCGTCGGATGCTCGTTCATACCGTCACCGGCATTTACTACGGATGCCTTGAGATGAGGCGCTATAAAATGAGGAGCGCCTGACTGATTATGTCTCATAATGATTATGTCAGTGCCCATCATATCGATGGTCCTTGCAGTATCGAGCAGTGATTCGCCCTTATTTACCGAAGAACCGCTGGTTGATATATTCGCAGAAGCAGAACCCATATACTTTGATGCAAGTTCAAAAGAGAGTCTGGTCCTTGTAGAATTCTCATAGAATAAGGTAACTACTGATTTACCCTGAAGATGTGATGTCTTCTTATTTGCTGAAGATAAGACCAGCTTCATTGTCTTTGCAGTGTCAAGTATCTCCATTATCTCCTCAGCCGTAAGCTGCTTCATGCCGAGAAGATCCTTGCTCTTAAGCCCCATTTGTTATGCCTCCTTAAGAAGAATTACTCTGTCGTTGCCGTCAACTTCCTTAACTTCCACATCGATATGCTCTGTTATAGCTGTAGGAACGTTCTTGCCGACATAATCGGCACGGAACGGAAGCTGCCTGTGTCCCCTGTCGATAAGGATCGCAAGCTGGATGTTAAGAGGTCTGCCCATATCGAAGATGTTCTCTATAGCAGCTCTTGTTGTTCTGCCGGTATAAAGAACATCATCTACAAGGATTATCTTCTTGTCATTGACATTAAAAGGCACATCCGTTCCATTAACTACCGGATGTGCACTTAATGTTGACAGGTCATCTCTGTAAAATGTGATATCCAGGATACCCATAGGAACCTTGACGCCTTCGATCTCTTCTAAAGTCTTACGGATCCTTGATGCAAGAGGTACGCCTCTCTTCTGAATACCTATGAGGGCTACATCTTCAAGACCGCTGTTACGTTCTACTATCTCGTGGGCGATCCTGATAAGGGCTCTTTCCATAGAGGCTTCGTCCATAAGAACATGACTTTGAACCAGTTCCATATAAAAACTCCTTCCTAATCAAGCTATAGTCCGGCTTAAAGGTAAGGAGTTGCAATTACAGTTATAATGTAGCGCCTTACGGTCTCGCCGGACCGCTTAAAGATCTGCTGATTGAATTTTATTATTATCCAGGGCTTAAATCAACACGATAATTGCTTAAATTGACAATAATTATTCGCTTTACTATAATATCTTTGCTTTACGGGGTTGTGGCGGAATGGCAGACGCAGCAGACTCAAAATCTGCCGACCATAAATCGTGTGGGTTCAAGTCCCACCAGCCCCACCAATACCCGTTTCCGGCCTTTAAGGGAACGGGTTTTTTATATCATCTTAAAAAGTTTCCGAGGCAAATATAATGATTCGGAACCTGAACTGTTAGTGCTAATAATCATCAAAACTAAGTGATATAATCAGACTATCACTCAATTAAAGGAAAGATAATGATCGATCTAATCAGAGAACATCAACTAAATTTCATGCTGTTCCTTGCAGGTGTCTGTTTTGCAGTTACCCTCTGCGGAATCTTCTCCAGGGGCGATAAGACCAAGAAGATCGCCATGTTCACGATGGGTATCAGCGCGACTCTGCTTATGATCTTTGACCGTTTGGCATATGTCTACAGAGGAGATCCGAGCGTTACCGGCTTTTACATGGTCAGGATCTGTAATTTCATTACTTTCCTTTGTCCGCTTCTTATAACCTTTTCACTTAACTGGTATATTATCGCTTATTTTAAGTCCAACTTTAAAGAATTTAATATCCCCTTTAGATTAAAGCTCAATGAGCTCCTGGTTACTACAGGCATAATCCTTCTGATTATTTCCCAGTTTACAGGGCTTTATTACACCTTTGACGAGAGCAATACATATGTAAGGTCAGGCGGATATATTATCAGCGGCACTATCCCTCTTATTGCCTGGATCCTTGTAATATCTGTGGTTATCCGGTACAGGGAGAAGTTCAGTAAGCTTATCTTCTGTACGCTTCTGATAGTTGCATCAGTCCCTATACTTACTTTTTTTATCCAGATATTTGCATACGGAATATCCCTTACCAATATCGCCATAGCCGTACTGACCGTAGCTTTAAGACTTATTGAGATCGTAAATACCAACCAGGAGATCTCGAAGGCGCACGAAGTCGAGAAGGAACTTATCCTTAAGGAGAGCAAGACCGCGCAGAGAATGCTTACGCAAACAGCTTCCGCCCTTGCCTCTGCAATAGATGCCAAGGATAACTATACTCACGGACATTCAAGAAGGGTTGCTGAGTATTCCGAGATGATAGCTGAGTTATACGGCAAATCCGATAAGGAATGCCGTGAGATCTATATAGCAAGTCTCCTTCACGATGTCGGCAAGATCGGTATACCAAACCACATAATCAACAAGGAAGGCAAGCTTACTGATGAAGAATACGCCATTATCAAGACGCACCCTTCAATAGGCGCCAAGATCCTGGAAAAGATAGGTCAAGCTTCTTATATCGCCATAGGCGCCCATTACCATCACGAAAGATACGATGGCAAAGGCTATCCGGAAGGCCTTAAGGGTGATGATATCCCTGAGATCGCAAGGATCATTGCTGTTGCAGATTCCTACGACGCCATGACATCCAAGAGGAGCTACCGTGATTCCCTGCCTCAGGATGTGGTAAGAAATGAGATCGTTAAGGGCAGAGGCACCCAATTTGATCCCAGATTTGCAGATATCATGCTCCAGCTCATTGATAATGACAAAGATTACACATTAAGACAGCAGGATGATGAGATCTCCAATATCTTTGTCTGAGCTTTAGTTTGACACTACGATTTTCAATTAATTTATTAACGATAATAAATGAAAATCATTCTACAAACTCAATAAGAGTTTATTGCTATTTAGGATTGATTTACTCATTTTACACCTTAAATACCGCAAAACATCAATAATAATTGATTTCTTTTTGCATTATAATCTAACTGTTAATTTTATAAGGAAAGAGGACACAACTATGGCTAACATTGATTTATCAAAGTATGGCATTAAAGATGTCAAAGAGCTTATCTACAATCCTTCTTATGAGAAGCTCTTTGAAGAAGAGATGGATCCTACCCTTGAGGGTTATGATAAGGGTCAGCTCACAGAACTCGGTGCCGTGAACGTAATGACCGGTATCTACACCGGCCGTTCTCCTAAAGACAAGTTCATCGTTTTAGATGACAAGTCTAAGGATACAGTTTGGTGGACAACACCTGAATATCCCAACGACAACCACCCTGCTTCTGCTGAAGCTTGGGAAGCATGCAAGAAGCTCGCTATCGATGAACTCTCCGGCAAGAAGCTTTATGTTGTTGACGGTTTCTGCGGCGCTAACAAGGATACACGTCTTGCAGTTCGTTTCATCATGGAAGTTGCTTGGCAGGCACACTTCGTAAAGAACATGTTCATCGTACCTACAGCTGAGGAAGAGGCTAATTTCGAGCCTGATTTCATCGTTTACAACGCTTCCAAGGCTAAGGTTGAGAACTACAAGGAGCTCGGACTTAACTCTGAGACAGCAGTTCTCTTCAACGTTACATCCAAGGAGCAGGTTATCCTCAATACTTGGTACGGCGGTGAGATGAAGAAGGGCCTGTTCTCTATGCAGAACTACTTCCTCCCTCTCTCAGGCATGGCTTCCATGCACTGCTCTGCTAACACAGACATGAACGGTGAGCACACTGCAATCTTCTTCGGTCTTTCCGGTACAGGTAAGACAACACTTTCTACAGATCCTAAGAGACTCCTCATCGGTGATGACGAGCACGGCTGGGATGACAACGGCGTATTCAACCTTGAGGGCGGCTGCTATGCTAAGGTTATCAACCTCTCCAAGGAGAATGAGCCTGACATCTATGGCGCTATCAAGAGAAATGCTCTCCTTGAGAATGTAACTGTTGATGCTGAAGGCAAGATCGACTTTGCTGATAAGTCAGTTACAGAGAACACACGTGTTTCTTATCCTATCGACCACATCGAGAAGATCGCTAAGAACGTTAACAAGATCTCTTCCGGTCCGGCTGCTGAGAACGTAATCTTCCTCTCTGCAGATGCATTCGGCGTACTCCCTCCTGTATCTATCCTCACACCTGAGCAGACACAGTATTACTTCCTCTCCGGATTTACTGCTAAGCTCGCTGGTACAGAGCGTGGAATCACAGAGCCTACACCTACATTCTCTGCTTGCTTCGGTCAGGCATTCCTTGAGCTCCACCCTACAAAGTATGCTGAAGAGCTCGTTAAGAAGATGGAGAAGTCCGGTGCTAAAGCTTACCTCGTAAACACAGGTTGGAATGGTACAGGCAAGAGAATCTCTATCCCTGATACACGTGGAATCATCGATGCTATCCTTGACGGTTCCATCAAGAATGCTCCTACAAAGAAGATCCCTTACTTCGATTTCGAAGTACCTACAGAGCTCCCCGGCGTATCAACAGAGATCCTCGATCCTCGTGATACATATGCTAACGCCTCTGAGTGGGATGAGAAGGCTAAGGATCTTGCTGCAAGATTCCAGAAGAACTTCAAGAAGTATGAGACAAACGAAGCTGGTAAAGCTCTCGTTGCTGCAGGCCCTCAGCTCTGATAGCCTCTTAAGTCTCTGATCAAGCAATCAATAAGGCTGTGACATCAAAGTCACAGCCTTATTTCATTTTAAGCTCAGCTTATTAAGAGTTTAGATCAATTTGACTTAGGAATATAGTTGTTTATAACCATTGCAGTTTTGCTGATAGGCATAGTCTGGATCGTAATATGGCCGGGACCGGTAAGTACGGTATTGAAGAGTCCCTCGCCACCGAATAAAATATTCTTAACGCCCTTCACCATCTCAACATCAAGAGAAACAGAAGAATCCATCTGTACGAGATAACCTGTATCTAAGATCATCTGCTGACCTGCAGCAAGCTCATAATCAACTGCAGAACCGTCTACCTCGAGGAATACAAGACCGTTACCCTCAAACTTCTGCATAAGGAAACCTTCACCACCGAAGAATCCGCCTGCTACCTTCTTCTGGAAACCTACGGACATATCGATATCGCCGTATGAAGCAAGGAAGGATCCCTTCTGAGCCATAATGCTTACGCCGGGCTTTATCTCAACTACCTTGATAGAACCCGGGAAAGAAGAAGCAAATGCGATCTTACCTGCAGTAGAAGCTGAATATGTGTTGAGCATCAAGGCCTCACCTGTTACCATACGTCCGAACATCTTGCCGAGTCCACCGCCTGATGTCTCCATTGTGATCCCTCTGTCCATCCATGACATGGAGCCTGATTCACACTTTACCTGCTCACCTGCTTCAAGACTGATTACAACTGCGGGAAGATTGCCGCCAATGATCTCATATTGCATAATTAAACCTCCAAAGATTTATTTGGCAAGAAAAATGCCTATCTGATAAAAATATTATCAAAGATAGGCATTGAAAAAAACAATTATTATTAAACTTAAGCGGTTACGATCTTATTGGCTTCGCCAAGATTATGTCTCTCGATGGCCTGTTCCCTCATCTTATATTTTAAGATCTTTCCTGCAGCATTCATGGGGAATGAATCTACAAAGTCAACATATCTTGGAACCTTATGCTTGGCCATATGAGTCATTACATATTCCTTGATCTCTTCTTCTGAAGACTCCTCACCCGGCTTGAGAATAACGCAAGCCATGATCTCTTCACCATAGTCTTTATCAGGAACACCGATTACCTGTACATCCTCTATTTTGGGATGTGTATATAAGAAATCCTCGATTTCCTTAGGATAGATATTCTCACCACCTCTAATGATCATATCCTTGATACGGCCGGTGATCTTGTAATAACCGTCCTCAGGACGTCTGAGAGCCAGATCGCCGGAATGGAGCCAGCCGTCTTCGTCTATAGCAGCAGCTGTTGCTTCAGGCATCTTGTAGTAACCCTTCATGATGTTATAGCCGCGGGCACAGAATTCACCCGGAACACCGTCAGGCTGCTCCTCACCTGTCTCAGGATCTACGATCTTGGTCTCTACGCCGAAGATAGAAGGTCCGACGGTATTAACTCGCTGCTCGATGGTATCTGTAGTCTTGCTCATCGTAGTTGCAGGAGATGCTTCTGTCTGACCATAGGTAATAACGATCTCCGGCATATGCATCTTCTCGATAACATCTTCCATCGTCTTGATAGGACAAGGTGAACCTGCCATAATGCCTGTTCTCATGTGGGAGAAGTCTGTCTTGGGGAAATTCTCATGACCCAGCATAGCGATGAACATGGTAGGAACGCCGTGGAAACAGGTTATCTTCTCCTGGTTGATGCAATTGAGTCCCTTACGGGGAGAGAATGCAGTGATAGGAGACATGGTTACAGCGTGGGTAACTGATGCCGTCATTGCCAGGACCATACCGAAGCAATGGAACATAGGGACCTGGATCATCATGCGGTCAAAGCTGGACAGATCCATGCAGTCTCCTATCGCTTTACCGTTATTTACAACGTTATAGTGAGTGAGCATTACGCCCTTGGGGAAACCGGTGGTACCTGAAGTGTACTGCATGTTGCAGACATCGTTCTTATCGACAGTCCTCCTGATCTTCTCGACATCGCTGACATTGACCTTCTCAGCGAGACCGGGCATATCATCCCAGTGGAATGCACCGGGTATCCTTGATTCACAGGTAATAACATTCTTCAGGACAGGCAGTCTTGCAGCCTCGAGCTTACCGGGTTCAGAATCCTTCAGCTCAGGGCAGATCTCGTTGATGATCTGGATATAATCGGAATCCTTATACTTATCGATCATTACGAGAGTGCTTGTATCAGACTGTCTTAAGAGATACTCGATCTCGTGGATCTTATAAGCAGTATTTACCGTAACAAGAACGCAGCCGATCTTTGTTGCAGCCCAGAATGTCAAATACCACTGAGGTACGTTGGTAGCCCATATAGCTATGTGGTCACCTTTCTTGCATCCCATGGCAAGGAAGGCTCTTGCAAGGTTATCCACATCGTCGCGGAATTCAGGATATGTTCTCGTATAATCGAGCTCTGTATATCTGAAAGCATACTGATTCGGGAAGAGCTCGCAGATCTTATCGAGTACATCCGGGAATGTCAGATCCAAGAGAGTCTCCTTGGGCCAGGGATAGTAACCTGTGCCTCTGTTATCAGTCTGGAGCTCAGTCTTCTCCTTAGGCTTATATGTCTCCATATAATTGGCAAACTGAGGAATTACGATACCTGCATCAAAGAGGTCTTTGGACCATCTGTAGACCCATTCAAGAGATATGTAACCGAGATAATCTATGGATAAAAGAGCATCAAACATCTCCTTTAAGGGCATGCTTCCTGTTCCCATCAATCTGTAGGAGACTTTACCATCCTCCATAACAGAGTCTTTGACATGTACATGCTTAATATATTCGCCCAGGTTATTTACTGTCTCCTGAGGTTCCTCACCCATAAATCTGTAAGGGTGATGCATATCCCACAAAGCAGCAGCTTTGCGGCTTCCAATCCTATCCAGGACTCTCTTGAGTCTCTTGGTATCCGCATATACACCGTTTGTCTCTAAGAGTAATGTGACATTCATCTCCTCAGCATAAGGAACCAATTCCTTCATTATGGAGATAACGACCTCATCATCTATTTCGCCGGCAGGTGCAGGATCCCTGTCACCTAATACACGGATATAAGGTGTTCCCAGTTTATTTGCAAGCTCGATATATGCCCTGATCTCAGATATGGCCTTATCCTTTGTCTCAAGATTGTTTACAGGCTCTCCGGAAGAAAGACAAGGAATTGTAAGCTTAAGTTCTTTAAGTTTGGCAACTGTCTTAGGAAGATTTGCCTCTGTAAACGGAGGAGCCTTGACTGAGAAGATATCCTGTCCCAGGCCTCTGATCTCAATTCCATTAAATCCAAAGTCCTTGGCCATGGAGTAGATATCCTGCCAGGAGAAATCCGGACACGCAAGAGTCGAAAAACATGTGAGCATATTAATTACCTGCTTTCGTTTATTTTTGAGCATAAAAAAACCCGTCGCTCCAACATATAGAGACGAAGGGTCATTCGCGGTACCACTCTACTTCACCCTGTAAGGGTGCACTCAGAAGATACAGGCATTAAGCCAATATCCCGATCCTGTAACGTGGATCTTACGTTCCTTCTTAATCAGTATCCCTTTCTGAAGGAAAGCTACATGGTGAGTTCCTGAACCTCTATCTCCTGCTGTCTTGCACCGTCCGACAGCTCTCTGTGTGAGAATCAAGAGTAAAGTACTATTCCACGATCATTGCCTTTAACTCATTTATTCAATTGCAAATAAATTTACCAAACATAAAAGGATTGTGCAAGTGTTTTTTTTGCTCTGAATAAAAAAGACTTCGGCAAGGCCGGAGGTCTAATTTGTCTAGGCAAAGCAAATGAGATCCGTATTCGGTTCTGAGGAGAATCGAACTCCTGTTTGCTAATCACAAGCATAAGAAAAAGGCTCTGGGCCCTCCGCTATGCAGCAGTGGGTCGAGCCTTATCTTAACTATAAGATATCATGTTCTACACAAAAGTCAATGTTTATTCAGATATGCTAATAATGCCAGATTCTTCTTAATTATATACATTTTCTTTAGTTGCGAACGCTTAGAGTATTGACGCTCCAATTCTTGAATGCATTCTTTTTCCGACAGCTTAATATGCCTGAGATCAAAAATTACATTTCGTGACTGCAATATAGCCTTTCGCATATTATTCTCTATGGTTCTCTTGCTACTTCCTTCCGGACATTTTATCTCCCATTCAACTCCATCCATAAGAATATCCGGTCTATGCTGACCGGGGATAGCACTGGGAGGGATAAACACTATATCCTTACCAAGCTCCGCAAAGTACTTTGCTACAGCGAACTCTGATTTATCAGGCGGAGTATTTAGTTGTGAGATATCTATTCTCCCTGTCATATAATTGCTCCATAGCTCGATCAATCTTTTATCCGCTTTGATGTTAAATCATAGTATTCCTTATACCTGTATACAGTACGTTTGCTGATATTATTCCTCTCCGCTATCTCGATGAGAGACATACCGTTCTCATAACAGATAACAAAGTCATTATAGATATTCATCCATTTGGCATTATGCTTCTGCCTGCCACTTGCTTTTCTCTTTTTGAAGTATTCAAGTTCATCTCTTAATTCAGCATTTTCTTTTTCGAGTTGATGAATACGCTCTATTGCCTCCTTAAGTGTTATTCGATTAGCCATAAAATCTCCCTCAACGACAAAATCAATTTGACACAATTATACTAACCGTAGTCGCATGAGTCAATTTCATTTTGTCACAAAGAAGATGGCAATAAAATTGCGAGGTATATCCCCGCTGCTTGGTGGACCAAGGTCATACGACCAACCCTATATTTTAATTTATCATATCAGAAAATACCGCCCGACCCTTGCAGATCGAGCGGTATCTGTTTGTTTTTTGTAGAGGTGACCCAATTGGGATGCATGTTCTATTCTGGGGAGAATTGAACTCCTGTCTTAGTCACGGGTTAATCAACTTGGGTTAAAAGATAACCTATTGTACCTGACTCTCCTTCTTGGTCTACAAATCTTGTAATACTATCAAAAACAGGGCATCCATTTTCATCAAGTGGAACATATACTCTTCCGACTGTAATCTTGTAGTGATGGGTTTCCACACTGCCATCAGTATAAGTAACTTCGATTGTAAGGATTGCTCCATCAACCTGATATGTGGTTTCGTAGAAACATTCTCTAAGATCATACTTGTCACTCCATAATTCCTGAGGAACAGACATTCCAAAAGACATTTCTTCGTTATATGCTCCCTCAAATGATTGTCCTGGAACAACCATATGTTCATAATAATCGTCACCGTTATCACAGAGAATAAAGTAACCATCATTCATAGTATTATTGCTTTGGTTGCTTGCAACTTCTTCTTCAGTTGATGGTACTGCATAATAAATGTTGCACTTATCCGTTGTAACCTTCACTGTTTCTATATTTTCTCCAGAAATATAGAATCTGAATGGCAAATGCACCAGATCACCTTGTGAACTGTGTGATTGACACAGGCCAGTAAACTTCCCCGAAGATACATCATCAGGTAGTTCTGCTGCGTATGCAGTAACAGCAAAAATGTTGTTTTTAGAAACAACCTCTTCGTATGATCCGTCAAATAAATCTTTTGGCAGAGATCCACCCAAGATAAAAACTACTGCAACAAATAATAATGTGGTGCATGCAACAAGCCCCCATGCCAGTACTCTCTTTCTATTCATTTTGATACCCTTTCTTCGTATTTGAATCTCTGAATCATCAATTTCTGGAGAAAGAGCCTGCTTTAAGATCTGATTCAAGTGTTCTTCAGTCATATCCTAATGCCTCCAATTGTTTTTTTAATACTTGTCTTGCTTTTTTCATGCGGCTTTTGACTGTCCCTTCCGGTATGCGAAGTATTCTCGATATCTCATTGATTGAGATATCTGCTGAATAAAACAAATGAATTGGCAACCTTAGTTCTTCGGGCAAGTCAGCAACTAATTGCTGTACTATATTCATTTGTTCTTCGTGCATAATAGAAAACTCAGGCGAAGCTCCAGATTCGACCGATTCATATTTTTCTATCGAATCCATACTTTCCGTAGGAATAAGCCGACTGCGGTTTGCATATTTCCTGCATTTGTTTTTCCAAAGCAAGATCGCAGTGGATAAGGCATAACTCTTAATGCTTTGATGTGAATCCAAGCTATTCTTCTTTTCTAACAACTTCAGCATTGTATCCTGATACAATTCATCACCGGAATCCATGTTCCTACAAGTAATCCTGCAGAATCGAAGAATATCCTTGCCATTATCAAGAACGAACTGCTCGAATTCGCAATCATTCATTAAAAGTGCCTCTTCCTTTCTTTGACCGGTCATAAGAGTTTTGCTCTTATACTAATACATTGTTGTAAGTGAGGCGCTGGTTTATAAAACATAAAAAAGTGAATTACCTCTTAGGCAAGTACGTAATCTACTTCTAAAATGATTCCGCAAATAAAGAACATCTGAATTAGCTAGAAACGACAAATGAAATACAGGCAAACTAAAACCCGTAAACGTAGTGTTTACGGGCTTTTCGAGCGTTTCAGTTTTTTGATCGCTACATATGGTGCAGATGGCGGGACTTGAACCCGCACGGAGTTGCCTCCACTAGCACCTGAAGCTAGCGCGTCTGCCAATTCCACCACATCTGCGTGCCTGCACATTTTATTACAATCTCTGTTAATTTTCAATCAGTATTTGAGATATAATCTCAATATGTCAGAAACAATATCTGTATCAGTCACTAATCTTTCAGAGTTTGTATCACGTTCAGGAGACTTATCAGGAGGCTCTTACGGCAGTGTGTCCGGTATCGAAGGCACAAGACTTCATATTAGGATATTTAACGATCTTAAGAAACAATATAAGCTCGCCTGCAGTACTGAAGAACAGATAAACTGGACATACGATTCCCCTTTTGGTCTGAATCTTAATGTCAGAGGCAGGATAGATGCCCTTATATTAGAGAAGAATAAAGATCCCCATATCTTTGAGATAAAATCCTTCAATTCAACCAGGAATTCTTTCAAGGCTCTGGTAAGAGACGAGCATCTCACCCAGTTAAAGCTCTATGGCGCCATGTATCTGTTTAATAATACGGATGTCTTAAATGTGACTCTCACCTTAAGATATGTATCGGTAACTACACTTGAAGCCTACGAAGATACTTTCGTAATGGGTTATGAGGATGCTGAGGAATTCTGGGAGCAGGTCTGCTCCGAATATGCTGATTTTGCCATTAAGCTTATCGATTACAGGCGCAGCATGCTGGATTCCGTAACAGATCTTAAATTCCCCTACCCTAAGCTCAGGGCCGGCCAGAAGGAATTTATGAAGAGGGCCCTGATAGCTCTTACCTCCAAGGAAGCTCTATTCGTCGAAGCTCCCACGGGCACAGGTAAGACCATATCCACTTTATATCCTGCTGTTAAGGGACTTATTAGGAATCAGTACGACCAGATCTTCTATCTTACGGGCAAACAGGCAACAAGGAGCGTTGCCTGCAAGGCCATAAATGACATGCGAGCCAACGGACTCCTCATAAGGTCAATGCTCCTTATCAACAAGGAACAGATCTGCCCTTATAAGACATTGTGCGATTCCAAGTTCTGCCCTCTGGCCAAGGATTTCTATACGAGGCTTAAGCCTGCTTTAAGAGATGTCATCCTCTATGACGAGCTCACCCCTGAGGTTATAAAGGAGATCGCAGGCAAGCACAAGATCTGCCCCCATGAGCTTATGGTCGAATCCATGAAGTATTGTTCTGTGGTAATAGGAGACTATAACCATATCTTCCATCCAAGAGTAAGCCTTATGTCAGATGAATTGGATGACGGCAGGACTGTAGTTCTGGCAGACGAAGCCCATAACATGATAGACAGGAGCAGGGATATGTTCTCTGCCAGCATATCATTAAGCCTTATTGATAAGATGATAGCCGATTTTAAGGGGATCAACCCAAAGATAGAATCATTGCTCCTGGGGCTGAGACAGTACTTCGATAATATCAATATGTGCTTTATTTCCAAATCCTCCGTATTTAAGACAAACGAGGATATAGACGAGCGTAAGATACTCATGACTGATAACTGGGAAGGCACAAGAGAGCCGCCCCGCAAGCTCTATGCCAAGCTCTGGTATACGATACATGAGCTCTCCCCTGTCCTGGATAATATGAAGCAAGGTACGGCAAGGCAGACTGCCATGGAATTCTTTTTTGAATCCAGATATTTCCTTACGATACTGGAGCTTTATTTTGATAATGCGTATATTACCTGCGCTTCAAGAGCACAAAACGGAGATATCATCTTAAATCTAAATTGTCTTGATGCCTCACAGAAGATGGACCGTATAATCAAAGACAGGCTTGCAGCAGTATTCTTCTCTGCGACGCTCAGTCCCTTTGAATACTACCGTAACTGTATCGTAGGCAAAGATGCTGATTATGTGTCATTCCTCAAGCTCTCATCCCCCTTCCCTTCAGAGAACCTGGAGATAATGATAGATACAGATATCAGCACTACATATAAGAACCGCTATCAGACCAAAGAAGACCTTATAGACAGGATCACTAACTGCTTTACCAACAGGATGGGTAATTTTATGGTATTCTTCCCCTCCTTTGAGTATATGAACATGATCATGCCGGAAGTAGCCCGTAAGTTTGAGCTCTTGACCGAGACAGAAGGCATTCCTTATAAAGTGATCTGCCAGTTCCCTGACATGAGCAATGAGGATAAGACTGAATTTCTAAGCAGTTTCTCCGAAAGATTTGCCGGGGTTTTACTTGGTGCCTGCGTTCTCGGAGGCAATTTTGGCGAAGGTATCGACCTTGTGGGAGACAGGCTTTCAGGAGTAATAATCGTCGGCACAGGTATGCCGAAGATTACGCCGGAACGTCAGATCCTCGCAAATTACTACTCAGACAAATTAGGAGACGGCTTTGCCTTTGCATACAGATTCCCGGGCTGGCAGAAGGTGCTTCAGGCCGTAGGCAGAGTCATAAGGACTGAGGAAGATACAGGATTTGCACTGTTAATAGATGACAGGCTGGATAAACCTGAATATATAAGTCTTTATCCGGAACATTGGAAGATCTGATCTTATTCAAGATCATCTAATACGCTTAAGGCATCATAATCCTTGTCAAACTGGGCGCAAAGATAGTCTCTGGTAAAGAGTTTAAGCTCTTCTGCCTCCCCGCTGCTAAGCTTTACTGCAAAAAGCTCCGGGAGACTGCAGGAAGCATAAAAATTAAGCGCTTTAACTGCCTTTCCGCTGATACCGTTTGCATCAGGCATGATACTGCCTCCAAGAGGGCTTAATCTGTATCTTAAATCAGGTTCGATACCTTCATATATTATGGTAAAACCGTATATGGTAAGTATCCTCCAGTTAAAGGCACTGTATAAGGTCTTATAGTTTCCCGGATCTTTAGCAAGGCAATAGAACGCATAAGCAGCCAGTTCATAGGCATCTCTTGAATTCTCGCTCTGTAGGCTTGAGTCCATAAGACACTCAGCAAAGTGAGATGCCGTGGCAACGCCCTCGAGGCTGTTCATTATTCCGCTGTTGCTCTCCACGATATTACCTTCCTTAAGATAATAGTAACCGTGGGATATGGTGCAGACAAAATCTATAACCATAAAGTTTACGGACATAAATGCATTCTTTGCGCCCTGCTTGCCGCAGCCCTTTGCACATATGGTAATAAGCCCGTAATCTCTTGTAAGGACTGATACAAGTCTGTCCTTATCCTTGTATTCACGTGAGTTTAAGATGATCCCTCTTGAGTTGATGAGATTCATTATTATTATTCTTCTTCGGACAGGCCGAATTCTTTAAGGTAAGTATCGTTATTCTGCCAGTCTGACCTGACCTTGACGTAGAGTTCAAGATAAGCCTTGCATCCCAGCATACGTTCGATATTCCTGCGGGCAGCTGTGCCAATACGTTTGATCATCTGTCCGTTCTTGCCAATGATTATTCCCTTATGGGATTCTCTCTCGCAGATGATATCTGCCTGGATCAATACCATGTCACGGTCAAGGGAAATATCCTCCCCTCTCTCGTTAAAGTTCGTGATATTAACGGCGCAGCCATGAGGAACCTCCTGATCCGTATAATGCAGGATCTGTTCTCTTATAAGTTCTGCTGCGATCTCCCTCTCGGTCTGATCAGTCATATACTCACTGTCAAAAAGACGGGGACCCTCGGGAAGGTTTGAAGATATTACATCAAGAAGAGTATCAACATTCTTGCCGGTCTTGGCACTAATAGGAACAATATCCGCGAAATCATAGATAGAAGAATAATTTGCTATTATCGGCAGCATGTAATCACCGCGGATCTCATCTTCCTTATTGATCGCAAGGATAACCTTTTTGTCATTCTCACGGCACAGCTCTATGAGCCTTTGTTCAACAGAACCGGGCTTATTAAATCTTGCATCAGCGAGTAAGAGCACACAATCAGCTGCTATGGCACTGTTAAAGGATTTATCGACCATTATCTTATTCATCTTGGAATCAGGCTTATGGACTCCCGGAGTGTCGACAAAGATTATCTGGGTATCATCCGTATTGTAAATGGTCCTGATATTAGTCCTGGTAGTCTGGGGCTTGTGAGAGACTATCGCAACCTTCATGCCGGTGATGTAATTGATAAGTGTGGATTTGCCTACATTGGGGCGTCCTATTATGGCGCAGTATCCGCAGTGCTTACAGGGCGCTCCTGCAGGGATAGCTATATCTTCGGAATGATCGGTCATGTCATTCATTGACTCTTCACTTAGCTCCTCTTCTGTAGCAAGGCCCATATCTCTCATTATCTGCTTCTGGCAACGGATCATGATCTCTTCCTGTTTTTTTGCTATATGATCATAGCCGAAGAGATGGAGCACAGAATGGGCGATAAGGAATGCGATCTCACGCTCTGTGCTGTGTCCGTAATCTTTTGCCTGAGATTCTGCTTTATCAAGATTAATAAGGATATCTCCTAATGGAAGCAGTGTCTCCCCTTCTTCTGTCTGCTCAAAATCCCACTGCTCCAGAGGCCTTATAAGGCTTCCGTCGCGCATCTCGATAAGGGGGAATGACAGACAATCCGTAACTTCGTCTTTATCCCGCAGCTCTTTATTCTCCTTCTTGATCTCCTCAGGAGAAACAAAGGATACTGTTGCATATGAATTGGCAAGGCATTTATCGAAAGTGCTGTCAGTATATCCTCCGCGGGATATCGCCTCAGCCACCCTGTCTGATATGGCTGTAACCTCAGCAAAACGTTCTTCTGTAAGTCCGTCAAGATTTATTGCTCTTATTTGCATCTGGATATTTTATCCTTTCATGGAATAAGCCGGCATATACCTGCTTGAATGCCAGGATCACCTTCTCCAGGTCATCGAATGATAATCCTGAATTGATCAGCTGATCCTGCTCGATCTTAGCTTTGACCAGCTTTCTTATAAGTGCCTCAGCACTGTCCGGATCCTTGTAGGCCATGGATTTAACGGCTGCTTCTGTAGTATCAGCCAACATTACGATCGCAGATTCCCTGCTGGAAGGAATATGACCCTTATACCTGAAGTTATCAACATTAGGTTCTTCCAGTCCTTTTGCCTTAGCTTCCATGCAGGCCTTGTTATAGAAATAACCGGGATATGTGGTGCCGTGATGCTCATCTATAATGTCGAGGATAGCCTTGGGAAGACGCTCCTTGCGCCCAAGTTTAACACCATTTTCCGGATGAGCAGTGATTATGGCTACACTCTGCATTATGGGCAGCTTATCGTGGGGATTGACTCCGTCCCTTTGGTTCTCAGTAAAGAACTGAGGATTCTCTAGCTTTCCTATATCGTGATAATAGGATGCAACCTTGCATAGCAATGCATCGGCACCTATAGCTTCGGCAGCTGAGTCTGCAAGATTTGCAACCATCATGGAATGGGAATATGTGCCTGATGCTTCAAGGAACAGCCTCTTGAGCAGATGCTGACCAGGCTGGCTCAAAGCGATGAGCTTGACCGGGGATGCCGTATTACTGATAAGCTCGTAGATAGGCATTATACCTATAGCTGCAACAAGAGATGAAACAGCGCTTATGAGTGCAAATATGCCGGAGTTGATAAATTCGTCTCTGGTATGTCCGGTAAAGAAACCGTAAGCAAGAGCAGAAAGCACTGCTGCAATAGTAGGCAAAAGGATTATCGTCGCACTGGATGAGACCTTGTCCCTTCTGCCAGCGATCGCAGAGCATACGATAACGGATACAAGGTTTATGAACAGCACTTCGATATCGAAGGAATACATAGGCCACAGTACCATGAGCTGTGATATGGAGAGTACGAAACCTGCAAATGTACCAAGATACGAGGAGCAGATAACCGTAAAGAACAATACAATGCAGAACCACCCCGACAGCTCGGACAAATAAATGGAGGCCATGACAGGGATCAGGTAAGTTAATATCATCATGAAGAAGACTCTTATATTATTTGTTAGTGATCCCGGAAGACTACGCTTATAGAGGAAGAGAGCAAAAGCTATTACAAGGACATAGACTGCAACTCTTAAGAGCAGTATAAAACTGAAAGCGCTGCTCCTGATAAGCTCAAGATCCAAAAGATTACTGTATGTATGTTCAGTGATGACTTCGCCTGAAGATACGATCTTGGATCCCTTGGTAACTGTTACAGGATCATTTATAACCGCAAGATAGGCATTGTTGGCCGAGTCCTCGGTTGCCTCCTCATCAAATACGGAATTAGGCTGCATCACAGAATTAAGAACTATCCCGATGGCATCCGCATAGGTGGAATACGAAGGCGAAGAAACCTTGAATGAATCTACCTGTGAAGCTATGGCAGATGCAAGCGTACCCTCGTCAACATCTTCTATCATGATGAGTTCAGCCATGGAGATGGCTTTGTCTTTGATATATCTGAAGGATGAATGTGTCATGTTAAAGAAGACCAGAAGGTCCGAAGGATCGATCTCGCAGGATAAAGACTGCTTAACATTAATGGACAATTCATCTGCAGCCTGCTCCTCAGTAAGATTTCTGATCGTATAGACGGATCTCTCCTGATCTACCAGATCAAAGAATGCATTGACTTTTTCTACATTAGATTCAGCAATATCATCCGATCTGACAAATATCGCAGGAACAAGTCCTCTGGCAATAACAGCCTGACGCTCTGTCTCATAATTATCAACGAACGTCCTGGGTGCATAGATATCACTCTCTGCTACTGATCCTACCCTGTAGTTATAACTCTCAGGAAGAGAGCCGTAGAATACCAGTCCGATTATGATAAGGACTGTAAGGATGATCGATACGACACCTAATACTTTGCGTCCGGCTTTACCACGCTTATTCATATCTACTCTCCTTATTCTTCTCGCTGTCACGCTTGTCGTAAGCTGCTACTATCCTGGATACAAGACTGTTACGGACGATATCTGAACCTGATAATGTAACAAGGCTTACGCCCTCGATCCCCTCTAAGATATTCATCGCATCATAAAGTCCGCTGGTGGTGCCTCTCGGCAGGTCTATCTGGGTAAAATCACCGCATACACATGCCCTGCAGTTAAGGCCTAATCTTGTAAGAAACATCTTCATCTGTTCGACAGTGGTATTCTGGGCTTCATCTAATAAGACAAAGCAATCATCCAGATTTCTTCCTCTCATAAAGGCAAGTGGCGATACCTCGATAGTGCCCTTCTCATATAACCTTTCGAAAAGCTCATCGCCCAACAAAGCCTGCAACGCATCATATATAGGCCTCATGTAGGGATTAACCTTCTCCTCTATATCGCCGGGCAGAAATCCCAGCCTCTCACCTGCTTCAAGCGCAGGCCTGGTAAGGATTATCCTGGAAACTTCCTTATTCCTGAATGCCTTGACCGCCATTGCAACTCCAAGGAAAGTCTTGCCTGTACCTGCAGGACCTGCACACATAACGAGTTCGGAGCGCTTAAGGGCATCTATGTAAAATCTCTGACCGATAGTCTTGGCTTTGACCGGTCTTCCGTGAGGCGTTGTATAGAAGACTTCATCCCCCATAGATACAAACTCCTCTATCTTACCTATTCCGGCAAGGTAGATTATGTAATCTACGAGCCTTGTGTCCAAGTCTTCATCACGGGACAGTTCGATGAGCGATTCGATACAGTTCCTTGCCCTGAGTCTGGCAAGTCCGTCACCACCGTCTATAACGATGTCATTACCGGATATCTCAAGCTGCACATTAAGCTTGTCAGATATCCTTGGAAAGAAATTTACAACCGCAAGATCGGAAGCTACCAGATTCTCTATTCGTTCGCTCATAAAACCTCTTTAATTATTATAATAAAATTATAAGCAAACGAGATAAATCGTCAATCTTTAAGAGGCGTTAATTTACCCAGCAGATCTGTGTAATACGGAGGAAGGGGCGCCTCAAAATGCATCTTCTCCCCTGTCCTCGGATGTATAAATGTTATGCTCGCGCTATGTAGAGCCTGTCCGTTTAAGCCAAACTTATCCTTGCGCGAGGCATATACCGGATCTCCTGCAACCGGATGACCTATATAGCTCATATGAACTCTGATCTGATGAGTCCTGCCGGTCTCGAGCAGAAGACTTAAGTCAGTTGCTTCAACATATCTTTGAATAACTTCAAAATGAGTAACAGAAGGCTTTCCGTCTTTTGCTACAGCCATCTTGCGCCTGTCCTTCGAAGACCTTGCTATAGGACAATCCACCGTGCCTTTGTCAGGAGATACAACCCCATAGACTATTGCCCTGTATTCACGGACTATCTCATGTCTTGACAGCATATCTGCCAGTTTTAAGTGGGTATCATTATTCTTGCAGGCAAGCATTAGACCTGAAGTATCCTTATCAATACGGTGAACTATGCCCGGCCTTATGACGCCATTTATATCAGACAGCTCATCTCCGCAGTGAGCAAGCAAGGCATTGACCAGTGTTCCGTCATGATGACCTGCAGCAGGATGGACCACCATGCCTTGGGGCTTGTTTATTACCAGCAGATCCCGGTCTTCGTAAACAATATCAAGAGGTATATCCTGGGGCTTGTTCTCAGCAGATACAGGCTCCGGGATCTCAAGGTCAATGATGTCGCCTTCCTCAAGCAGGATGCCTGATTTGGAGGGAATATTGCCGTTTACCTTTACTTTGCCATCCTTGATGAGCTGCTTATAAAAAGAACGTGAATACTCATCATTCCTGGATGAGATATAAACGTCCAGTCTTACTCCGGATGCGTCGCAGATCAACCTTACATCAGGCATTATCCTGCCTCCTGAAGATACTTGTAACTTCGATCCAGAAATCGTCGAATCTGTCCTTGCCAAAGATAACTATAAGGATAAACAGTATGGTTCCTATAACGGCACATATATCAGCAACATTAAAGATCGGGAAAGTATATGAACCGAAATCAAACCTTATGAAATCTATTACATAATGGAGAGTAAACCTGTCTACCAGATTGCCGAATGCTCCGGAAGCGATCAGGCAGAGGGACAGCGAGATAAGGTTCATCTTATTTCTTGCGGCAATTACCATCAGATAGACGATAACAAGACCTACAACAAGGGATATCCCGGACAGGACATAGATCCCCCAGGATTTATCTGCCAGGAAGCTGAATGCGCTCCCTGTGTTGGTGCAGTAATAAATCGAGAGAAAACCCTTGATGATCTCCTTGGTCTGGAACAGCTGCATCTTGAAGGATACGATCCTCTTTATGAACTGATCTCCGATGATAAGAAATATCATAAGGAAAAAGTATATCAGCACATATTCTCTGCCCTTATATCTGTCATTCATATTCACAAAACCGCCTTATACTAATACATTTACCGTTCCTGTCAGTCTCAAAGATGATACCACATACATAGGCAGGTCCTAATGCAGGTTCATATCTGCATGGTATCTTGTTTGCAAGTCTTGAGATAGAACAGTCAATATCCATACCCAGGACAGAATCCAAAGCTCCGCACATTCCGCAGTCAGTGATATAACCGGTCCCGGAGGAAAGAATGCGCTCGTCCGCAGTCTGAACATGGGTATGAGTGCCTGCAACACAGGAAGCAAGACCGTCCAGGTAATAACCCATGGCTATCTTCTCACTTGTGGCTTCGGCATGGAAATCGACAAATATAGAGCTTACTCCCATCTCCTTAAGCTTATTGCAGAGCTCTCTTCCTTTTATAAAAGGATTATCAGCTCCGTCATTCATAGATACCTGTCCCAGGAGATTTATGATACCTAATCTCTCATTATCCTTCTCAAAGATAAAGTAATCTCTACCTGGCCACGGAGGAGTAATGTTGGCAGGTCTTACACAGTTATCTATCCTGAGGATCTCGCCGGTAAAGCCACTCTTGGAGAAGGTGTGGTTTCCAAGGGTAATACAGTCACATCCGTATGAAGTGAGTTCCTTGATGATCTTGGAGCTGCAGCCTATCCCATGAGCTGAATTCTCGGCATTGATGATACAGCAATCAATACCATTCGTCCTCTTAAGATCAGGAAGAATCGTCTTGACAGCCCTTCTGCCGCTCTCTCCTACTACATCTCCAATAAAACAGATCTTCAAATCAATACCACCTTTGACCATAGAAGATTAGCATAAAAGAAGGATTATTTCCACGAAACAAAAAAAAAGAGGCTCTAAGCATTGCTTAAAGCCTCTTTCTTTTGCTATTGGATCAGTGAATCCTAACGCGGATAAAATAATATATAAAAGGTACTTAGTTTAATTATTATTTTGCAACATCTGTTGCACGAGTCTCACGGATGACATTTACTTTGATCTGTCCCGGATAATCCAACTCATCTTCGATCTTTCTGCAGATCTGACGAGCCTTGAGGATCATCTCATCATCGCTTACCTTATCAGGCGTAACAATAACCCTGATCTCTCTTCCTGCCTGAATAGCATAACTCTTTTCAACGCCCTCGAAGCTTGTAGCTATCTCCTCGAGTTTCTCGATTCTCTTGATGTATGTCTCAAGATTCTCTCTTCGAGCGCCCGGTCTCGCAGCTGAAATTGCATCTGCTGCTGCAACCAGTACGGCTTCAGGTGTAAGCGGATCAACATCGCCATGATGTGCCTCAATGCAATTGATCACATTCGGCGATTCGTGGTACTTCTTGGCGATCTCAACACCAAGCTGAACATGTGTACCCTCCTGTTCGAAGTCTACGGCCTTACCGATATCATGGAGAAGGCCCGCTCTCTTGGCAAGATTTGAATCAAGCCCGAGCTCTTCAGCCATCATTGATGCCAGCCATGAAACCTCTATGGAGTGCTGAAGCACATTCTGTCCATATGATGTACGGTAATGGAGCCTGCCCAGGAGTTTAATGATCTCCGGATGCAGATTCATTACACCTGTATCAAATGCGGCCTTCTCTCCTTCGGTCTTGATGGTCTGGTTAAGCTCTTTCTTAGCTTTGTTAGACATCTCCTCGATCCTGGCCGGATGGATCCTTCCGTCAACTACAAGCTTCTCTATTGTAAGTCTCGCAATCTCTCTTCTGATAGGATCAAATGATGACAGTACGATTGCTTCAGGTGTATCGTCGATGATCAGATCAACGCCCGTGATAGTCTCGATAGCTCTGATATTACGGCCTTCACGACCGATGATCCTTCCCTTCATCTCATCGTTGGGAAGATTAACGACCGAGACAGTGACTTCTGAGACATAGTCAGATGCATAACGCTGGATCGCATTAACGATGATATCCTTAGCGACCTTGTCGGCATCCTGCTTTGTCTTCTCTTCCATCTGCTTAAGCATAAGTGCCATATCGTGACTGTATTCGCGCTGTGCTTCGTCAAGGACCATTGATCTTGCCTCTGCAATGGAAAGTCCGGATACTCTCTCAAGTTCGCTCTTCTTACGAGATTCGTAATCTTTAGCTCTTGCTTCGAGTTCCGCAACATTTGACTGCTTACGCTCGATCTCTTCCTGCTTACGCTCACAGCTTGCTTCAATACGGGTGATATTCTCTTCCTTCTGCTCAAGTCTGTTGCGTTCCTTCGCAAGTTCCTGTTTCTTCTCCCTGGCTTCACGCTCCAATTCAGAACGCATGCGGGAGACTTCCTCTTTTGCCTGCAAAAGTAAATCGCGCTTGTTGTTCTCAGCTTCCTTCTGGCTGTTTGCTAATAAAGCATTCGCATTCTCCTGTGCTTTTGCTTTATCTTCCTCCAGTTCCTTCTGATCCCGGGAAAGTCCCTTCTTGAAATAAACTGTAGCTACTGCAATACCAAAAAGAATACCAAGCACTAAAGCAACGATTCCAGTTAATACTAACTGAAACTCAATATGTTGTGGCACGTTGGTACTCACCTCCAATATGTATTTAGTTGTCAAAGAACGAATAAAATGGCTCTGACAAGCCATTTAGTATTGTAAAAATAAACGCAAGGATTGTCAACATTCAAGTTAAATCGGTCAAAAATACAGGTTTTATAACATAGAATACTTAGTATTATTAGAGACAGTATGTATAATTAATAAAAATAATCTACTCTTAGGTGCTTCATGAAGTTAAGATACATTATTCCCGAAGAATACGATAAATGCGAGATAAAGAAAGTCCTGACAGAACATTTCCTTATGAGCGGTGGCATGGTAAAGCATCTTAAGACAAATGGAACTGTTAATATTAACGGCATCCACAGAAGAGTCATTGACAGTGTAAGCAAAGGCGATGAACTTTATATAGAGCTTGGGGATACGGATTTTAATCTAAGGCAAGCCCCTGAGATAGAGATCCTTTTCGAGAATGAATGGTATGCCGTTATTAATAAACCGTCCGGGATAGTAACCCACCCGACCCACGGGCATCTTGATGATTCCCTTATTACCAGGCTGAGTGACAGGACGCTTCATCCTGTAATGAGACTGGACCGGGAGACATCAGGGCTTATCGTTATAGCAAAGTGCGGATATGCCCACAATACTCTCCATGTCTACGGCAATATACAAAAGACATATAATGCTGTCTGCTACGGCAGATTTGACCCACCGGAAGGACTTATTGATAAGCCGATGGCAAGGCGCCCCGGATCTGTCATGATAAGAGACGTATCCCCTAAGGGCAAGCCTGCCAAGACCTTATATAAGACACTTAAATATGAACCCGATCTTAATATATCTCTTGTGGAATACAAATTGATCACAGGCAGATGCCATCAGATAAGATGTCATTCGGCATATATGGGGCACCCTCTTGCAGGAGATGGACTCTACGGACCGAATTCCGTAGATAATCCCAGCAAGGCTTATCCCAATTCTACAGATATAGATGAGAGAGTAGGCAGACTCGCGCTTCATTGCACAAATCTCAGATTCTACGATCCTATGGCAGATACCAATAGAGAATTCAACTGCCAGGTTCCGGATAGCTTCTCTTCTTTATTTACCGAATGATTCTATAAGCTCTCCGGCAAGCCTTAAAGAAGATTCCTTATCAGAACCTGACAGGAGTCTTGAAACCTCACCTTTCTTGGATTCAGAATCAAGGACTGAGCAGATGGTTACAGTATTTCCGTCCTTTATTTCCTTGGAGAGCATAAAGTTGCAGTCCGCTGCAGCTGCTATCTGGGCTGTATGAGTAACACAGAGTACCTGATGGTCAGATGAGATGGACATGAGCTTTCTTGCGATCGCTTCGCTGGCTTTGCCCGATACGCCGGTATCGATCTCATCGAATATCAGTGTTGGAGTAAGATCACATCTGCTAAGGATATTCTTAACAGCGAGCATGATCCTGGATGCTTCACCACCGGATACGATAGCAGACAGAGATCTTACCTCCTGCCCGGGATTAGCGCTGAACCTGAAGGCAATATCTTCGGTACCTGCGCTGGAGAAGAATCTTGATTTCTCATGCTGCCGGAAACTTACTTCAAATATGCTGTTAGGCATCTCAAGATCAGCTAATTCCTTAACAATCTCAGATGAGAGTTTCTTAGCTGCAATATGCCTTGCATCAGAGAGTTTACCTGATATTTCTACCAGTTCTTTCTCCACCTGTTTGCTCTTGGATCTTAATTCTGCCAGGAGATCTTTGTTGCTGTCTATTGAATCAAGTTCTGCTTTGGCATTTTCCCTGAATTCATTTATCTCTCTGATAGAGGAACCGTATTTTGCTTTAAGATCGTACAGCAGACCTATCCTTTGCTCGATCCCGTTCTTTATCTCAGGATCGTAGTCAAGATCGTCCAGGATCTTATTGATGTCTGAAGCTACAGATTCAAGATCAAGAGACAGACTCTCCAGTGAATCAGAAATATCCTTATATTCCTCATCCTTGGATGCCACTTCGGATAAGATCTTGGAAGCCTGCAATACCTGCTGGACCGGGCTTGAATACTCTCCCCCGGACAAAAGGTCTGAAGCTTCAGAAAGCCCCAGAGCTGACTTCTCGGCATTAAGGATCTTCTGCTTCTTGTCATAGAGAGTTTCCTCCTCCCCGTCCTTAAAGTCAGCCTCATCTATCTCCTTGATAACAAATTCCAGATATTCTTTACGCTTATCAAGATAATCAGGAGAAGCGGAGATCTCTCTTATCCTGGTTACGATCTCCTTATATTCAGAAAGCTTATCTGTATAGCTGGTATATAGCTTGCCTATCTTATCTCCGCCAAAACTGTCCAAAAGTCGGACATGGGATTTCTCATCAAATATCTTCTGGGTATCGTGCTGGCCATGGATATCGACCAGGAAGGAAGCAATCTCCTTAAGAACGTTAAGAGTAACTGATCTGCCGTTTATCCTGGCAATTGACTTACCGTTCTGATATATAGTCCTGCTGATATAAAGGAGTCCATCATCAGGTTCTATCTCGTTATCATTAAGAATATCCGTAAATGCCTTGTACGTAAGCTCAGTTACATCAAAACACGCCTCAACAAAACATGTGGGAGAAGATGTCCTTATCAGCTGCTTGGATGCCTTACCCCCAAGTATAAGACCTATCGCATCAACGATAAGGCTCTTACCTGCACCTGTCTCACCGCTTATTACATTGAGGCCATATGCCGGTTCAAATACGATATTGGATATTACAGCAAAATCCTTGATCTCAAGTCTTAACAACATTAGAACTTACCTGCCAGATCGACACCTGTGTCCATCATATCCTTAATTGTCTTGACCAGAGCCTCAGCTTCGTTTATGCCGGTCGCTGCAACAAATACTGTATCGTCGCCTGCTATGGTACCGACACAGTTCTCAAGATGGATGGAATCTAAAGCCGACGCTGCAGCCTGTGCCATACCGGGCAAAGTCTTGATAACTATAATATTCATTGCTGCCTTAACAGATACGAGAGAATTGGCAAATACAGCAAGAAGCCTGCCGGGAGCAACATCGCCTGTTCTGTCCAGCACTGCATATTTTGTCGTATTATTGGGCATTGTTATCTTTATGATCCCAAGCTCCTTGATATCTCTTGAACATGTAGCCTGAGTAGCTTCGAACCCGGATTTCCTTACAAGATTTGTAAGTTCCTCCTGTGTGGAGATATTATTCTCCTTGATCAGTCTAATTATCAACTCTTGTCTTGAATTCTTAACTGTTTTCATAGAAAGAACCTCTTCTTACTATCTTCTTCCTTACATCGCTGAAGAAATTGTCGGTCTTAAGTGTGGCCGTCTTAAGTACTTCGGAGTATCTGGTGATAACCACATAGTCCAGCGGCTCAAGATCCACAAACTCCCTTCCGTCAGGACAGATGATAGGTGCAGTCTCAAAATCATCAACAACGATCTTAACAACGCTGTCAGGGCCTGCAACATACTTAAGACCATAAAGCGTATGCGAAGATATGGGGGTAACCAGCATATCCTTCATATCAGGCATCAAAAGAGGTCCGCCTGCAGCAAGTGAATAAGCAGATGACCCTGTAGCGGTAGATACCAGGAGACCGTCACCATAGAATTTCTCTACTTTCTGCCCGTCAATATACAGTTCAAGCTTGGTTACATGCGGTCTTACGCCTCTTACGATCATACAGTCATTAAGACAAACGTCTCTTCCCTTAAGTTCACCGTCCTGGTTATATACCTCGATCGCGAGCTGAGTCCTGGATATAGTCTTATAATCCCCTGATACAAGCCTCGAAAGATCCTTATCCATATCCTGGGCACTGATCTCAGTTAGAAAACCTATAGAGCCCTTATTAATACCGATAAATTCCGCTCCAAGATTTCTATACTTTGCTACAACAGCGAGGAATGTACCATCGCCGCCTATGGAGATAACGGTCTTAACACCGGCCTTGCTGAAATCTTCGAAAATGACATCAGAAGAGACCCTATCCTTCAGAACATCAGAAAGTTCCTTCTCAAAGACAACACTGCCGCCTGAGGAGGTTATTATCTCTGCAGCTCTTATGGCTACCTCATAATTGGTATCCCTTGTATTGTTAGATACTATTCCGTAACTCATAACTTAAGACTTCTTTCGGATCAAAGTAATACAATTATACATTCTTTTGCATAAGTATGCACTCTATTTTAGTCCGAATGCTCTCTCCGTCAATCCCTGCGGTCTTAAGCTGATCTTCCGGCGATGAAGCCTTGATAAGTGTATTCTTAACAGCAAAGTCATAGACCTTATAGCCTTTATTCAGAGCGCCAAGGCCTCTTATTATCGCTTCGCCAACGCCGCCGCTCATGATACCCTCTTCAAGAGTAAACACTGTAGTGATGCCATGTAAAGCTTTGTCAAGGTCTGCTATTGGCAGAGGCTTTACATATGACAAGTTGATATGTCTGCCTGACAAGCCCGCCTTGTCAAGCTCGGTTACTGCAAAACTTGCTTCTCTGCACATCTTGCCAATGGATATGATGGCAAAATCAGATCCAAAGTCCTGAGCGATATGAGGCTTTATGCAATCTTCAGGAAGCTCGTATAAAGGTCCCTCTGCTTCGAAGGGCGAAGAACCTCTGGGATATCTAACGGCAACAGGTCCCTCGCAATTATTAACTGCATAATACAGACAGTTTCTAAGATCCTTATAATCCCTCGGGGCAAATACCCTCATATTCACCATGGAATTAAGATATGACAGATCGATAAGGCCGTGATGTGTATGTCCGTCCTGCCCTACGAAACCTGCCCTGTCTATGGCAAATACCACATGCAGGTTCATAAAGCAGACATCAGTGATCATCTCATCATAAGCTCTTTGAAGGAATGATGAGTATATAGCCACAACCGGGATATAGCCTTTAACAGCGAGACCGCCAGCCATGGTAACACAATGGCCTTCGGCAATACCGCAATCGAAGAATCTTGACGGAAACTTCATGGAGAAACTTTCAAGTCCGGTACCCTGGCACATAGCCGCTGTAACGGCGATGACCTTGGGATTCTCCTGAGCTATAGAAGTAAGGGCGCCAGCAAATGCGGTTGTATAACTGCCCTTGCCTGTCTTTACAACGCCCGTGGCAAGATCGAAGGGTCCTACGCCGTGATAATCAGAAGGATTATTCTCAGCAGGAGCATATCCCTTACCCTTCTTGGTAACTATATGAAGCAGCACAGGATGGTTTATATCCTTAACTGCATTAAGAGATTTTATCAGCTCCTCTGTGTTATGGCCGTCTACAGGTCCATAGTAATTAAGACCTAAGTCCTCAAACATAGAGGGCTTCTTGCGGTAAAGGATAAATCTCAGAAAATCCTTGATGGCGAGTATTACCTTAATAAAGAAACGTCCGACGATGCCAAGCTTTTTGAGGAATGATTCGGTTGTAGCCTTTGCCGATATATATCCGCTGGATATACGGACGCCCTGAAGATACTTGGAGAAGCCACCAACATTCCTGTCGATGCTCATCTCGTTGTCGTTGAGAATAATTATCATCTTAGTCTTGGAGTGACCTGCATCATTCAGGGCTTCATAGGAAAGACCGCCGGTCATGGCGCCGTCACCTATCACAGCAACTACATAATTATCCTTTTTGTCCAGATCTCTTGCTCTAGCCATTCCCAGAGCAGCAGAGATAGAAGTAGAGCTGTGTCCGGTATCAAAGCTGTCATAGGGCGATTCGCTTATTCTGGGGAAACCGGAAATACCGCCCTTCTGTCTTAATGTATCGAACTTATCAAATCTTCCTGTCAGTAGTTTATAGGAATAGGACTGGTGACCGACATCAAAGACAATGCTGTCTTTGCGGTAATCGAATACTGACAGCAAAGCTACTGTGAGCTCTACTACGCCGAGATTCGAAGCAAGATGGCCGCCTCTTTGAGACACGGTCTCGAGGATCTTATCACGGAGCTCATCACACAATACTGCCCTATCTTTGGATGACAGAGCCTTAAGTGCCTCAGGTGATGTATCTTTGCCAAGTATCTTATAGTCCATAACAGATCACATATCGCGGTTTACCAGATAATCCGTAAGGATCTCATAATCAGCTGTAGCATAGCCGCGTTCCTTAAGCTTGCCTAAGACTTCTCTTGCGCCGCAAGCTTCTTTGTTAAGATAGTCACATGCCGCATCAAAGCCTAAGAGAGTTACAAAAGTGGACTTCTCGTCTCTTGCATCCTTACCTACGTTCTTACCCAACACTTCAGCAGATGAAGTAACATCCAAAATGTCATCCTTGATCTGGAAGGCAAGTCCTATATGTGATGCAAGGTTTATGAGGAGTTTATAATCCTCGTCAGCTCCGGCCGTCTCAGCAGTAAGTTTTTTTGACAGCATATAAGGAGTAACTACTGCCGTCTTAATAAGAGCTCCTGTCTTCTTATCCTGAAGCTCTATCAGCAGGTCAAGATCTATCTTCTTATCCTCGGAGGCGAGATCGATACTCTGACCGCCGATCATGCCGTTTAAGCCTGCTCTTACCATCATCATATATGAAGTATATGCATATTCAGGCTTTGATACAGCAATAGACATTAGTCTTTCGCATGCAGTATTAAGGAGCAGGTCTCCTGCCAATACGGCAAAACCCTCACCAAACGCCTTATGACAAGTGGGCTTGCCGCGTCTCAGATCGTCATTATCCATGGCCGGCAGATCGTCATGTATAAGAGAATAGGTATGGATCATCTCAAGAGTTGCCGCATAGTATCTGATATCTTCATCTATGCCTGTAAGCCCCATCATCTTGGATGTTTCCTTCATCATAAGAGGTCTTAATCTCTTGCCACCGGCCATAAGACTGTATTTTGCAGCCTTAACGGTAATATCTTCTGACACAGAAGGGTCAAATACCTTATCAAGTTCAGGAGTGATCCACTCATCGCAGGATCTGATAAGTTCAGCTATATCCGGCATATCTCAGTTCCTTTCTATATTGAGAGGATCTTCGTTACCATTCTCTTTGTTGATAATACTTATCTTCTCTTCAACTTCATTAAGTTTCTTATTGCAGATACCGGCAAGCTCGATCCCTCTGCTGTAAAGCTTTATTGATTCATCAAGAGAGACCTTGCCCTCGTTTAGTGTATTTACCACATTGCGCAGCTCCTCAATGGCTTCCTCATATGTAATCTTTGTATCGTCCATATTACTTATCCTCCGTAATATTTGTATCTGTAACAGTTGCATCCGCAACACCGTCAGCAAAGACAACGGATATCTTATCGCCAGTATTGATCTTACTTATAGATTCTATCGCATTACCGTCTTTATCTGAAACATAAGAATATCCCCTCTTAAGAACATTGGAGGGATTCAGTGTTTCAAGCCTGGAGATAAGGCTTGAAAGATCCTTTTTATCGTCAGATATCTTGCGGTTAAGGCAATCTCCCATCTGGCCAGTCAGCTGCTTTACCATAACCTTCTGATTATCAAAATACGTCCTTGTGGAATAAAGAGCCTTATGGTTTCTTAATGAATCTAATCTCGCTCTCTTGCTGTCTAAGATCATCCTCATTGACATATCAAGTCTCATTAAGAGATTATTCACATCATTCATCTGATCGTTATAGCTGCATATGACAGTGTTGCCGGCTTCGGCAGGCATGCCGCAATAACAGTCAGCTACATAGTTAAGGATAAACTTGTCTTCGTCATGTCCGATGGCAACTATTACAGGGATATCGCAGTCATATACCTTGCGCGCTATACGCTCATCGTTAAAGCAGAACAGTTCGTCATAAGACCCACCGCCTCTTGCGATGATGATAACATCCACTATTCTTGTGGACATAAAGTAATCGATCCCTTCGCAGACCTCAGGAGCACAGTTAGTCCCCTGAACACTTGCAGGATAAAGAACGATGTCAAAATGGGTATTTTTCTTGCGCATGGTATTAATGACATCTGATTTTACTTTACCCGAGGGAGAGGTAATAAGCCCGATCCTTCTGGGAAGCAGCGGGATCTTCTTTTTGTGTGCAGGGTCGAAAAGGCCTTCATTAGACAGTTTGGCAAACAGCTTTAGATACTGTTCATACAGATCCCCTGCTCCGGCTCTTGTCATACTGCTTACATAGAACTGGACCTTACCCTGGGCATCGTAAAAATCGATCCTTCCCTGAAGCTTGACCTTATCTCCAACATCAGGCACAAAATCAAGCAGTCTTACGCCGTCTTCAAACATTACGCAGTTAATGACACTCTTATCGTCCTTGACAGCAAAATAAGCAGTCTTTCCACGATAGAGAGTATACTGCGAGATCTCGGCAGTAAGCTCGATATCACTTAACTCTTTGCTTTGTCTGATATGTGCCTTAATGAAGATATTAAGGCTGGTTACATTTTTAAACTGAAACATTACAGGCTCTTCTCGAAGCTGCTCAAGACTCCGTTAATATAAGATGAAGAACTGTCGGTACCATATTTCTTGGCAAGCTTAACAGCTTCGTTTATAGATACACTGGTAGGGATATCCTCCATATTGACTATCTCATATACAGCTATCTCTAATATGACCCTGTCAGCCTGAGGGAGTCTCTCAAGCTTCCATTTCTTAAGAAACGGGACAAACTTACTGTCTATGGTATCCCTGTAATTGATAACACCATAAACGAGGTCTGTAAAATACACAAAATCGACCTCGATATCCTTATCTTCACAAGACTCGTTCTCCTGTCTTAACATATCCTTGAATATTTCCATCTGCTCTGCAACCGGATCGGTGCGGAAACCATACTGGAAAAGGAATCTAAAAGCTTGCTCACGGGTCTCTATTCTGCTCATCTGAACCTCCCTGGAGGCAGTATCCTGTCAAGGAACTTCTTAAACTTGCTCATATCACTGAACAGGAACGATCCGACAAAGAATCCGGTAGCAGTAAATAAGACGATAAAGATCATCTTAAAGAAACCGAATATACACCAGAGTATCGCAACAGTAAAAAACAGGAATGCAAATATCACACCTGCCTTGGTGTTCTTCATCTTCTCGAATAATTTGGACAGGAACCTCTCCATAGATTATCTGCTCTCAACCTTGGCTGTAGCAGCCTCAACTCTGGATACCCTTACAAACACAGTCTCAACGACGATACCTGTGTATCTCTCGATATCCTTCTTAACCTTCTCCTGAACCTTGCTCATGGATGAAGGGATCTCAACATTGGAATAAAGTACGCAAGAGAGGTTGACCTTGATCGAACCGTTCTTGCCCGGCAGAACGTGACACTTGGCATTCTTGATGCCGACCTGGGCTGATTTTGCGGAGTTGAGCGCAATACTTTCAATAGCATCAGCACCAATATCAACAGAACCTATCTCAGTCTTTCTGAGTCTGGTCTTGTTAAGTCTGCCGTATGTAAAAACATTAGTGATAGAAAATATCGAAGTTACGATAAAAAGAAGCAGGACTGCAAGATAAACATATCTGCTTATAGGTCCTGTAACGACGGCTGATAAGGGTGACAACAGATCTGCAAAGATACCGTCATCAACAAGTGCATATAGCAAAACAACGGACAGCACGGCGATGAGCACCGAATAGATAAACATCAAGACTCTGATAAAAGCATTCATTCTTCCGAATCTCCCTTCTCGCTGGCAGATGAACCATCTGACGCATCAGGTGTATCCTGAACACCGCAGACATATACATCTACCGTTTCGACACTAAGTCCGGTAAAGCGTTCTACATCACTCTTAATCTTCTCCTGTATTAGCCAAGCTATCTCTGGAATGATCTTTCCAAATTTAACTATAGGATAACAGGTTATAGAAACTGTATTGTCGTCTGTCTCATCGAATACAACTCTTATCCCCTTGCCGTCGTGAACTACGCCAGCCTTCTCCTTGAGTGCTACCGCAAAGGATGGGACAAGAGACACAACGCCGTCTACCTGAAGCGCTGCTTCAGCCGCATACTGGGCTACAAAGCCCTGAGTCATCGAGCGATCGCCCTTGATAGATTCGGCAATTGTGTTATTCTCCATGTCAATATCCGGGCCTTAGATATAAGGCTTAAGCTCTCTCCAGGTATTCACCTGTTCTTGTATCTACTCTGATAACCTCATTCTGGTTTACGAAGAGAGGAACCTTAACAACAGCACCTGTCTCAAGAGTAGCATACTTAGTTGCGTTATTTGTTGTATCGCCTCTTACACCGGGCTCGCACTCTGTTATCTCAAGCTCAACAGTGATAGGAAGCTCAACCTGGAAGATGTCGCCCTTGTAAGATACAACCTTACAGATCATCTCTTCCTTAAGGAACTTGATAGCATCACCGATCTTGTCAGAAGAAATAGGTGTCTGCTCATAAGACTCCTGATCCATGAAGTAGTAAAGATCGCCATCTGAATAGATGTACTGCATATCACGTCTTGTAAGCTGAGCCTGCTCGAACTTCTCGTTAGGGTTGAAAGAACGCTCAACAACAGAACCTGTCTTAACGTTCTTATACTTTGTTCTTACGAAAGCTGCACCCTTACCAGGCTTAACATGCTGGAATTCAACTACCTGATAGACCTGATTGTCCATCTCGAAACACATACCGTTCTTGAAATCACCTGCACTAATCATAATAATCTCCTTAGTTACTGATAATAGAATAACTTGTTAATTTTACTTTAAAGGCTAAACACTTGCAAGCAATAGTTTAACGCTCAGCTGATTAAAATAATAACTGTCCGCTATGTGAATCTACAAATTATCTCACGTAGCATCTTCCAGTTGGGGAATGAATAGTATTGAAACTCTTAATACTATCTTTAATGAATAAGACCAACAACGAATTCTTTAATGCTACGATTGGTTATTCGCCTGGATACCTTTTTCTATATCCTGATATTCTGCTATGGTTATAGTATCTACACTTTATATAATTATTATTCTTGTCCAAATACTTCTTTACTGATTCAATAAACTTTTTTCTATCTGCTTTAGACATTTTTTTATAATACTCATTTCCTTTTGTGTAATCAAATGATTTAATCATTCTATAGTTATCAGTAAAAATGACTGTACCATCAGACATCACATGTGGTTTACAGATCTCGCCTTCATTGCAAATATAAAAAATCTTAAGAGGATTGGGATAATCTATAGTTATTGCAGTAATTTGATCATTATTAAGCATTTTAATCAATTCAAAATAATCTCCATTTTTCGAACAACTAAACTTATAAATATCTTTAGGGTGCTTTTCAAAAATAGATAAAAATCTTTCTCTATTATCAATACTACAAAACACAGCGGCAAAGACGTAAATCAAACCAAAAAACAAGTATATGCACCAATAATAACCGTCACTAAAGGCAACTTTACTTAATATAATATAAGAAAAGGACAAAAACATCGATGCTCCTATAAACGTATTTCGAGCAGAAATAATAGCTATTGACCCCAATACAAATAAAGGAATAGATTCCAACAAAATATTTTTTGATACTAATTCCGTATAATTGACCATCAGTACAATTGATATAGCTATAGACAAGACACCAATACCGATTTTTCCTTTAATCCATATACAATCTGATCTAGGTATTATGACTCTTTTTGAAGTACTATTCATAACCAGCAAGGCAACAACTGAAAATGCAATAAAGACACATGACAAAACAAAAAGAAATCTATTATGTAAGACAAGCTGTTTATATTGAAACAACAAAACAAACGTATTAATCACGACAATTAGAACATCAAATACCAACACGTTTTACCAAGAAACCTCGACTAATCTGCACATATAATCATACCACTTTAAATTCTCTTTAATATCGCCTATCGTCATAGATTTTACCACCTTTTCATAGTAGCCCTGAATTATCAATACCCAATAATCCATTACAATTCTTAATAAAGTAGTCAGCTATAATATTGAAACGTCTAATATCATCTTTAATGAATAAGATCAACAACGGATTCTTTAATGCTAGTCGATTACTTATACTAATAATGTGTTTCCTTTTATTTCTTTGAATAGATTTTGAATAATTAAAACCATTACAATGATTATAATTCTCATATTGTACAACAATATCTACAGAATCATAATATCTGCCCCAAAAAACGAAAACAGTAATGTTACCATTCTTATAATCAATTCCGTATTCGTTCTCTTCAAATGAATAACCAATATTTGTCAAAAAATCCAACCTTTGATGAGTTATCAACTTCTTATTTTCATCAAACATAACAATCACCCGCAAAGAAGATATTCAAAGATTTTATAGAACAACAAATATATGATTTCGCGACAACAATAAAGGCTTATCTTTCTTAAACAGAGTCACTTTTTTATTAAACTCGTAAGAATTCATTAACGACGCACCTTGTATTCAGAACTTTGCTATAAGCCTTACTATCTTCTCAAATGGTCTCTTAATAGCTACATACCAGATCTCATGCTTCTGATATTTCTCAACAAGGAAAGATCTGCAGCCGGCAAAGTTACCTGCCATAACATCCGTAAACACCTGATCTCCAACCATAACAGCTGCAGTCTTATCGCAGCCCATAAGACTAAGGGCATCAAGAACTCCGTCCGGTTTTGGTTTTTTGGCATAAGTAACACAGGGGATATCAAGTATCCTGGCGATCCCCTCAGACCTTGAAGATTTTGCATTGGATACGAGACAAGGCCTGATACCCAGATCCTGAAGCATCCTGATACATTTAAAGCTGTACTCATCAGGTTCATGAGCCCTGTCAGGACCAAGTGTGTTATCAAAATCAAGAAGGGCTACGTCTATCCCCTCTCCCTTTAGCTTATCCCAGGGCATATCCATAACAGAAGGATAAACACCTGAAGGTCGCATGGCCTTAAATATGTTCATTATTACCTCGATTAAAAAAATACAACATTAATGTTACAAGAAGTATATAATAACTGTCTATGTGGTATTATAAACAAAATTTGCAAGCACAGGAGTAAATGTTATGAAAGTTACTAAATTCGGCGGTTCATCACTTGCAAACGCCTTCCAGATACAGAAAGTATGTAATATCGTTCTGTCAGATGACGACCGTAAGATAATGGTTGTCTCTGCTCCCGGCAAGAGGACTAAGGACGATACCAAAGTTACTGACCTCCTTATCGCAGTTGCCAAGGCCAGACTTGCCGGCAACGAATACGAGAAGGAGCTTCAGGCAGTTCTTGACAGATATATCGAGATCGCAGACGAGCTCAATATCGAGAAGGTCCTGCCCGGTATCGAGGATAAGCTCCGCAAGATAGCAGACGCTGATTATACAGACGACATCAAGTATCTTGATTCCGTTAAGGCAATGGGCGAAGATTGTTGCGCTAGGCTTGTAGCTTACTATCTAAACGCTTCCGGCCATAAGGCAAGATATTGCGATCCTGCTGAATATGGTCTATATCTGGAGCACGATGTCCAAGGCAAAGCAGTTATCCTTGACGAATCCTATACAAATCTTGCAAAGCTTGCCGAAGACACTGATACTATCTCAGTATTTCCGGGCTTCTACGGAGTTTCCAAGAACGGCGAGATTATCACATTCTCAAGAGGCGGTTCTGATATCACAGGTTCTATACTCGCAGCTGCAGTCAATGCCGAAGTCTACGAGAACTGGACAGATGTTGACAATGTATTTGCCGTTAACCCATCACTGGTAAAGAACCCCTTCCCTATCACGGAGATCACATACGACGAGATGAGAGAGCTCTCATATGCCGGATTTACTGTCCTTCACGAAGAAGCTATCTCCCCCGTCTTCTCAAAAGGTATCCCTCTTAATATAAAGAATACAAACAATCCTTCTGCCAAGGGTACCTGGATCGTATCCAAGAGAACCCATTACGATTCCCTTGTAACAGGTATTGCCGGTGATAAAGGCTTTGCAACCATTACGGTAGACAAATACCTTATGAACCATCAGGTAGGTTTCCTTGCTGATCTGCTTAAGATCTTTGCCGAGGAAGGTCTCTCCATCGACCACATTCCTTCCGGTATAGATACTGTTACCATAGTACTCCGTAAGAAGTACTTTACCCAGGAGAAAGAAGAGAGGATAGTAAACAGGATAGAGAAGGAATTGGGCGCCAAGTGCAAAGTCGACAGAGATCTTGCAATTGTCATGATAGTTGGTGAAGCTATGGCAAACTCCGTAGGTATCATGGCACGTGCTGCCACTGCCCTTTCCAATGCAGGTATCAACCTCCGCATAGTAAACCAGGGCGCATCAGAGATCTCCATGATGTTCGGTGTATCGGAATCCTACTGCTCCTATGCTGTAAGAGTACTCTACAAAGAGCTCTTCAGATACTAATGCCAACGGCATAACGAATAACAAAGCCAACAATAACCCCACTTCAAATGAAGTGGGGTTACTTATTGCTTCTTAAGAAACTTAATACCTAAACTGTTTATCCTGGATTCCCGAATTACCAC
>DJYO01000021.1 GCA_002450155.1 Mageeibacillus sp. UBA6976 | reverse complement strand
TGAGTATAAGGCAGTGTGGTACGGGAACGACATAATCAAAGTACCTACTATGTACCCAAGCAGTCAGACCTGCTCATGTTGCGGATACAAGAATCCACTGGTAAAGAACCTCTCTATTAGAGAATGGGAATGTCCTAATTGCCATACAAAACACAACAGGGACACCAACGCAAGTATAAACATCTTACTAAAGGGGCTGTCAGTAGCCTGAATACCGACAAATACCGTAGGGCATACGGAAATTTACGCTTGTGGAGACCGTGTAAAACTAAAGCTTTTGTAGCAATGTAGTGGTCGCTGAAACAAGAATCACACGACTTTAAAAGTCGTGTGGAGTGTCAAATCAATCTTCATCACCAAAATGCACAGTAGTATTAATACCCTTGGATTCAGCTAAGTGCAGGAGGTCTTCGGCGCGCTTCTTGACCTGGGCCTCCTCATATTTCTTAAGTGCTGTGCGATACTGGGAATCTGTGCAGATAAAGAGGTGGGCAAGACCGAATCTCTCCTTGCAGAGCTTGCCGAACCTCTTGAAGGACTCAGCCCTCTTAAGGTTATTTACAGTAGGCTCGTCCCGGTCTTCAAAGACGATATAGGAGGAATCCTCGATATCCTTGAAGGATGAGCCGGAGAGCTGGTCGCATATAACCGGGAATGCTTCTTTCTGTTCTTCGAGGAAGATCTCCCATCTTGAAGGCCCGCCTGCTGCTTCGGGATTGACCACAGGTGTCCTGACAGAGCCTGAAGCGGAGCCGTCTACTATAAGCTGATTCTTATCGAGCTGGCTTGCCACCTGGGATATATGTCCTGATTCAGTTTCAGGTTCAGCCTTCTGCTCCTCTTCTTTCTTATCAGCTTCAGCCATAAGATCGTCAAGGAAAGAATTGCTCAGACCTGCGAGGATGCCTGAAGGCTTGGGCTCCTCCTTATCTTCGGTCTTCTTTTCTTCCTTTTCTTCTTTTTGTTCTTCTTTGACAAGAGACCTTCCTGTAAAGAAGGGAGAAGGGTGAGCTTTCTCTATTACGGGAGCAGGCTCCGGCTCCGGCGCCTCGTCCTCAGCTTCAGGTGAGAGAAGGGGCAGCTCAGGCAATTCTTCTTCCTGAGGGTCTTCGTCTACGATCGGAGCCTCAACATCAGTTTCCTCGGCCGGTCTTTCAGCAGGAGCGGGTTCTTCTTTGGGCTCTTCCTTAGGAGCGGGTGCCTTATACGAAGCAAGGTGCATCTCTCCTGATGCGGCTTCAGCCTGCATCCTCTCAAAGTCAGGGATGACGAGAGGAGATACCTCGAGCTGAGCCTTCCTGCCGCAGAGGCGGAGCATCATGAGCTCGAAGCTTGTGGGGATATCCGGAGATATCTTGAAGTCGGTTACGGCCTTGGAGAGGAAAGATATCATGCCAACTAAGGTCTCGGCACTTACCTTGCTTGCCGTAAGATACATCTGCTTGATGGTCTCAACGGTGTAGGGCAGGTGCATCATGGGGTCTGCCTTGACTCTTATGACCAGGAGATCCCTGAAGTAATGAGCGATCTCAAGTGTGACCTTGGTATAGTCTCTGCCGCTCTCCCTAAGCTCTGCGCACAGGTCGATCATCTCCTCGAACCTGCCGTCAATCAGGGCATTTGCCGCCTTAAACAGGAACTGATTATCCACGGTGCCTGTCGCCTGTTCAACGTCACTGTCAGTTATCCTGCGCTTGTTAGCACCCTGGATGGTCTGCATAGTGTCCAGGAGGGTGAGGGCGTCTCTTAAGGCGCCGTCTGACTGCGCGGTAATAAGCTTGATGGCATCGTCAGTTATGTCGATGCCTTCCTTATCTGCGATATATCTGAGCCTCTCGTTGATAAGATCTCCCGGGATACGCTTGAAATCGTATCTCTGGCATCTTGAGAGTATGGTTGCGGGGATCTTGTGTACTTCTGTAGTGGCAAACAGGAAGATAACATGCTTGGGCGGTTCCTCAAGAGTCTTAAGGAGCGCATTGAAAGCTGAGGTCGAGAGCATATGGACCTCGTCGATTATATAGACCTTATATTTGGTGACAGAGGGAGCGAAGGATACTTCGTTTACTATCTGTCTGATATTCTCTACGCTGTTGTTGGAAGCTGCGTCCATCTCGATTACATCAAGGATGGAGCCGTCTAATATGCCCCTGCAGGTTGCGCATTCGTTGCAGGGATTGCCGTTTACCGGGTGCTCGCAGTTTACTGCCCTTGAGAATACCTTGGCTATAGTGGTCTTGCCTGAACCGTGCTGCCCGCAGAAGAGATAAGCATGTCCTATCCTGTCTTCGATGATCGTCTGTCTCAGTGTGGTGACCGGGGCCTTCTGGCCGACGATCTCGTCAAATGTCTTAGGCCTGTACTTCCGGTAAAGGGCAATATGTTCTTCCATAGCATTATCCTCTTAAATAAAAAAGCTCATCCCATCTGAACTACAGTCGGCCAGGCTTACCCCGCGGCACACGCGGCATTCCGCTTACTGCTGCTTCCTTCCGGACCTGACAGGGTTCACGGCGCCCCGTTGCACGGGACCCGAACCGACCGCAGATCAGATGGGACGAACTGATAAGATTATAACATAAATACTATCATCTTAGGCCATATAAGTTATCAGCCCGATATATCAGTGGCAGGCATCGATAAAAGAGGCAGCATAGCCTGCTATGGTAAGGATTGCATTGCCTGCCCTGTCAGCAGATGAGGCCTCGCAGTAGATTACCAGGGCAACAGGCTCATCTGCATCTATAAGGGCAATGTCCATATATGCGCCCTGAGCCGTATTCCTGCCCAGTATGTGCAGGACGGAGGCGTCTTCGCCGAAGGCTTCTTTTATGGGAGATGAAGTCTCGCTGTTATACATATCATTTATAAGAGGCTGATAAACATCAGGAGTGTTGGTATATCCGCTGTAAAGATATTCAAGGTAAGCTGACATGTCGTAGCAGGAGGTAAGTCCCGTGCTCTGGAACTCAAGATTCCTGTAATCCTGATATATCTTCTGGTCGCTGTAGGAAATATAACCTGAGATCTCATCCACGTCAGGTATTATGGATTCAAGACCGCCCATGCACTCTACCAGGTAGTTCATGGCCAGGGTGTCGTTAAGAGCAACGGCATATCTCATGAGAGTCCTCAGATAGAACTGCTTGCCCGGGGTATAGGTCGAGTTTATATAAGAGGGGCTGTCCGTGAATCTTGGGCTTTCGTAGGTGATTATCTTGGACATGGAGAGCCTGCCGTTTGCGACTCTGTTTAAAGCCACGAGATCTGCAGGGAGTACCCAGCAGCCGGAAGGAACTACAGGGTCTAACTCGTCTACGCCTATGACTTCTCCTGTCTCCAGGCAGACCAGTTCGAAGCAGATACGCATATCCTGATTGTCTTTCTGGAATCTGACCACCTGTTCCTTGAGGCTGTCTAAGAGAACTTCCCGTTCCTGATAGGATACGGTCCGGTGCGGATATGAGGTCCTGAAGTGGAAATCTTCTCCCTCGTCAAAGGTATCGGGAGCATTGTTCTGGCTGGTAGCAGTCGCCTCTTCAGTTGTCTCTTCCGATGCCGTGGTAACTATCACAGGAGCAAGGCGGGTGGTTTCAGACTCGGTTTCTGTTGTGGTAGTCTCAGTTTCTGTCTTGTGAGTCGCCCTTGTATATCGCTCCCAGGAATCTGTGGTGGAAGTCGCTGCACCCACAAGCTCCGGGAAGCTCTCCCTGTATCTTTCCTGCATGCTTGCGACAGAAGATATGAAGACCACTACAAGAACTACCGCAAGAACTGATAATGCGATTATCAGTGTGCGCTTGCGGCGCATATTCTTGAGTCCTTCGGCCTTCTGGAGGAATGTGGGATTAGGGCGTTTTCTCATTAGAACAGTCCGCTGATATTGCCGTCGTTATCGATATCTATATCCATTGCGGCAGGGTGGGGCGGAAGTCCGGGCATCGTAACGATGCTGCCCGTAAGTACGACCAGATATCCTGCACCTGCTGAAAGATAAACGTCTCTTACCGTTAAGGTGAAACCCTCGGGACGTCCCAGAGCCTTGGGATCGTCAGACAGTGAATACTGGGTCTTGGCTATGCATACAGGAAGATCCCCGTATCCCTGGGCGGTGAACTCGTCTATCTTGGATTGTGCCTCAGGGAGTATATCTATATCGGAAGCTCCGTAGATCTTTGTGGCAACCTTCCTGATCTTGTCTTCGAAAGGATCTTCAAGCTCGTAGGTGTACCTGGGCGATGTGTCCTTCATCATGCTGAGGACCTTATCTGCCAGGACATATCCGCCCTTGCCGCCTTCTGCAAAGATAGAAGCGGGAGCAAAGGCAGCTCCGAGCTTAGCGCATTCTTCCTCGATGGCCTTAAGTTCTTCCTCGGTATCTGTCAGGAACCTGTTGGAGGCTACAACTGCAGGGATACCGAAGCTGTTTATGTTCTCTATGTGCTTGGCAAGATTAGCAAAGCCTGTTCTTACTGCATCAGGGTTAGGGATGCCCAGGTCTGCTCTGGCTATGCCGGCATTGTACTTAAGCGATCTTACGGTAGTAACGATAACGCAGCAGGAAGGCCAGAGCCCTGCCTTGCGGCACTTGATATCAAGGAATTTCTCAGCTCCGAGATCTGCGCCGAAGCCTGCTTCTGTGACTGTTATGTCAGCAAACTTCATTGCGGCTCTTGTGGCATTTATAGTGTTGCAGCCATGGGAGATGTTTGCGAATGGACCGCCGTGAACAAAGGCGGGGACGCCCTCTATCGTCTGTACAAGGTTAGGAGACAGTGTGTCTTTAAGAAGAGCCGCAAGCGCGCCTGTAGCATTTAGCTCGGAGGCTTTGATCAGCCTGCCGCTCCTGGAATATGCCACTGCGATATTGCCGAGTCTGGTCTTAAGATCGGACATATCCGTTGCAAGACAGACGATGGCCATTATCTCTGAAGCAGCTGTAATGTTGAAAGAATCGGATCTTGTGACGCCCTTTGTCCCTCCGCCGACGCCTACTGTGATCTGTCTCAGACAGCGGTCGTTCATGTCGAGGCATCTCTTCCATAAGATTCTGTCAGGGTCTATGTCCAGGCTGTTGCCCTGGTACAGGTGGTTGTCGATCATGGCAGCAAGGAGATTATTTGCTGCAGTTATTGCATGGAGGTCACCGGTAAAGTGCAGATTGATGTCTTCCATAGGGAGGACCTGGGAATATCCGCCTCCGCATGCGCCGCCTTTTACTCCGAATACGGGACCAAGAGAAGGTTCTCTTAGTGCAAGGCATACGCTCTCACCCTTAAGGGCTAATGCCTGGGCAAGACCGATGCTTACCGTTGTCTTGCCTTCGCCTGCCGGGGTAGGATTCATGGCTGTGACCAGGATGAGCTTTGCATCAGGCCTTGCAGGTGCATCCTCTATTACTTTGAGGGGGACCTTGGCTTTATATCTGCCGTATTGTTCAATGTCTTCTTCTCCAAGACCGAGAGTCTTTGC
This sequence comes from Mageeibacillus sp. UBA6976, assembly GCA_002450155.1. GTDB lineage: Bacteria > Bacillota > Clostridia > Saccharofermentanales > Saccharofermentanaceae > Saccharofermentans. The sequence continues at coordinate 63,359 of DJYO01000021.1, read as the reverse complement.
TATCTCTGTGATGGGACGGAGTTTTGCCTGATTTGCTATCTCTATATCACTTAACATCTATATAACCTCATTTAACATAATATTACCTAACGATTGTAGCGAGAAATCAGGCGTATTTCAATCAGACAATAGGGCAATAAACAGAATGCTTAATAGAACACTATATTTTGTAGCATTGATAACAAATTTCCACAATATATTGTGTTTTTTATTGACAACTTATCAAGTAAATGTTACAGTTAGGCGGTATTTTAAGTATTCCGGATCGGGGGAATTTTAGTAATATGATTATCAGCTCAGACCTGGCAATGTGCCGTACTAAGTTCGAGGAGCTTTTGGGGAAGAGGATCGTTTGTAAGACTAACGGCGGACGTAAGAGGATCATCACATACATCGGAACAGTAGAGCATTGCTATCCTAACGTCTTCACCCTTCTTTGTGAGAATGAGGCAGGCAAGAAATCCATTGTATCTTTCAGCTATGTAGATGTTCTTACAAGAACAGTAAGAGTAGGGATCATGCCCGAGATCTCCGAGAGCGCTTCGGAGACAGTAGCCGGATAATCTTTTCCTCGATCGATAATTTGACTTGCAATCAGCCGGCAGCGGGTTTATTCCGCTTTCGGCTTTTTTATACCAGGAGTTTATATGCCATCTGATGTTTATGAGATAACTGCTAATGCCAAGATCAACCTGTTCTTGCGGGTAACAGGCAAGCTCCCCAACGGTTACCATAAACTTTATACGGTAATGCAGGAGATAGATATCCACGACGACTTAAGGATAGAGATAGGTGGCGCAGCCCCTGAGATCGAAGTCATCTGTCCCGGCAGGCCCGATATAGAGCCGGAGCACAATCTCTGCTATAAGGCAGCAGACAGGTTCTACTCCAGACTTAAGAAGAAATATGCAGCAGAGGGCAGATATCTTGATATCCCCTACACCAAGGTGACCCTTACAAAGAATATCCCTTCTGAATCAGGTATGGGCGGCGGCAGTTCCGATGCGGCTGCTGTCCTTGTAACATTGCAGGAGCATTTCGGCAATCCCTTTACCGAGGAAGAACTTGCAGCTGTTGCCGTTAATGTGGGAGCAGATGTTCCATTCTTTCTCTATGGCGGGACATGTCTTTGCGAGATGGTGGGGGAGGTAATAACGCCCTTAAACTCCATGAGCAATATCCCGGTCGTAATATGCAAGCCTGAAGGGGGAGTGTCCACTCCTTGGTGTTTTAAGGCGATAGACAGCAGGCCTCTTCCGGAATTTGACCAGGATGCTTATGCAGGATTTGTCGGTGAATTAAATGACAGTACCAGCAGTAGTAAGGATGTTTTCTCATTACTTACAAGGGACAGGGAGCTTCTTATAAATGATCTGCAGTCTCCTGCAATAGAGTCAGTCCCGGAGATAGCAGCGATCATTGACAGACTTAGCGCATCAGGTGCAGAATACTGTGCAATGACGGGCTCAGGCTCGGCAGTCTTTGCTCTGTTTGATGATCAGGAGAAGGCCGGCAGAGCAGTTAAGCAGATAGCAGAAGACCCTTCCTGCTCAAAGTGGACTTTATCACTTACAAAGACTATATGAGAACAGGCCTCTTGAGTAGCCTCTTGAATCCTCTTTATCTATAAGTTTAAATCCCCTGTTGGAATAAAACTCAACCATGGGCTTATTTGATGCGCAGGAATGGAGCAATACCGCAGAACATCCTTCTCTTTTTGCAGTCTCAAGAGCCTTGTCCATAAGAGCGATCCCGAGTCCTGCCTGTCTCAGCTCTTCCTTTACCGCAAAACGGGAAATGTAGCCTGCTTTGTTAAGGGTGGAAAGGTATTTATCCGTCTTCTTCGAGAAACTGAGCTTCTGGGGAGTATCTATAAGTGACAGGGTAATGGTTGCGACAGCTTCGCTGCCGTCGAAATAGCACATGCAGGTGTTATGGGCTACTCTATCCTCGATCGCCTGCAGGCTCTCACTCATGGATTCCAGCATAAAGGGTCTTATACCGGAATTTATGCAATACGTAAGCATGGCACTGCGAAGTAGCTTCGACAGTGCCGGTGCGTCATTGGTATCAGCAATGCGGAATTCGTATTGCATGTTATGAATTAAGGAAGCAGTTTACGAGGATAGCCTTGTGAGCATGAAGTCTGTTCTCTGCCTCGTCGAATACTACGCTGGCAGGTCCGTCGATCACGTCTTCCGTAACTTCGTATCCGCGGTATGCAGGGAGACAGTGGAGGAAGATCGCATCCTTATGAGCTATGCCCATGACCTTGGAATTGATCTGATAGTTCTTGAAGATCTCTATCCTCTTGGCCTTCTCTTCTTCCTGTCCCATTGAGGTCCAGGTATCAGCATAGAGAACGTCTGCATCCTGGGCAGCCTCGAAGGGGTCTTCTGTCATTAGGATCTTGGAACCGGTGATCTTGGCGTCTTCTTCTGCCTGCTTAACATATTTGTCAGGACAGGTGTAATCCTTTGGAGATGCAACAGCTATATCCATTCCGGCTTTTGCGCAGGCCTGCAGGAGTGAGTTTGCAACGTTGTTGCCGTCACCTATGTATGCGAGCTTAAGGCCCTTGAGCGCGCCTTTATGCTCTTTGATCGTGAGCAGGTCAGCAAGCATCTGTGTAGGGTGCTGGTCGTCAGTAAGGCCGTTGATAACAGGAATGCTGCCGTATCTTGCCAGATCAACAACGTCCTGATGGTTGAATGTTCTGATCATGATGCCGTCAACCATACCGGACAGGACCTTTGCAGTATCGTGGATAGTCTCTCCTCTGCCGATCTGAATATCGTTATTGCTGAGGAAGAGTGCCTGGCCTCCGAGCTGGTACATTCCTACTTCGAAGGATACGCGGGTCCTTGTAGATGACTTGGTGAATATCATTGCAAGGGACTTGCCCTTGAGATAGTGGTGCTCAATGCCGGCCTTTGTCTTGGCCTTCATATCAGCAGCTATATCAAGAAGATAATCTAATTCTTCGATGCCTACATCTTCGTGGAAATCAATATAGTGTTTCATTTGTTCTCTCCTGATGTATCTTTGTTTGTGCCGAGGAGATCTCTTATGGATCTTTTGGCAGGGATGGTATTCTTAAGGATCTGATCCAATGCCTTAACAAAGGACAGAGCCTGCTGCTTCTTAAGTACAAGGGGCGGAGCGATCCTTATTGTGGATGTTCCGATAGAGCTTACCAGGAAACCCTTGGTAAACAGCTCGATACGCATCTGGCTTGCAGAGATAGTTTCATCGAACTCGATGCCTAACAGCAATCCCTTGCCCCTTACATCCTTTATGCAGGGATATTTCTTTTGGAGGGCATAGAGCTTGCTCATGATAAGCTCGCTGTTCTCATTTACATTTACCAGGAGATCATCATCCTTGATCGCCTCTAATACTGCAAGTGCGGCAGCGCAAGCCAGAGGATTGCCGCCGAATGTGCTTCCGTGGTCTCCGACCTTAAAGCCTGTGGCAGCTTCGTCGGTGCAGAGCATGGCGCCTATGGGGATGCCGCCTGCAAGACCTTTTGCCAGGGTCATGATATCCGGAAGGATGCCGTACTGCTCGTAGCAGAAGAGGGTGCCTGTCCTGCCGATACCGGTCTGGACTTCATCGATGATAAGGAGGATACCCTTTTCGTTGCAGAATTTGCGTACCATCTTTACATATTCGATGTTTGCGGGATGAACGCCGCTCTCGCCCTGGATAAGCTCAAGCATTATGGCAGCTGTCTTGGGAGTATATGCCTCGAGGATAGCATCGTAATTATTGAATTCAACATACTTGAAGCCCGGCATAACGGGAGCGAAGGGTTCGGAGAATTTCGGCTGACCTGTTGCAGCTACCGTGGCAAGAGTTCTTCCGTGAAAGCTCATCTTGGCTGTGATGATCTCGTATCTGTCCTCATTCCTGTAGTGGAAATAGCCCCTTGCAAGCTTTATGGCAGCTTCATTTGCTTCAGCTCCTGAATTGCAGAAGAAAGCCTTGTCAGCAAAACTCTTTTTGCAGAGGGTATAGGCAAGAGCGGATCTCTCGGGGATATAGTAGTAGTTACTGCAGTGGATAAGGTTTGATGCCTGATTCTTGATGGCAGAAACGAGCTTCGGATGGCCGTGTCCCAGAGAATTGACGGCGATACCGCCGATCATATCAAGATATTTCTTGCCCTCTGTGTCGTACAGATAGCATCCCTTGCCCTTTGTAAAAGCGACCGGCAGGGGATTAAAGACTTGAAGACAGTAGTTCTTATCCAGATCCTGTATCAGGGACAGGTCCGGGATTATCGTATTATTGTTTTCTATAAACATAATTCTCTCTTTTCTCCTTAATGATCATGGTTCCGATTCCGTTCTTGGTGAATATCTCAAGGATTATCGAGTGAGGTATCCTGCCATCTATTATATGCGTACGGGGCACTCCTCGTCTAACTGTATCAAGACAGCCTTCGATCTTGGGGATCATACCTCCCGATATGATGCCGCTTGCTATGGCATTCTTGACATCAGTCTCATCAAGCACGGGGATTATCCTGTCGCTGCCGTCTTCTGTTTTGTCTAACACTCCGCCTACATCAGTAAGCATAATGAGCTTGGATGCTCCGAGGGCGATCGCGACTTCAGCTGCAACCGTATCAGCGTTGATATTGTAGCTCTGGCCGTCTGAACCTACGCCTATGGGGGCGATTACCGGGATGTATTCATCGTTTGCCAGCATGGAGATGACCTTGGTATTGATCTTCTTGATCTTGCCGACATAACCGATATCGATATCCTCGCCCTGCTCATTTTTGGTGAGACGCTCAGCTTCGATAAGATTGCCGTCAATACCGGAGATACCTATTGCTTTTGCACCCTTGCCGCAGAGAAGGGAAACTATCTCCTTGTTGGTTTTACCTATAAGTACTTCCTGCACGTACTGCATCGTCTCTTCGTCCGTGTAGCGCAGACCTCCAACGAACCTGGATTCCTTGCCTACTGTGTTCAGCATATTGTTGATATCCGGTCCGCCGCCGTGAACGATAACGGGATTGATGCCGACGAGCTTAAGGAGCATAACATCGTCCATAACGGTCTGCTTCAGATCTTCGTTTACCATGGCGTTGCCGCCGTACTTGATGACCATGGTCTGGCCGCGCATCTTCTTGATGTAGGGGAGAGCCTCTGTCAGGACAGCTGCTCTGTTTACCATATTCTGCATATCGCCGGAGATCTCCGGCATGCTCTTGTTTCCTGCCATATTAAACGCCTCTTACAATTGTATTAAGTCCTAAACTCTCATCCAGACCGAACATGACATTCGCGGATTGTATAGCCTGAAGAGCAGCTCCCTTGCCAAGATTGTCCTGGGCTGAGAAAAGCTTTATGAGACTGGTCTCATCGTCATAGACCCCGGCTACTTCAATAAAGTTTGAGCCTGCTACAGCCTTAACATCAGGGAGAACGCCCTGGGGGAGCGCTCTTACGAAAGTCTCGTCCTTATAATATTCATTATATATATCACAGATAGCGGATGTAGACACGTTTTCAAACTTATCGGAAGGCTTTACATATATCGTTGCGAGCATTCCGCGCTTGAAGGGTGCCAGGTGAGGAGTAAATGTTACCTTGATATCTCCGGGCTTGCCGCCTGACAGGAACGAGCACTGCTCGGATATCTCTGTTGTGTGCCTGTGTCCTACGGCACCATAGGGTTTGAATGCCTCATCGGTCTCGCAGAATGCATAAGCAAGATCTGACTTCCTGCCGGCACCTGATACTCCGGAGATGGCATCTATTATTATACTATCCTTATCTATAAGGTCTGCCTTAAGAAAGGGAGCTAAGGCAATAAGTGAACATGTGGGGTAGCAGCCCGGGTTGGCAACCAGCCTTGCTGACTTTAGTTTATCCCTGTAAAATTCCGGCAGACCATATACGGCTTCTTCCAGAAGTTCCGGGTGGGGATGCTCAAGCTTATAGGACTTCTCATATGTAGCAAGATCCTTGTATCTGAAATCTCCGCTGTGGTCTATAACCCTTACTCCTGCATCAAGAAGGACCGGTACCTGCTGGGATGAAACTCCGTGAGGCAGGGCGGTTATAACCAGGTCCGAATCTTTTGCAACTTCTTCGGGAGTCTTGTCACACAGGATAACATCGCAGATGCCGCGGAATACAGGATATACATCCGAGAAGGCCTTGCCTGCAAAACTTCTGCTGACAAGATCCGTTATAACAAAAGCCGGATGGGAGACAAACCCTCTTACCAGCTCTGCTCCGACATAGCCTGTGGCGCCGATTATACTTACTTTGATCTTATCCATATATATACCCTCCGGTAATGAACCCTAAATGATAGATTTATGCAATATAATGCATAAATATACAAATGTCAACATTATTATTCATAACGATGGTAATTATATAGCCGGAAACATAAATGTAACAGACTATAACGTGGGCTGGGGACAAATAGCACAAAGTGATAAAGGGGTCAAAACCTTATAAAACAACATATTTACCTCACTTTTTTGGTAAAGACTTACAAAAAGATTAAATAGATTTGAGCAAAACGAACAAAGACAGCTTCAATCAACTACAAAACTACGCAATCTTTTTTGTAAATTATGCCATATAGTAAACAAATTCAGGCTTTGATAGTATTGCTGTATGAAAATGTCCGCTATTAAGCGGCAATTTGGAGGTAAGAAAAATATGGCAAGTTTATCTTTCCAGCATGTTTACAAAAAGTATGACGGCGGCGTAGTAGCTGTTTCAGATTTCAATCTTGAAGTAGCTGACAAGGAGTTCGTTATCCTCGTAGGTCCTTCTGGTTGCGGTAAGTCAACAACACTCCGTATGCTCGCTGGTCTCGAAGATATTTCAGAGGGTGAGATCTACATCGACGATCGTTGCATCAACGACGTACTTCCTAAGGACAGAGACATTGCGATGGTTTTCCAGAACTACGCTCTCTATCCTCACATGACAGTTCGCGAGAACATGGCATTCGCTCTTAAGATCAGAAAGATGAATAAGGACGAGATCAACCGCCGAGTTACTGAGGCAGCTAAGATCCTCGAGATCGAGCACCTCTTAGAGAGAAAGCCTAAGGCTCTTTCCGGTGGTCAGAGACAGAGAGTTGCTCTCGGCCGTGCTATCGTACGTGACCCTAAGGTATTCCTCATGGACGAGCCTCTCTCAAACCTCGACGCTAAGCTCCGTGTACAGATGCGTGTTGAGATCACAAAGCTCCACCACAGACTCAAGACAACATTCGTTTACGTTACACACGATCAGACAGAAGCTATGACCATGGGTACCAGAATCGTTGTTATGAAGGACGGATTCATCCAGCAGGTTGACTCTCCTACAGAGCTCTATGACAACCCGGTTAACACATTCGTTGCAGGATTCATCGGAATGCCTCCTATGAACTTCATCAATGCTGTTATCAATGTTGAGGGCTCAGATGTATTCGTATCCTTCGAGAACGTTACCATCAAGCTTCCGGACAGATATGCTGTTGAGGAAGTTATGGAGCGTGACGGACAGGAAGTTATCTTCGGTGTAAGACCTGAGGCTATCACAGACGAGTCCACATATGTTACAGATCACCCTGAGACTGCATTCTCCGCAGACGTTGACGTCGTCGAAATGCTCGGTGCTGAGACATATCTCTATGTAACAGTTAACGGTTCACTCCCTCTTACATGCCGAGTTGACCCTACAACATCTCAGTCAGCAGTTGGTCAGGTAGTTGACCTCGCTATCGACGCTAACCGTATCCACCTCTTCGATAAGGATACAGAGCAGAGCATCATTTCCTGATAATCACCTAACTCTCCAAAGTTAGATACCAAAGCCGGATCTTCCAGATTCGGCTTTTATTTTGCAACCTTGCACGAAATCGGCAAAATAAGTATTATTTAAGGAAAGCTTTGAGACGTGAGGTGACAGAATGGAAGAGATTAAGAAATGCATGCGTCAGGTCAAGTCTATAATGTCCGCCAGCTGCGGTGTTTTAGACACCTCAGGCCGTATCCTTGCTTCGACTAACGAAGACGATGAGAATGAGATAGATCCTTCATTCAGAGCGGTCATGTCGGGGGATGACCTTTTCGCATCCACGGCCGACAGAACGTATCACAAGGTGTTCATTGGCGAACAGCTGAAATATGTCATCTATGTCGAGAATACAGATCCGGATGCCAAGGTCTGCATCCAGCTTATTGCCGAGTGGCTTAAGACTCTGGTCAAGGAGAAGGGTACTGATGCCGAGAAGGCCATCTTTATAAGGAATGTACTGCTCGATAACGAGATCCGTTCCGAGATCCCCATGGTTGCAAGAGGATATAAGATCGACTGCAAGGAGCCCAGGCTTGTCCTGGTGGTAAGGACCGGAGCAGAAGACAGCGCTGAAGCCTTCGAGATATTGCAGAATCTCTATACAGATTCTGATGAGGCAACTGTCATCTCCATGGACGATACCACGACTATCGTAATAGTCGATGCAACCGAGACTCTTAAGGACGAGGAGCGCGATGCATTTATCGACGAGACCGGTTCAGGTATCCTCACATGCCTTAATTCCGAAGGGTGCAATGCCAAGGTTGCCATAGGATCGGTTGTTCCTTCCTTCCTGGATATAAGCAAATCTTATGCGGATGCAATGACAGCACTTAAGGTCAGCAAGATCTTTAACGGCGAGACCGATATATCAAGATATGACAAACTGGGACTCGGAAGGCTTATCTACCAGCTCCCGAAGCCTCTTTGCGAGATGTTTATAAGAGAAGTTTTCCCCAATGACGCTTTCAAGAGCCTGGATGAGGAGACAAGGACCACCATCGACACATTCTTTGCCAATGACCTTAACGGATCCGAGACCTCAAGAGAGCTCTTTGTTCACAGGAACACATTGGTATACAGACTAGAGAAGGTTAAGACCAAGACCGGACTCGACCTGCGCAAGTTCGATGATGCTGTGCTCTTTAAGATGGCGACAATGGTAAGAACCTATATCGACTATCTTAACGACACCAACGATAACAAAATAAGGTAAACAGATAAGTGATTGAATTTTTTGACGTTAAGAAGACATACAGATCCGGGGTCGAAGCTCTTAATGGAGTCAGCTTTAAGATCGACGACGGAGAATTTGTCTTCATAATCGGCAAGTCCGGATCGGGCAAGTCCACACTTCTTAAGTGTATTACCTGCGAAGAAGTCCCCACTGAGGGAGTTGTCGCAATAGACGGTTTCAATATATCGGACATGAGCAGACAGCTCATTCCTGTCCTTAGGCGCAGGATCGGCATGATATACCAGGATTTCAGACTAATTGAATCCAAGACCGTAGCCGAGAATGTAGCATTTGCAGGTGAGATAATAGGCGTTCCCAGGAACAGTCTTAATAATACGGTCAGCGTCTGCCTGTCTGCAGTCGGTCTCAAGGACAAGGCAAATGCCTATCCCCAGGAACTCTCAGGCGGTGAACAACAAAGAGTAGCCATAGCCAGAGCGATGGTAAATAACCCTAAGCTTATCGTAGCAGACGAGCCTACAGGCAATCTTGATCCTGATACATCGGAGAGCATAATGGCTATGCTCCTGGATCTTAACCGCAACGGTATGGCAGGATATAAGACCACGGTAATAATCTGCACTCATGACAGCAATCTGGTAGACCGCATGAAGCAGAGGGTAATAGAGATCGATCAGGGCCTGATCGTAAGAGATGAGAAGAGCAGCGGCTATAACAAAGAAGAGGAGAACATTCAGCCCCTCCCTGCTCCCATTATGGCTCAGCCTGGCGCACCTGCATTCGGTGACGATGCAGTATATAGCGAAGCTTCTGAAGAGGCAGGTCTTGCCTTTGGAGATGACGAGCCTGTTGTGGTAAATATACCTCCCGCTGTTGCATTTGAAGACGAGGAGATCCCTTCTCAGATCATGCAGCCGGAGCAGGAGATCGTGCCTGAAACCGAAGAGATAGTAGGATCTGAGGCTGAAATCCCTACTGAAGAAGTCTTCTATCAGGATCTTACCGAAGAAACATATATCCCTGAGGAACCTGCAATAGAGCCTGTCCAAGAAGAGATCACAGAAACTGAGGAAATACCTGAGACTCCTGATAGCGGTTTTGTATTTGGTGACGGCGAGATGATCTCAGAAGAAGATATAAAAGAGATCCCTGAGCCTAAGGCAGAAGAACCTGCCATATCGAGCCGCGAGGCAAAGAGACTTGCAAAGGAAGCAAAGCGCGAAGCCAAGCGTCAGGCTAAACTTGCCAAGAAGAACAAAAAGTCCGAAGATCAGGACCCTGGCGATGATCCGGATTATATCCCGGAGGATGACGACTGATGAGTTTAAGAGCTTTTTTCAATTCAGTAAAAGAGGGTATCAGGGGCATTATCAGGCACCCCCTCGTTACTGTTGCATCTATTACGACCATACTCCTGATGCTGATCATAATGGGCGTGTTCTTTATATTCTCAGTCAATGCAAGAGCCATTATGACCAAGCTGTCCCAGAAACCGCCTATTGAGATCTACATGAAGCTGCAGTGCACAGAAGAGCAGCTCGTTCAGGTGGAGCAGAGCCTTGCAAACAACCCGAATATCATTGAATATACGAAGAAATCACCGGTAGAGAACTACAATGACTTCAAGGCAAACCTGGGTTCGTCTGCCTCCCTGTTAGATGATTTTGACTACAATATGTACCTGCCTTATACATTCAGCATAAGGCTGTCGGATCCTGCGCTTGCTGACAGCATAGTTGCATCTATCTCAACATTAGACGGTATATCCAAGATCTCTCAGGAGAGCAGGGTAATGAACTTCCTTACCAAGGCCAGCAGGATAGTCAATATCACGACTCTTGTAGCCTTTGTTATCCTGTTCCTTATATCACTGTTCATAATATCCAACATGGTCAGGATCTCTGTTTACTCAAGAGCAAATGAGATCGAGATCATGAAGTTTGTCGGCGCCACTAATAACTATATAAGACTTCCTTATATAACCGAGGGCGCTATAGTAGGCGTGATAAGCGCACTCTGCGCATGGATAATGACCGTGCTCATATACAGGCAGGTCTTCCACAATATGATGGCGCAGATATCCCAGTCTTCTTTTTACGCCTTGATCCCCACAAGGAGCTTTATGTGGCATGAACTGATAATACTACTCCTGATGGGCGTTATAATAGGATCCGTCGGTTCAGGAATATCGGTGAGGAAATATGTCAGAGTATAAGCAATATCTTGAAGATGTCTTCGAGCGCGAAGACCGTATATATAAGAAGTTCTTAAAGCCGGGACTTGCCTGCCTTATTGCAACCATAGTGGCCTTTGGAGTCCTCTATGCTCTTACGAGGCCCCTGATAGCAGGTTCCAGGACTTACGAAACCTTCATAAACTACGAGGTCTCGGAGGAAGATATCGATCAGGCAAGGCAGGAGCGTGATAATGCAAGAGCCGAGGCTCAGCACGCTTCAAACATGGTAAGCCAGCTCAGGACTGAGAGAAACAGGCTCACCGGTGAGCTTGCTGATCTTAACGAAGCTAACGAAGCCCAGAAGGCACAGTACGAGCTTATCGCAGCGCAGCTTGAAGCAGCGCTCGAAGCAAAGGCTCAGGCCTTAGACGACTATATCCAGGCTGAAGAGACACTTGCTGCCCAGCAGCTCCTCTTCCAGGAGAGAGTATCCGTAATGTTCGAATATCAGAACAAGTCGACTCTTGAGGTATTACTCGAATCAGACAATATCGCAGGTTTCTTTACCAATATGGAGATAATCACTCTTATAGCCGATTCCGATGTTCAGGCAATAGATCAGATGCAGATCGCTTTAGACGATGCAGAGCTCCAGAAGGAGATCAAGCTCCAGGAAGCTGAGGACATGCAGGCCGTGGCAGATGAGAAGCAGCGTCAGTTAGACGAACTTGCGGTCCTCATCGCAACAACAGAGGATACTTTATCCGATGTATCCACGCAGCTGTCATCCTGGCAGATGCAGGAAGATCAGCTCTCTGCTTATGCAGACAGCATGGACGATCAGGTAAGGTCATTGCAGGATCAGTATGCAGCCCAGCAGGCAACACCTACGCCCGTACCTGAGACTCAAGCTACGCAGGCAACATCTTCAACCGATCCGACTTCTTCTTCAGGTGACGCGCCTGCAGCAACGGCAACTCCGACGCCCACACCGGCATCTTCTTCGAACGGAGCTCCGTCGCTTCCTGCTTCACCTTCGGTCAGCGTATCCTTTGTCTGGCCAACAAACACAAGATATGTAAGCTCATATTTCGGTTACAGATGGCATCCCGTATACGGTACGTGGAAGCTCCATACCGGTATCGATATAGCGGCAGGTTACGGCTCAACCCTTATGGCAGCAGCATCCGGCACGGTTATTTCCGTATCTGAGCCTGTCGAAGGACGAAACACGGGCGGCTCGGGCTACGGCAACTACTGCATAATCGACCACGGCAACGGAGTTACTACACTCTACGGTCACGCAAGAGACATAACGGTAAGCGTAGGTCAGACGGTATCCGCAGGTCAGGCTATAGGCGAGATGGGCAGCACAGGCACATCCACAGGCTCACATCTCCACTTCGAAGTAAGAGTCAACGGCACCCGTTACAATCCACTGGATTATCTGCCCTGACATGGAATATAACTTCTACGACGTGCTCGCGATGCATTACGATGAGATGCAGAGCGATATGGATTGCCCTCACTGGGCAGACCTCCTTGACGGTCTTATTAAGAAATATTCTTCTATAGAGTGCAAGACGATAACCGATCTCGGTTGCGGAACCGGCTCTGTAGATGTCCTTCTTGCAGATAAGGGGTATTCCATAACGGGAATCGATTCAGCTGAAGGCATGCTCGCCTTCGCTTCTTCCAAAGATCCGGAAGGGAAGATCTTATGGAGCCTTCAAGACATCACGGACTTTGAGATCCCCCAAAAATGCGACTGCTTCCTGTCTTTGCTCGATACTTTAGATCACATAACGGACGAAGTGGCTCTTAAGAGGATCTTCAGTAAAGTCTCGGCTTATCTTAATTCGGGCGGCGTGTTCATTTTCGACGTGATCACGCAAAAGCATTTGGAAGAGACCTTGGGAGACAATATCTTCTACGAGGATTACGAGGATTTCACCTTACTCTGGCTCAACAGATACGACAGGGAGACGGGGATCAATACCGCCGAGCTCACGTTCTTTACATTAAGAGCAGACGGTGCGTACGACAGATTTGACGGCGACCTCGTTGAGAAGTACTATCCTATGGAAGAGCTTGAGCAGATGGCAAACAGTGCAGGGCTTAAGCTTGCGGGCACTTTATCAGAAGACGAAGAAAGAACCTTCATGGTATATATAAAGGAATGATATGAACGATAATCCATACTATGTGCCGGGCATACCGGAAGATGAGACTAAAGACCATATCGTGATCGCCGAAGGCTTGGGCGGTCTTGTTAAATGCATTGCCATAAATACAACCGAGACCATAAGGAATATCTGTGATATCCATAAGACATCCAGCAGCGCTTCCTGTGCTCTGGGAAGGTTTGTTACAGGATCCCTTCTGATATCAGAATCGATGAAGCGCCCTACAGATAAGCAGACCACCATTTTGAGGGGGTCCGGGCCTCTGGGCGGGATCACCTGCGTTACGGAATACGGATACAAGGTCAGGGCATATCCTCTTGAAAATGACATCCCCACGGAATACTACAGGCCGGGCAAGGTAAATGTCAGTGCAGCAGTAGGTGAGGGAACCCTTACGGTCATAAGGGACATAGGACTCAAAGAGCCTTATGTTGGTTCAACTGAGCTTATATCAGGAGAGATTGCCGAAGATTTCACATATTATCTGGCAAAATCCGAGCAGACACCCTCTATCGTATCTTTGGGAGTGCTGATAGAGAAGGGCGAGGTCACCCACAGCGGCGGCCTTATGATCCAGCTTTTGCCGGGGGCAGGTGAGAAGGAGATAAGCTACCTTGAAGCAAGAGCCAAAGAGTTCCCGGAGATATCATTCCTTCAGCAGGAGGGATTTACCCCTGCCAAGATACTTGACCTGTTTATGGGAGATCCCGATCTTAAATATCTGTCAGGATCGCCTGTATCATTTGAATGCACCTGCAGCAAGTACCGTATGAGCGAAGGGCTTATAGCACTCGGCAGGAAAGAGCTCGAAGAGCTGGTCAAAGATGGCGAAGGTATAGATACACAGTGTCATTTCTGCAATAAGAGCTATCATTTTACCCCCGAAGATATAGAGGAGCTCATCAGAAGCTGCTGATCTTTCCAACTTTTTTCAATAAAACAGAAAAAACACTTGCAAAAACCCATAACGGATAGTAAAATCTCTCTTGCGCGTCAGCATGGCTGCGCGTAATGGCAGTGAATTCGGAGATTGCCGCCCCGGACTTAAGCTTAGTTTGGAGGCGGGTAACTCAGAAGGAGCCAGCAGGGACAAAGATCCCCTGCGATTGTCTGAACCAAACAGACGAAGCTTGTGTAACATAGACACTTGCCCGGAGCCCCAAAGTGCTGTTTATAACAGTAACTGGTCAACTGGGTTTTTGAATGAAGCACAAAGACACGCCCATAAAGGTTGAGACAAAATAATAGCTTAAAGGAGACCAGAAAAATGGCAACAAAGTCAAACATGATCAGGATCAAGCTCAAGGCTTACGACCACAAGCTCTTAGACGACAGCGCAAAGCTCATCGTTGACGCACTCACAAGAGAGGGTGCAAGCTTCTCAGGTCCGATCCCCCTTCCTACAGATAAGGAGATCATCACTATCCTTCGTTCACCCCACGTAAACAAGGATTCCCGTGAGCAGTTTGAGCAGAGAACACACAAGAGGATCATCGATGTCTACACACCTTCCGCACAGACGATGGATACTGTAGGCAGGCTTGATTTACCTGCAGGCGTTTCTATTGAAGTAAAGATCAAATAATTTACTTATATAGAGATATGCAGGGCATATGGCAAAGCTGAGGCTGCCAATACCAAAGCTTTGCGGTCATGTTCGCCGCCGGACACAAAAGGCGAACCAATAACCAAAACAGGAGGAAGAAAGAATGAGCAAATTCATCATTGGCAAAAAAGCCGGCATGACACAGCTGTTCGATGAGAACGGTAATGTAATCCCGGCAACCGTTATTGCTTGCGAGCCTATGTACGTGCTCCAGAACAAGACGGTCGAGACCGATGGCTACAATGCCTGCAAGGTCGCATCAGGTTCTATTCGCGAGAAGCTCGTGAATAAGCCGGACAAGGGTCAGTTCAAGAAGGCTGACGTAGAGGTAAAGAGATATATCCGCGAGTTCACACCCGACGAGGAGTATGCACTTGGCCAGGAGATCAAGGTATCCGACATGTTCGCAGTTGGCGATCACGTTGACGTATCCGGCGTTTCCAAGGGTAAGGGCTTCCAGGGTAACATCAAGCGTCACGGACAGAAGGGTGGTCCTTCAGGCCACGGCTCCATGTACCACAGAAGAGTCGGTTCAATGGGCGCTACTTCCACACCGGGTAGAGTTGTTCCCGGCAAGAAGATGCCTGGACATATGGGTGCAGTTAACTGCACAGTTCAGAACTTAAGCGTAGTTATGGTTGACGGCGAGAGAGGGATCCTCGTATTAAGAGGTGCTGTTCCGGGTCCTAAGGGCGGCGTTGTCACAGTAAGCAACACGGTTAAGTCGGTTAAATAAGCGGAGGACTTGAATAATGGCTAAAATTGATATAAAAAATCTCAGCGGTGCCGTTACGGGTTCGATGGAACTTTCTGACGAGATCTTCGGCATTGAGCCTAACAAGGATGCAATGTCCATCGTAGTTAGAAACCAGCTCGCTAACCGTCGTCAGGGCACACAGAAGACAAAGACAAGATCCGAAGTATCAGGTGGCGGAAAGCGCCCCTACAGACAGAAGGGAACAGGTCGTGCAAGACATGGTTCCACACGTTCCGCTCAGTATGTTGGCGGCGGCGTAATCTTCGGACCCAACCCCAGATCTTTCTCTTACACAGTACCTAAGAAGGTAAGAAGACTTGCTCTTAAGTCAGCTCTCTCTTCCAAGGTTGCTGATTCCAAGATGATCGTTCTGGAAGATCTGAATCTTGAGCAGATAAAGACAGCTACAGTTGCCAAGGCTCTTAAGGACATCGGAGCAGGTTCTTCCTCTCTCATCGTTCTTGAGACAAGCGACAAGAATGCAGTACTTTCCGCAAGAAACATCAAGGACGTTAAGACAGCTTATGTCAACACGATCAATGTTTTCGACATCTTAAAGTACGACAGCTTTGTTGCTACAAAGGCTGCTGTTGAGAAGATTGAGGAGGTCTACACATGAAGACACCCTATGACGTAATCATTAAGCCTGTCATCACTGAGAAGTCAATGATGATCACAGATCAGGGTAAGTACACATTTATCGTTGCTCCCCAGGCAGGCAAGACAGAGATCAAGGACGCTGTTGAGAAACTCTTCGGCGTTAAGGTAACAAGCGTTAATATCGCTAACTTCGACGGTAAGGTAAAGCGTCAGCGTTACCAGCTCGGTAAGACAGCTTCTTACAAGAAGGCCATTGTTACTATCGATACTGAGGGTAAGGCAACTTCTTTCCTCGGCAAGGGTGGCAAGGCTACCGACAATGGTGCTAAGTACAAGACATCCATCGAAGAATTCGGTTTCGGCCAGTAAAGGAGGATCTAGATAATGGCAGTTAAAACATTTAAGCCTACTTCTCCGGCAGTTCGAGGGATGGCAGTTGCGGATTATTCCGTACTTACCAAGAAAGCTCCTGAGAAGAGTCTTCTTAAGGCTAGAAAGAAGACAGGCGGACGTAACTCTTATGGCCGCATCACTGTTCGCCACATCGGCGGCGGTAACCGTACAAAGCTCAGAATCATTGACTGGAAGAGAAATAAGGAAGGCGTTAAGGCTACAGTTAAGGCAATCGAGTACGATCCTAACAGAACAGCTTACCTCGCACTCATCCAGTATGTTGACGGTTCTAAGTCATATATCCTGGCTCCTGCAGGCCTTAAGGTTGGCGATGTAGTTGAGTCCGGTGCAGGCGCAGATATCCTTACAGGTAATGTGCTCCCTATCTCAGCAATCCCTGTTGGTACAGTAATCTGCTGCGTAGAGCTTCACCCCGGTAAGGGTGCTCAGATGGTCAGAACAGCAGGTGCTTCCGCACAGCTTATGGCTAAGGAGAACGGCTACGCACAGATCCGCCTCCCTTCCGGTGAGGTTCGTCTCGTATCCGAGGTTTGCCGCGCAATGATCGGTGAGATCGGCAACGCTGAGCATGAGAATGTCAAGCTCGGTAAGGCAGGTAAGTCAAGACATGCAGGCGTCAGACCTTCTGTAAGAGGTGTCGTAATGAACCCTAATGACCACCCTCACGGCGGTGGTGAAGGTAAGTCACCTATCGGTCTTCCCGGCCCTGTTACACCTTGGGGTGTTCCTACTCTCGGTAAGAAGACACGTAATAAGAAGAAGCAGTCCAGCAAGTTCATTGTAAAGAGCAGAAAGGGTTAAGGAGGTAGCGTCAAATGAGTAGATCAACTAAAAAGGGCTTTTACGTTCAGGACGCTCTCATGAAGAAGGTTCAGGCTATGAACGAGTCTGGCGACAAGAACATCATCCAGACATGGTCAAGATCTTCTACAATATTCCCTGAATTCGTAGGCCATACAATTGCTGTTTACGACGGTCACAAGCATGTACCTGTATATGTTACAGAGGACATGGTTGGCCACAAGCTCGGTGAGTTCGCTCCTACACGTAAGTTCGGCGGCCACACCAGCAATGAGAAGTCAGCTAAGAACTAAGGAGGAGCATCGTGGAAAAGATTATTTTGAGCAGAGATAATATCGAGAACAACCGCGAAGAGATTCTTAAGGCTTATGCGGCTCCCTCGAAGAAATCTAACAAGCTTCCCACTCCCACCAAGAAGCAGAGAAAGCTTCTCGGTATGGGCAGGGATCAGGGTATTGCTACGGCAAAGTACATCAGGATCGCTCCCCGTAAGGTAAGAGTTGTTGCTGATCTCATTAAGGGTAAGTCCCTTGACGATGCTTATGCAATCCTCACATATACACCTAAGGCAGCATCTCCGGTTATTGCCAAGGTTCTTAAGTCAGCTGAGTCTAACGCTGTTAACAACTTCGGTCTTAACAGAGAGAACCTTTATGTAGAGACTGCCATTGCTAATCCGGGTCCTGTACTTAAGCGTTACATCCCCAGGGCCAGAGGATCTGCAAGTTCGATCAAGAAGAGAACAAGCCACATCACAGTTGTTCTCAAAGAAAGAGTATAAGGAGGAATTCGCATGGGTCAGAAAGTTAACCCGCATGGTTTAAGAGTAGGCGTTATCGATGACTGGAATGCTCATTGGTATGCTGATAAGAAGACGTTCGGCGATACTCTCGTTGAAGACAGAAAGATCCGCGAGTTCGTATTCAAGGCAATCGAGCCTATCGCAAGAAAGAACTCCAAGAAGCCTGTTGATGAAAGCCGAAGCAACGTTGCCGGTGTATCCGAGATCATCATCGATCGTAAGGGCAACGACAAGATCAACGTAATCGTTAGAACTGCAAGGCCTTCACTGGTTGGCGGTGATAAGGGTTCCGGCAGGATGGAGCTTAAGGATGCTCTTAACAAAGAGTTCAACAAGAACGTTAAGAAGGATCAGAAGAGAACATTCACAGTTGATATCGAAGTTATCAAGAATTCTGATTCAGACGCTACTCTGGTAGCTCAGAACATCGCTTCTCAGCTTGAGAACCGTCAGAGCTTCAGAAGAGCAATGAAGAGATCTATGCAGCTTGCAATGAAGCAGCAGGGCGTTCTCGGTATAAAGGCTAAGTGCTCCGGCCGTCTTGGCGGCGCAGAGATCGCAAGATCCGAGACATATCACGAGGGTACAATCCCGCTTCAGACACTCCGTGCAGATATCGACTATGGTTTTGCTGAAGCAGACACAACTTACGGCCGTATCGGTGTTAAGGTGTGGATCTATAAGGGCGAGGTTTTCGACAAGAAGACCGGCGCTAACGGCGAAGGAGGAAAAGCTTAATGTTACTTCCTAAGAGAACAAAGTACAGAAAGCAGCAGAGAGGCCGCATGAAGGGTAAGGCTTCCCGCGGAAACTTCGTTTCCTACGGTGATTACGGCCTCATGGCTCTTGAACCCTGCTGGATCAAGTCAAATCAGATCGAAGCTGCCCGTATCGCGATCAACAGACACGTTAAGAGAGGCGGTAAGGTCTGGATCAAGATCTTCCCTGATAAGCCTGTTTCCAAGAAGCCTGCTCAGGTCCGAATGGGTTCAGGTAAGGCTGCAAACGAGTATTGGTGCGCAGTTGTTAAGCCGGGCAGAGTATTATTCGAGATCTCCGGTGTAACCGAGGAAGACGCAAGAGAAGCAATGAGACTTGCAGGCCACAAGCTTCCCTGCAAGACAAAGTTCGTAGCAAGAGAGAAGGAGGAAGCATAAATGAAGGTTGAAGATATTCGTAAAATGTCAACTGAAGAGCTGAACAGCGAGCTTTCTTCTCTCAAGGAAGAACTCTTTAAGCTTCGCTTCCAGCATGCGACAAATCAGCTCGAGAACCCTGCGCAGATCGCTCAGGTTAAGCGTGATATCGCTAGAGTTATGACAATCAAGCGCGAGCAGGAACTCGCTGCTAATAAGTAAGGGGGGCGGCTCAAATGGCTGAAAGAAATCTTAGAAAGACCAGAGTCGGTATCGTTTCATCCGACAAGATGGATAAGACAATTACAGTTTCCGTTATAGAGCACGTTAAGCACCCTATCTACGGAAAGATTATGAAGAGAACCTACAAGCTCAAGGCGCATGACGAAGAGAATACTGCGCACATCGGCGACAAGGTTCAGGTTATGGAAACTCGCCCTCTCTCCAAGGATAAGCGTTGGAGACTTGTCGAGATCATTGAAAAGGCTAAGTAAGCAGAGAGTTAAGGAGGATATATCATGATTCAGGTTGAATCCAGACTTAGATCTGCCGACAACACAGGAGCACGCGAGCTTCTTTGCATCAAGGTTCTTGGCGGTTCTTGGAGAAAGTACGCCAACATCGGTGATGTAATCGTTTGCTCCGTTAAGAGCGCAGCTCCTAACGGTATGGTCAAGAAGGGTGATGTTGTTAAGGCTGTAGTAGTTCGTTCCAAGCAGGGCGTAAGACGTGCTGACGGATCCTACATCAAGTTCGACGAGAACGCTGCAGTTATCATCAAGGAAGATAAGAACCCGCGTGGAACACGTATTTTTGGACCCATCGCGAGAGAGTTAAGAGACAAGGATTATATGAAGATCTTATCTCTTGCACCGGAAGTTCTTTAAGGAGGAATAACAATGGCTAAGAGTATTCATGTTAAGAATGGTGACGAGGTTATCGTTATTTCCGGTAAGGACAAGGGCGCTAAGGGCAAGGTTATCGGCGTTGACGTTAAGAAGGGCAGAGTGTTCGTTGAAGGCGTTAACATGGTAACAAAGCACCAGAAGGCCAGGACTCAGGGCGCACCCAGCGGCAGGATCGAGCGTGAAGGATCTATCGATGCTTCCAACGTAATGCTCGTTGACGCTAAGACAGGCAAGCCTACAAGAGTTGGCTACAGGATCAACGAAGACGGTTCCAAGTCAAGAATCGCAAAGAGATCCGGTGAAGTTATCGACACCGTATCCAAGGCAAAGAAGGGAGAGTAATTAGATGTCCAGATTAAAGGATAAGTACACATCTGAAGTAGCACCTGCCCTTCAGGAGAAGTTTAAGTACAGCTCAAGCATGCAGATCCCCAAGATCGACAAGATCGTTCTCAATATGGGTGTCGGCGAGGTTAAGGATAACCCGAAGGCTTTGGATTCTGCTATGCGCGATATGGGAATTATTGCAGGCCAGAAGCCTATCGCAACAGTTTCCACAAAGTCCATCGCAGCTTTCAAGCTCAGAGAGGGCATGAAGATCGGTTGTAAGGTAACTTTAAGAGGCGAGAACATGTATTACTTCCTCGATAAGCTCATCAGCATCGCTCTTCCCCGTGTCCGCGACTTCCGTGGCATCAACCCCAACTCTTTCGATGGTCACGGTAACTATGCTATGGGTATCAAGGAGCAGCTCATGTTCCCTGAGATCGATTACGATAAGATCGACAAGATCCGTGGTATGGACATCATCATCGTAACGACTGCCGGTACAGATGAAGAGGCATTCGAGCTGCTTCAGCTCATGGGCATGCCTTTCCGTAAATAATTTGGAGGATATTATAAATGGCAAAGAAGTCAATGATTCTTAAGTCACAGAAGACGCCCAAGTTCTCAACTCAGCAGCACAACCGCTGCAAGCTCTGCGGAAGACCTCACGGTTACATTCGCAAGTACGGCATCTGCCGTCTTTGCTTCCGTGATGCGGCTTACAAGGGCGAGATCCCCGGCGTTCGCAAAGCCAGCTGGTAAGAATCCCCTAAAATTAACTGTCAATTAAACAGGAGGAAAGAATAATGCAGATTACAGATGCAATTGCAGATATGCTTACGAGAATCCGCAACGCTGGCTCAGCAGGCCACGCTACTGTAGAGATACCGCAGTCCAATATGAAGAAGGCTATCGCTCAGATCTTACTGGACGAGGGCTACATCGAAGGATTCGAGTGCCTCGAGGGCAATACACAGGGTATCATCAAGGTAACCCTCAAGTATTCCGGCAGAAAGCATGTTATCTCAGGCATTAAGAGAATTTCTAAGCCCGGTCTCCGTACATACGCAGGCAAGGAAGAGCTCCCCAGAGTACTTGGCGGTCTCGGTATCGCTATCATCTCTACTTCCAAGGGTGTTATGACCGATAAGGAAGCAAGAAAGCTCGGAATCGGCGGCGAAGTTCTCGCATACGTTTGGTAATAATGTCTTATTAGGTGGCCTTACAGGCTGCCTTTAAGATGTTTATACATCTCTGAAACGCCCCGTGCTGGCGACATACCATACGGGAGCTTAATCTTAAGAGCAGGAGGAATTATTTATGTCAAGAATTGGTAGAAAACCGATTGCTATTCCTGCGGGCGTTGATGTAAAGATCGACGGCCATCACATTACTGTAAAGGGTGCTAAGAGCACACTCGAGCTCGATTTCCACCCCGACATCAGTGTTAAGCAGGAAGGCGCGGAGATCATTGTAGAGCGCCCCTCTGATGACAAGAATCACAGAGCACTCCATGGTCTCACAAGAGCCCTGATCAATAACATGGTCATCGGCGTATCTGAGGGATTCACAAAGAACCTCGAGATCAATGGTGTAGGTTACAGAGCTACAAAGCAGGGCAATAAGGTTATATTCAACCTTGGTTATTCTCATCCTATCGAGATGGCTGAGCCCGAGGGAATCACGATCGACGTTAAGGATAATGTTATATCTGTCTCTGGCGCCGACAAGCAGCTTGTAGGTGAGACTGCAGCAAAGATCCGCAGCCTCAGAGTTCCTGATGTTTATAAGGGCAAGGGTATTAAGTATGCCGGCGAGCACCTTATCATCAAGGAAGGCAAGACTGGTGCTAAGAAGTAAGTAAGGAGGGCAGATCGACATGATAGGTAAGATTGATAAGAATAAGATTCGTATTAGAAAGCATGCTCGTGTCAGAAAGAAGATCTCAGGCACAGCAGACTGCCCCAGACTCTGTGTATACAGAAGCAACAGCCACATTTATGCTCAGGTCATCGATGATGTAGCAGGTGTTACACTTGTATCAGCTTGCTCTCTTGACAAGGAGATAAAGGGCGACTTAAAGAACGGCAGCAACATCGAAGCAGCTACAGCAGTAGGCAAGCTTGTTGCAGAGCGCGCAATCGCTAAGGATATCAAGGACGTAGTCTTCGACCGCGGCGGATATCTTTATCACGGAAGAGTCCAGGCACTTGCTGAGGCAGCAAGACAGGCCGGCCTTAATTTCTAATACAGGAGGAGAATTTTAATGGCTTTTGATTCTAAGAACAAATCCAGAGAAGAGAAAGAATTCGAGGAAAGAGTAATTCACATCGGCCGTGTCTCCAAGACTGTTAAGGGCGGTAAGAATATGCGTTTCGCAGCTTTAGTTGTCGTTGGTGACAAGAAAGGCCGCGTTGGTAAGGGAATCGGTAAGTCTACTGAGGTTCCGGATGCTATCAGAAAGGGCATCGAGGAAGCTAAGAAGAATATCGTTACTGTTTCAATAGCAAACGGTACTATCCCTCACGAGACAATCGGTGAATTCTCTGCATCCAAGATCGTTATGAAGCCGGCTGCTTCAGGTACCGGTGTTATCGCAGGCGGTCCCGTAAGAACAGTTTGCGAGCTCGCAGGTATTACGGATATCCGTACAAAGTCTATCGGATCCAACAATCCGAACAACATGGTTAATGCAACTATCGAAGGTCTTAAGGGACTTAAGTCCGTTGAAGAGGTTGCAAGACTTCGCGGTAAGACCATTAACGAGATCAAGTAAGGAGGACTTTTACAAATGGGTAATTTAAAGATCACATTGGTAAAGAGTACCAACAAGGCTAGATCTAAGGAAAAGGCTACTATCGCAGCTCTTGGCCTTAAGAAGATCGGTCAGTCTGTTGAGAAGGCTGACAATGCGGCTATCCGCGGAATGGTTACAACCGCTTCGCACTATGTAGCTTGCGAAGAAATTTAACGGAGGTCTATAGAAGATATGAAACTCAACGAAATGACTTCTGCCGGCAACGAGATTGCTTATCGTAAGGGTCGCGGTCCCGGTTCCGGCAACGGCAAGACTGCAGGCCGTGGACATAAGGGTCAGAACGCACGCTCTGGTGGCGGTGTTCGTCCCGGTTTCGAAGGTGGTCAGATGCCGCTTTACAGACGTCTCCCTAAGAGAGGCTTCAACAACAAGCGCTTCGCACCTCAGTATATCGAAGTTAATGTTTCTGATCTTGAAGCATTCGATAACGGCAGTGAGGTAACAGCACAGGCTCTTGCAGATAAGGGCATCATCTCACTCCCCAAGGTTAACGACGGCGTCAAGATCTTAGGTAACGGTGAGCTCACAAAGAAGCTCGACGTTAAGGCTGTTAAGTTCACAAAGGCAGCTAAGGAGAAGATCGAAAGTGCCGGAGGCACAGCTACGGAGGTATAATAGGCATGAACGGTATTTTTGATACTGCAGTAAACGCTCTGCGTGTTGAATCAATACGTAAGAGACTGCTCTATACCTTCATGATCTTAGGCCTGTTTATGCTGGGCGGTCTTGTACCGGTTCCCGGACTTGACGGCGAGACATTTACAAATCTCGTCAGACAGTGGGGACAGCTCGGAAGCATCATGGATATCATATCGGGCGGCGGTCTTTACCACGCCTCGATACTCTCCATGGGTGTATCGCCTTACATCAACGCTTCCATCATCATTCAGCTCCTTACAGTCGTAATCCCCGCCCTTGAGGATATGTCCAAAGAGGGTGAGTCCGGCCGTAAGAAGATGAACAAGATCACCCGTTATTCGGCTATCGGACTTGCATTTGTTCAGTCCTGCCTGTTCTGCTACTCAACACGTTCTGCAATGATCGCAAGTCTTCCGACATGGATCAACGCAGCACTCATCGTCGTATCCTTCACCGCAGGCGCGGCTATGGTCGTGTTCTTAGGTGAGAAGATCAACGATAAGGGTATCGGAAACGGTGTATCCCTTATAATCTTTGCAGGT
The DNA here is from genome assembly GCA_002450155.1 of Mageeibacillus sp. UBA6976. Taxonomy (GTDB): domain Bacteria; phylum Bacillota; class Clostridia; order Saccharofermentanales; family Saccharofermentanaceae; genus Saccharofermentans. The sequence goes on along the minus strand of DJYO01000021.1, from coordinate 38,620 downwards.
ATCGTTACCAGACTGCCCCAGATGGCTCAGACTCTCTACCTCAAAGCAGTAGAGATCAGCGGTAAGTTTGATTCCGCTGTTGCAGGTATCCTCATCGGATTGCTTGTATTCATAGCCGTTGCCTTGGTATCCGTACTCATCATCGTATTCGTTCTCTTTGTACAGAATGCAGAGAGAAGGATCCCTGTTCAGTACTCCAAGAAGGTTATCGGCAGGCAGCAGCGTGGCGGAAACAGGGACTATATACCCCTCAAGGTAAATATGTCCGGTGTTATGCCTGTAATCTTTGCGATGTCACTTCTTGCAGTTCCGCAGATCGTAACATCACTGTTCTTTACGAGCAGCACCAACGGGTTCATCGTATGGCTCCGTGACTTTACAGGCAGCGTTTGGTATTACATCGCATACTTCTTGCTTATCATCGCATTCACATTCTTCTACTCTGCGATCCAGTTCCATCCGGTAGAGATCGCAAACAACATCAACAAGAATGGCGGTACGATAAGCGGTATCAGAGCAGGAAAGCCTACTACAGACTTTATCAAGGCTACAGCAGGCAGACTTAACTGGATCGAGGCAGTATTCCTTATCCTTGTATGTATCGTTCCTACGGTTATCGGTATTCTTACAGGATTCGAGAATGTATGGTTCGCAGGTACATCAGTACTGATCCTTACAGGTGTTGCCAATGACCTTATTGTCCAGATCGAGGGTGAACTCGAAGTCAGGTCTCCTAAGGGATTCTTAGACAACCTCACCATCAAGACAGGCAAGAGGTAAGATCAAGGGTTAACTTTGAATCAATATCCGCGTTTCCTATTTGGGAGACGCGGATTTATTGTTTCACTTTAAATTTGCGCAAGATGCGATATAATACAAAGGCTATATTTATGCGATTAAGGAGTACTTATTAATGTCAACTTTAACCGAAGCATATAAGGTGCCGGGTCTCAAGAAGAAGATCCTGTTCACATTCCTTATAGTTTCAGCTATGTATGTAATGACTCTTGTCCCTATCCCGGGACTGTCCCACAGCGCTATATGCGAACATGTGAGACTCTGGGGAGACTGGGGACTCATGCTCAATGTTATCAGCGGCAAGGCTTTATATAACGGTGCGATCACTTCTTTAGGGATCTATCCCTTTCTTGTGGCCTCGATCGCAATGCAGATCGCGACACTGGCTGTCCCGAGGCTCAGGGATCTTGCCATGAAGGGTGACGAGGGCAGTAAGGTAATAACCAAGATCACAAGATTTGTTGCCATCGGCATGGATATCGTCTACGCGGTGTTGTTTGTTGTAGGTGCAAGAAATACCGTATCCACCCAGATCAATTACTGGCTCGCTTTTGTGATTGCAGTCTTATGCGTTGCTATTGGAGCTGCTTTCTGCGGATGGTGCATCGAGCTTCTCAACAACAAGGGGTTAGGTAACGGAATAACGATAGTACTTGTTGCTTCTATAGTAAGAGCTCTGCCACATATGTTCAGGGAGGCAGCTTCATCCAATGAGGGAAGCCTCAGGATAATCGTTCCTATAGTGCTCGCAGTAGTATTCCTGGGATTTGTTATATTCGCAGTATTTGTAAACCTCGGAGAGAAGAAACTCAGGATCCTCTTCCAGAAGAAGACCGTAGGCATGAAACAGTATGGCATGCAGAATCAGGTGATCCCCGTCAAGGTAACTCAGGCGGGAATAATGCCTATCGTATATGCCATGACAATAAACCTTCTGTTTGCATCTGTTGCAGTTACGGTATCTTCCAAGCCGGATCAGGGCGTAGCTCTCGGTGCAGGCGAATATACATCTAATCCTGTATTTATAGTAATGTATGTGATCTTTGTATCCATATTTACATACATATTTGCAATGATACAGTTTAATCCTGTTGATATCTCCAACCAGATCAAGCAGTACGGCGGTTATATCCAGGGTATCAGGCCGGGTAAGCCCACCTCTCAGTACCTCCTCTCCACATATACCAATATCAATGTGGCAGGAGCTACCTTCCTTATCGTACTCAGTGTTGTCCCGATGCTTATAAGCATTGCGCCCGCCTTCAGGATCTTCTGGCATGTGGGCATTATGAGCATCCTTGTGGCAGGCGGTCTTATGGAGACCAAGATCCTGCTCGATAACGGCATCAAGGAGAATGAGGAAGCAAATAAGCAGGCCGGAAGAGATTCAAGACGTAAGAATAAGTATTCAAGAACATAACAGAAAGAGAGGACATTGCATGAAGCTCATTATCTTAGGTGCACCGGGATCCGGAAAAGGCACAAGCGCAGCAGTACTTAAGGAAAAGTACGACCTTGCACACATCTCTACAGGCGATCTGTTCAGATACAATATCAAAGAGCAGACTCCTCTGGGTATCGAAGCTAAGTCTTATATAGATCAGGGCGCACTGGTTCCTGATGACGTTACTATCAGAATGGTCGAGGACAGATTGTCAGATCCTGACTGCAGCAAGGGTTACATCCTTGACGGCTTCCCCAGAAACATTGCACAGGCTGAGGCTTTGGACAAGATGCTCGCCAAGACAGGCACGGCGATCGATGCTGTTGTTTATGTAGTAACAGATGATGATGTAATTATGGACAGAGTCACTACAAGAAGAGTCTGCGAGAAGTGCGGCGCAAGCTTCAATATCAAGTATATGCCTTCCAAGGTCGACGGCGTCTGCGATTCCTGCGGCGGCAGAACGATCCAGAGAAGTGATGATAACGAAGAAACAGTAGCGAAGAGACTTGCTACATACAAAGAAAACACGCAGCCCCTTATCGATTTCTATCAGGCAAGAGGGATCCTCGTTGAAGGCAATAATAACGTTGATTCCCAGACCTGCATTAAGAATATCGAAGACGGACTTGCTAAGCTGGGCTTAAACTAAAGCCTTAGAATTGGAGAGATTAATGATAGAAATTCTTACAGAAGAAGAATTCGAACTGATGAAGGAATCCGGCAAGATACTGCAGGAGGTATTCAAGGCTTGCCGTGATCAGATCAAACCGGGTATGTCTACCCACGATGTGGACAAGATCGCTTATGACATCATAAGAGGCCACGATGCGATACCTTCATTCCTTAATTTTGGTACTCCTCCGTTCCCCGGAACCATCTGTGCTTCGGTAAACGAAGAGGTAGTCCACGGAATCCCGAAGAAGAGCAGGATACTTAAGGACGGAGACATTATCTCCGTAGATGTAGGAGCTATCCTTAACGGATATCAGTCCGATGCCTGCAGAACATACTGCGTAGGAGATGTAGCTCCTGAGGTAAGGGATCTCGTTAAGAGGACAGAGGAATCCTTCTTCAAGGGACTTGAATTTGCAAAGCCCGGTTGCCGTACAGGCGATATCGGACATGCGGTTCAGGAATACTGCGAGAGTTTCGGTTACGGTGTTGTAAGAGAACTTACAGGTCACGGCATAGGAACCGAGATGCACGAGGATCCGGACGTTCCGAATTACGGTAAGCCGGGTCACGGATATAAGCTTAAGAAGGGCATGGCCATCTGCATCGAGCCCATGATCACTTTGGGTGAGAGATATATCGAGATGCTGGGCGATCAGTGGACCATCTCCACAGTTGACGGCAAGCCCGCAGCTCACTATGAGAACACGATCCTTATTACTGAGAACGGACCATATATGACGACCTATGATTATGAGGAGGGTTTTTAATGGCAAAGGAAGATGTAATTGAAGTAGTTGGAACAGTTGATGAGGCGCTCCCCAATGCTATGTTCAAGGTTAAGCTTGATTCGGGGCATCTTGTTATCGCTCATCTGTCAGGTAAGCTCAGGCAGAATTACATTAAGATCCTGCCCGGCGACAAGGTAACGATGGAGATCTCACCTTATGACCTGTCCAGAGGAAGGATCACCTGGAGAGGAGAGAAGAAGAAGTAATAAGATAGGGCTGCTTCAGGCAGCCCTATCACCTTAAATACCGGAATCTTTGCCCTAAAAAGTTCAATTGGAAGAATTGTAAATTTCCAGTTGAAACTCCCGAAGATTCTGCTATAATTGTTTAGCATGCGCTTAGAAGGCGCTTGTTTTGTTGTGACAAATTACAAAGCAGGGAGGACCGAATATGAAGGTTAGACCATCAGTAAAGCCGATGTGCGAGAAATGCAAGGTCATTCGCCGTCATGGCAAGGTAATGGTCATTTGCTCTGACCCTAAGCATAAGCAGAGACAGGGTTAAGCAATTGACAGGTGTCCGTGCGGATTTAGCCCCGCAGTAAGGACTCCCGCGGCAGACAGCTCTTTGCCGCAACAGTACTAAGACAACAAAAGAAGAATATAACACGCCATATGTGAAGGCGGCTGCCCCATTGGGGTTCTTTACGAAGGCGGGCTTAATATATTCCAAAATTACCATTTTATGGAGGTACACCACATGGCTCGTATAGCCGGCGTAGATCTGCCGAATGATAAGAGAGTAGAGATAGCTCTTACTTACATTTACGGCATTGGAAACACAAGCGCTTCCGAGATTATCAAGAACACAGGTATCAACCCTGATACACGTGTTAAGGATCTTTCTGAGGATGAAGTAGCTAAGATCCGTGATCAGATCGAGAACAATTATCAGGTAGAGGGCGACCTTAGGAGAGAAGTTCAGCAGAACATCAAGAGACTCTCTGATATCGGTTGCTTAAGAGGCCGTCGCCACAGATTAGGACTCCCCGTAAGAGGCCAGCGCACAAAGACAAATGCTCGTACCCGCAAGGGCCCGAAGAGAACTGTCGCAGGCAAGAAGAAATAAGGGAGGGTAATCTAATATGGCAAGAGAAACCAGAAGACCCAGAAGGGCTGAACGTAAAAATGTCGTTGAAGGCCAGGCACATATTCACGCTACTTTCAACAATACAATAGTTACTATCACAGACAAGCAGGGCAACGCAATCTCTTGGGCATCTGCAGGTATGGATGCTAAGGGTTCACGTAAGGGCACAAGCTATGCTGCTCAGGTTGCTTCCGAGAAGGCTGCTAAGGCTGCTATCGATCACGGCATGAAGACTGTTGACGTTTATGTCAAGGGACCCGGATCCGGCAGAGAATCTGCAGTAAGAGCTCTTGAGACAGCTGGTCTTAAGGTAACAATGATCAAGGACGTTACACCCGTTCCTCATAACGGCTGCCGTCCTCCTAAGCGCAGAAGAGTTTAATCTTACGTTTAGGTCTATTATCTAATATAGAAAAGAGGATAAAGCAATGGCAAGAGATATGACACCTGTCCTTAAGAAGTGCAGAGCCCTCGGTGTTGAGCCTGCATTCCTGGGTATAGAGAAGAAGCAATCTAAGAAGCATGACGCTGCAAGACCCCGTAAGGTCAGCGAATATGGCATGCAGCTCAAAGAGAAGCAGAAGGCAAAGTTTATTTACGGCGTTCTTGAGAAGCCTTTCAGAAACTATTTCGTTAAGGCTCAGAAGCTTAAGTACGGTACAACCGGTGAGAACCTCATGATCCTCCTGGAACTCAGACTGGACAATGTTCTGTTCAGAATGGGTCTTGCACGTACAAGAGATGAGGCTAGACAGATCGTAAGCCACAGGAACGTTACTGTTAACGGCAAGACTGTTAACATTCCTTCCTACAGCGTATCAGTAGGTGACAAGATCGAGATCAAGGAGAACGCTAGAGGCTCCGTAAGATTCAAGGATATCGTTGCTGTAACAGAGTCAAGGACTGCACCTGCATGGGTTGAGGCAGACCTCGAGAAGTTAAGCGGAAAGATCCTTGCGATCCCTACAAAGGATCAGATCGATGTTCCGGTAAATGAAGTCGCAATCGTCGAGTTGTACTCCAAGTAATAACTAAACTGATTCAGACGACAAACAAAATAATCAGGAGGAATAGAAATGATGGAAATAAGCCAGCCGACCATAAAGTGTGTTGAGTCAAGCGAAGACAAGTCATACGGGAAATATACCATCTCACCGCTCGAGCGCGGTTTCGGTAATACTCTCGGTAATTCACTGCGCAGAGTGCTCCTTTCTTCACTCTCCGGTGCGGCAGTTACATCTATCAAGATTGATAAGATTAAGCATGAATTCTCCACGATTCCGGGCATCATTGAAGATACAACAGAAGTAATCCTTAATATCAAGGGTATAAGAGCTAAGCTCCACAATGAGTCAAACATTGTTAGCATCAGCGTTGCAAAGGGCAGAACAGGCGAGCTCAAAGCTGGCGACATCGTTCATGGTCCTGACGTTGAGATCATGAATCCGGATCACGTTATCGCTCACCTCAACGGTGCAGATGACGTATTTATGGAATTCACACTCCAGAAGGGCCGCGGCTATAATACAGCCGAGCAGAACAAGCCCGAGAAGCAGATCATCGGACTCATTCCGATCGATTCGATCTTCACTCCCGTTAAGAAGGCTAACTATCATGTAGAAAACACCCGTGTAGGTGCAAGGACCGACTACGACAGCCTCACCATCGAGGTTTGGACAGACGGTACCATCGAAGTTGATGAAGCACTTTCTTCAGCAGCTAACTGCCTTATTGACCACCTTAAGTTCTTCACAGCACTTGCTGAGACAGATTCAGCACTGAGCTTCAAGAGTGTTGAGGACGTAAGTGAGTCTGATTCCAAGCTTAATGTACTCATTGAAGATTTTGAGTTCTCTGTTCGTACATATAACTGCCTCAAGAGAGCACAGATCAATACTGTCGGCGATCTTGTAGCAAAGACAATGGATGAGATGATCAAGGTCAGAAACCTCGGTAAGAAGTCTCTCGAAGAAATCATCGAGAAGCTTGAGGGTATGGGCCTTCACCTCAAAGATCAAGAAGATTAATCTCAATACGGAGGAGCAATACAATGCCTAATAGAAAATTGGGTCGTGCATCCGACCAGCGCACGGCTATACTTAAGAATCTGGTAACGGCAATGGTTATCAACGGTAAGGTTGAGACAACTGTTGCTCGTGCTAAGGAAGTTTCCGCTATCGTTGAGAGCCTCGTGGCTTCTGCAGTTAAGGAGAAGGATAACTTCACAACAAAGGAGATCACAGTTTCCGAAGCAAAGCTTGACGGTAAGGGTAAGAAGGTCCTTAAGACTAAGACATCCAAGGCCGGCAACAAGTACGAGGTAGTTGACCGTGAAGTTAAGACAAAGACAGTTCAGGTTGACGCACCTTCACGTCTTGCAGCTCGTAAGGAAATGACAAAGTGGCTTATCAAGAGCCATGACAGCGAGGGTCGTGTTATCAACCCCACAAACAAGATGTTTGACGAGTATGCTGTAAGATATGCTTCAAGGAACGGCGGTTACACAAGGATCATCCGCATCGGCACAAGACGTGGTGACGGTTCCGAGATGGCAATCCTTGAGTTTGTTTGATAAGAATAGACAAACCTAAGGCTGATCGTAATTTATATTGTTGATTTCACAGGGGAAGGTTTAGATCTTCCCCTGTTGATTTAAGATTAGGTTCCAATGGATAAGATAGCAGTAGACAGCGTTACATTTACTTACGGGTCGGATACCGGGTCAGAGGATACGGTTACGGCTCTCAATAACATATCCCTTGATATTCCCAAGGGATCCTATACTGCTATCCTTGGTGCCAACGGTTCAGGCAAATCCACACTTGCTAAATTAATAGATGTTCTCGAGGTCCCGGATGCCGGCAAGATCCTTGTATTCGGCATGGATACCAAGGATGAGGCAAGATTCTGGGACATTAGGAACAAGTGTGCCTGCGTCTTCCAGAATCCTGACAATCAGATAGTCGGAACCCTGGTAGAAGAGGATACTGCTTTCGGTCCGGAGAATATGGGTGTTCCAAATCCCGAATTATCTCAGAGGGTAGAAAGATCTCTTAAAGAAGTTGGGCTCTACGAATTAAGGGGCAGGGAATCCTCATCGCTCTCAGGTGGGCAAAAGCAGAAGCTTGCCATAGCTGGTGCTCTTGCTATGGAGCCTGAAGTACTTATCCTTGACGAATCCACTGCAATGCTGGACCCTGTTTCAAGAGATGAGTTCCTGAAACTCGTAGAGGATATGAGGAAAAAGAAGGGACTTACGCTAATAACGATCACCCATGACATGAGTGAAGCGATAAGGTGCGACAGGGTCATTGTAATAGATCATGGCAAGGTGGTAATAGAGGGCAGGCCTTCAGAAGTGTTCTCAAGCGGCAAGCTGGGAGCCCTGGGTCTCAAGCAACCTGAGAATTTTGCTCTCTGCTATCAGATCGCAGGAATCTGCGGCTGCGAGATACTGCCTTCTGATCTGGAATCAGACGATAGCCTGATAAGCGCTGTAGTTAAGATGATACCAAGGATGGTATCTTCTTATGTGCAGGACTTCCCCCCTATAGAAGAGATACAGGATCCTGAAGTGATAATGAGGATCAAAGGGCTTAGTATGTCATACGACAGAGGACTTACCAAAGCCATCAAAGACATGGACCTTGAGGTAAGACGGGGAGAGATCCTGGGCATCTGCGGCAGGAGCGGATGTGGCAAGACCACCTTGATATCCCACATGAATGCGATCTTTATGCCACAGACAGGCGACATAGAGATCTTTAGCAAGACAGGGAGCCTCCATACATCAGATAAGAAAGACAAGAAGCAGATAAGACAGGTGGTAGGACTTGTATTCCAGTACCCTGAATATCAGCTCTTCGAAGAAACTGTATTTAAGGATATTGCCTACGGTCTTAAGAAGGCAGGGGTTCCTGACAGCGAGGTAAAGCCCCGGGTTATAGAAGCAGCGAGGCTTACAGGCATAAGCGAAGACATCCTTAATAAGAGCCCTTTTGAGCTCTCAGGAGGACAGAAGAGAAGAGTAGCCCTTGCAGGTGTGCTGGTAATGAGGCCTGAGATCCTGGTTCTGGATGAACCGGCATCAGGTCTTGACCCCAGGGGCAGGGATGAGATGTTCAAGATAATCTCAGACCTTAAAAAGAATGGCACGACCATAGTACTCGTATCTCATAATATGGACGAAGCCGCCCGTAACTGCGACAGGATATGCGCGATCAAAGACGGCGAGATCCTTCTTACGGAGACGCCGGTAAACTTCTTCATGAGCGATGCCTGTGAAAGAGCCGGACTTACAAGACCGGTGCTCAATATTTTTGCAGATAAGCTCAGGAGCGCCATACAAAAGGAGCTCCCGCGCTGCGATTTTGGCAGACCTTATTTCGACTCAGCTCTTGAAGCGGCCAATATCGTAAGATCTGTAAGGAAGGCGGTCAAGAAAGATGCTTGAGAATGTGTCCATAGGCCGCTACTACAAACGGGAGTCGATCCTGCATGAGACGGATCCGAGGGTTAAGGCTATCCTTTATATCGTCTATCTTGTCGCCATATTCATGATAAAGACGACACCGGGCATATTGCTCCTGACAGCAACGGTCATAATACAGATCCTTATGGCTAAGATAACTCTCCGGATAATCTGGGAGACCATAAAACCGATCATACCGATAACCATATTTATACTTATCCTTAATATGCTCACCATAAGAACGGGCAATGTCCTGTTTGAATGGAAGATAATAAAGATAACTGATTACGGTATCTCAAGAGCCGTATTGATGTCCCTTAGGATCCTGTTTCTCATTATATCCACATCGATCCTTCTGACTCTTACCACAACTCCGCTCAAGATATGCGATGCTTTGGAGAGCCTGTTTGCACCACTGGCTTATATCAAGGTGCCTGTGCATGAGATGGCCATGATGATGTCCATTGCCCTTAGATTCATCCCAACTCTGGTGGAGGAGACTGACAAGATAATGAAGGCTCAGGTGTCAAGAGGCGCTGACTACGATACAGGCTCATTTATCAACAGGATAAAGGGTTATATTACTGTCCTTATCCCTCTTTTTGTATCGAGTTTCAAAAGAGCAGAGGATCTTGCAGTAGCCATGGATGCCAGAGGCTACAGAGGCGGCGTCGGGAGGACTAAGCTTCATCCCCTCAAAGTCACGTTCAAGGATGCCCTGGTAGGGCTCTTCCTCGCACTCCTCGCCCTGCTCAATGTTGTAATAGATTTGTCTTTGAGATAAATCATATGCTGTGATAGAATTCAAGTTGCATAATAAAGGCGAAAGGCTGGATTACATAATGGCTTACTATGTTGGAATTGACCTCGGCGGCACGAACATCAAGGCGGGCGTTGTAGACTCTGAAGGTAAACTTCTTAACAAACTCTCTATCAAGACAAGAGCAGAGAGGACGATGGAAGAGATCATCCATGATATGGGTACTCTCGCCATGGACACTATCAAGGACCTGGGCCTTGAAGTGAAGGACATAGAAGCGATCGGCATCGGCTCACCCGGAACCCCTGACAACAAAGAAGGACTCCTGGTATATTCATCCAACCTTCCTTTCAACAATGCACCTATGAGAAAACTCATAAGGGAAGTGATCGATCTCCCTGTCTATATTGATAACGATGCGAACTGCGCAGCGATGGCTGAAGCAGTTGCAGGTGCAGCCAAGGGTGCTGCAGATTCTGTTACGATCACTCTTGGCACCGGTGTCGGCGCAGGCGTGATCGCAAACGGCAGGATCTACTCCGGCTTTAACCAGGCAGGTTCTGAATTTGGTCACACAGTACTGGTATCCGGCGGCGTTCAGTGCGGATGCGGACGTAAGGGATGCTTTGAGCAGTATGCTTCAGCATCAGCTCTTGCCAGAATGACTAAGGAAGCTGCAGAGGCTAATCCTGATTCTCTCCTTAACGATCTTTATAAGGAAGAAGGCGAGTGGAATGCCAGGATCGCATTTGTCGCTATGCGTCAGGGCGATCAGGTAGCCAAGGATGTAGTCGAGATGTATACAGACTATCTTGCTGATGGTCTTGCAAATGCTATTAATACTTTCATGCCTGAGGTACTCGTAGTAGGCGGCGGCGTATGCAATGAAGGTGACCCGCTCCTTATTCCCATGCGTGAGAAGACTATGAGCAGGCCCTATTTCGGTCCCGGCGTTAAGAAGACAAGGATCGAGCTTGCCCAGATGGGTAATGATGCAGGTATCGTAGGAGCTGCCATGATGGGTAAGTCCTGCGTAGATGACGGCAAGAACGGCAAGTAAAACAGTTTATGCCACGGCTTTTGCTAACGGTTGAATACGACGGCACGGATTTTGCCGGATTCCAGTCGCAGAAGAATGGCAGAACCGTTCAGGATGAACTAAACAGGGCTTTAAGCAAGCTCTACAAAGAAGATATCAAAGTCACGGGATGTTCAAGGACAGATGCGGGTGTGCATGCAAGATGCCACCTCTCCCACCTTGACGTCCCGTTTGTTATCCCGGAAGACAGGATCCCCCTAGCCGTAAACTGCGATCTGCCTGACGATGTTAAAGTCAGGGAGGCGCTCTACGTGAGACCGGATTTTTCCGCGAGATTTGATATCACGGGCAAGAGGTATGTCTACAGGATCTATAATGCCAGGACCCCGTCCCCTCTAAATGACAGATATTCTTATTTCTGTCCATACGATCTTGATATATCCGGGATGAGGGAAGCTGCCGTTCATTTTGAGGGACGGCACGATTTCAGGGCTTTTTGCGCTGCCGGTGGAAGCCAGAAGACATATGACAGACTCCTTTACAATGTATCCGTAAAACCTGTAAACGAAAATCATATCGAGATAGAAGTATCAGGTCAGGCCTTCCTGTATAACATGGTAAGGATAATCGCCGGCACTCTCCTTGAGGTGGGATGCGGCAATATTTTGCCCTCGGAAATACCTGATATCATTAGCAAAGGTGAACGTGCGAATGCAGGAAGGACCCTTCCTGCCAAAGGCCTTACATTAGAGGAAGTATTCTTTGACAAAGAGGCTGCCGCAGAACCGATTTCTCCCCAAAACTCTTAGAAGGGTGATATAATTATCTTTGAGGGTTGGAACCCCTCAAATAATATAAGGGAGGATAATAGGATGGACAATTTGTGGATAGTATGGCTTGGTCTTGCGATCGTTGCTCTCGTTGTCGAGGCGCTCACGATGGGGCTGTCATCCGTTTGGCTTGCAGCAGGTTGTCTCGTAGCGATGGTCATGGATCTCTGCGGAGCAGAGCTCGTAGCACAGATCGTGGTAATGGTATTCGTTACACTGGTAACTTTTGTGATCTGTATCATATGGATCAAACCCCGTCTGGACGAGAAACGCGGGCGTGACAAGCAACCGACCAACGCAGATCGTATCATCGGAATGGAGGGAGAGGTCATCAAGGACATCATCCCCGTTGACGGCCAGGGCCAGATCAAGGTAATGGGACAGGTTTGGAGTGCCAAGTCTGAATTTCCCATAGCAGCCGGAAGCGCAGTCAAGGTAATCCGCATCGAAGGCGTTAAGGCCGTCGTAGAACAGAAAGTCAATTAAATTTACAGGAGGATAATATGACACAGGCAATTTTAAGCAGCTCATCAAGCCCTGCAGGTGCAGTAGTAGCTATCGTTGTAATCGTAGCGATTCTTCTCGCAGGCGTCATCTCATGCATCAGGATCGTTCCTCAGGCAGCAACATTCATCGTTGAGCGTCTCGGAACCTACAAGACAACATGGGAGACAGGTCTTCACTTCAAGGTCCCCTTCATCGATAAGGTAGCCAAGAAGATCTCTCTTAAGGAGAAGGTTGCAGACTTTGCACCTCAGGCCGTTATCACAAAGGATAACGTTACAATGCAGATAGATACGGTTATCTTCTATCAGGTATTAGACCCTAAGCTCTATACATACGGCATCGAGCGTCCTATCGTAGCTATTGAGAATCTCTCTGCTACAACACTCCGTAACATCATCGGTGATCTGGAGCTTGACCAGACTCTTACTTCAAGAGACATCATCAATACAAGAATGAGAGAGATACTGGACGAAGCAACTGACGCATGGGGCATCAAGGTTAACCGCGTTGAGCTCAAGAATATCATCCCGCCTAAGGAGATCCAGGCTGCGATGGAGAAGCAGATGAAGGCTGAGCGAGAGAAGAGAGAGAAGATCCTTATCGCAGAAGGTGAGAAGGAATCTGCTATCAGAGTTGCAGAAGGTGAGAAGGAAGCAGCTATCTTAAGAGCTGAAGCTAAGAAGGAAGCTGCCATCCGCGAAGCTGAAGGTCAGGCAGAGGCTATCCTCGCGATCCAGGAAGCTACAGCTAAGGGTCTTGCCATGATCAAGGATGTCGGAGCTGACGAGGGTCTTATCGCACTCAAGGGTCTTGAGGCTTTAGAGAAGGTAGGTCAGGGCCAGTCCACAAAGATCATAATCCCTTCAGAGCTTCAGGGAATTGCCGGACTTACAACATCCATCAAGGAAATAGCAAAGTCTTAAACTAAACTATAAGAGGTAATTAATATGGATTACGGAATGTGGAATGACCGTACAAACATGAGCATGCTCACGGATTTCTACGAGCTTACCATGGCAAACGGTTACTTGGACAACGGATGCGGAGACAAGATCGTTTATTTCGATATGTTTTTCAGGAACATCCCCGAGAACGGCGGTTATGCGGTAATGTGCGGCGTGGAGCAGGTCATAGATTATCTGTCCAATCTCACATTTACCGAAGAAGACCTGACCTTCCTCAAGGACAACTATCACTTCAACGATAAGTTCATAGATTACCTCAGGAATTTTGAATTCAAATGTGACGTATGGGCAATACCGGAGGGCACAGTTGTGTTCCCCGGTGAGCCTCTGATCAAGGTAAGAGGTCCTATAAGCCAGGCACAGCTCATGGAGACGGCGCTCCTTTGCACCATCAACCATCAGACCCTTATTGCCACAAAGACAGCAAGGATCGTAAGAGCAGCAGAGGGCAGGCCTGTAATGGAATTCGGTGCGAGAAGAGCTCAGGGCTTTGACGCATCAGTCCTCGGCGCAAGAGCTGCTTATATCGCAGGTGCGGCAGGCACATCCTGCACTATCTGCGGACAGCAGTTTAACATTCCTCTCTCCGGAACGATGGCTCACTCATGGGTAATGCTCTTTGACAGTGAGTTTGAAGCATTTAAGGCTTACTCCAAGTCTTATCCTAAGGGAGCTCTGCTCCTGGTAGATACCTACGATGTATTAAGATCAGGTATCCCCAATGCCATCAGATGCGCTAAGGAAGTCTTAGAGCCTATGGGCGAGAGGCTTAAGGGTATAAGGATCGATTCAGGAGACCTTACCTATCTTACACAGCAGGCCAGGAAGATGCTTGACGAGGCAGGACTTACAGATTGTAAGATCACCGTATCCAACGCTCTTGACGAGTACCTCATAAGAGACCTTATAAGTCAGGGCGCCTGCATCGACTCCTTCGGCGTAGGTGAGAGACTTATCACATCCAAGGCTGAGCCTGTATTCGGAGGTGTTTATAAGATCTCTGCAGTTGAAGATGAGAACGGCAACATCATCCCTAAGATGAAGATCTCTGACAGCAGAGCCAAGATCACAAATCCCTGCAGCAAGGAGATCATAAGATTCTACGACAAGTCCACAGGTAAGGCTCTGGCTGACGTTGTTACTGTAGCAGGTGAGAAAGTGCCTGACGGCGAGCCTTATGAGATCTTTGATCCTAACGACACATGGAAGGCCAAGACTCTTACAAACTATGAGACAAGGAAGCTCTTGGTCAAGATCTTCGACGGGGGCAAGCTCGTATACGATAAGCCTTCCATCGAGGAAGTACGTGCCTATTGCACAAAGGAGATAGACTCCTTGTGGGATTCGGTAAAGAGATTCGAGAATCCGCATAACTACTACGTTGACTTAAGTCCCGAACTCTGGAAGATCAAGGATGAGATATTAAGATCTTATAGGCAGAAATAAGGAAGGAATCAATAATCATGAGCAATCCTATCGTAACCATCCAGCTTAAGAATGGCGGAGTGATCAAAGCAGAGCTTTATCCTGATATCGCGCCTGAGACAGTTAAGAATTTTATAGACCTTGCAGGCAAGGGTTTTTATAACGGTCTTATCTTCCACCGTGTTATCCCTGGCTTTATGATCCAGGGCGGTGACCCTACAGGAACAGGCATGGGCGGTCCCGGCTATACGATCAAGGGTGAGTTTACAGCAAACGGGTTTAGGAATGACCTTAAGCACGAAAGAGGAGTTCTCTCTATGGCAAGAGCCATGGATCCGAATTCAGCAGGATCACAGTTCTTTATCATGCATGCGAATTCACCCCACCTTGACGGCCAGTATGCTGCATTCGGCAAGGTTATAGAAGGCATCGAGGAAGTGGACAAGATCGCTTCTGTAGATACAGACTACAGCGACAGACCCCTTGAGGAGCAGGCTATCGAGTTCATGACAGTTGAGCTCTGATACTTCGCAGCCCTCATGAATATGAGCGGCACAGAAATCCTATGGTTAGAACAATGCCCCGAAGCATTTTAAGATGTTTCGGGGCATAATATTTACATAGCTACGGGATGTATTTAGTCTGCAAGTGTTCCCATAGGATCCCAGGGCTCAAGGAGCACAGGATCCATATCCCACAATTTGCGTTCCTTGGATTTCAGGTATTTCTTATCTACGACTGCCTGATAGACGAATTCATCGAACCATTCGTCTGAACATACATAGTAGCCCTTGGAGCCTGCCTTGTCGCCCCAGCTGTTCTCGATCCTCCAGCGGTCAGGCTTACCGTCCTTATCAAGATTGACGCCCAGGAGGACCATCGCATGGTTCATGGCGCTGTCTCCGTAAGTCAGCCTGTCAGCTTTTGTAAAGTTGTACTTTACATTGAAGAATGACTCGACTCCGCAGGCCTTGCGGTCAAATATGCCTTCATCCCTTAAGGAGAACTTCATGCAGTCGGAGCCGAACCATACCGGGTGACCGTCCTTGAGCTGGGCAATAACTGCCTGCTTGAAGGAATCCATTGGGAGATTAAGATACTTAACGGGGGCGCCCTCTGTTACATTACCGAGGTATTTAACCGAATAGGTCTTGCCGAAGGGCTTATCCTCGGAGGTTGCATTGATTATGCTGATCCTGGAGTCAAGATCGATACCGATATACTTATCGAAGAATTCCTTAGGGGTGATGCCTGACTCGGATATTACCTTGTCGTCCTCGTTCCTCATTATGAGGTCAAACTGTTTGGGAGGCTGACCTAAAGTTATTGCCAGGACCCTGTAGACTTCGTTAAGAGCTATGGTGCGCATGTCGTTAAGGTCGGCAAGTGTGGCACCGCCCCTGGCAGCTTCCTTCATCCATATAGCTCTCTCCCTGATTATGGATGTGAGGAATTCGTTAAGCCAGGTTGAGCTTGTGGCATTCTTGGAATCAGGATATGCATATGAGGGGACAACGCCGTATTTCCTTACGATGTTGGCGAGCATGTCCCACTGGCCGCCGTCGCACAGAGGGTCAGTGTTAAGGAAGGAGTAGAGCCTGCCTGATACATCCTCGTCTTTAAGATTAATGGCATTAAGGAAGAAGTAATTAGCCTTCTCCAGCTTGTCGTAGAAGAAAATATAGTTCTGGGACAGCTCAAATGTCTTAAGGTTATACTTCTTGATAAGTTCATATCTGAACGTGTTAAGAGCAGCAAAGATCCAGCATCTCCCGGAATTCTTCTGGTCTGTGATATCGCCCTGCTTAAGGTCAACTGAGAAGGTGAAGGGATATTTACGGGCTTCGCGGTAGTCGGTTGCGGCTGCGATGACGCCGCTCTTTACTGCAGCATTAGAGGCAATGACATTTGCTCTTTTGCAATTAAAGTCGGCTTCCATCTGCTTTAACTGTTTGGCTGAAACAGCATCAGATCTTTTTGGCATATAATGCACCTCCGATAGATTATTTTGTTTCAAGTATACCTTTTTGTAGGTTTTGACACTCCACACTAAAGTCGTTGGATTCTTGTTTCAGCGACCACTACATTGCTACAAAAGCTTTAGTTTTACACGGTCTCCACAAGCGTAAATTTCCGTATGCCCTACGGTATTTGTCGGTATTCAGGCTACTGACAGCCCCTTTATTGCACTCAGCAATGGTTAGTTCTTTGAATCTATTCTCAACGCCTTGGATATTAAATATTTTTTTGCGATATCGAGGACACTGTTGTCTTTGTATGTTTATATTCATTCTTCATAGATGAATAGTAACATATTAGCAGATGCTAGTTAATATATTATCTACA
Source organism: Mageeibacillus sp. UBA6976 (assembly GCA_002450155.1). Classification (GTDB taxonomy): domain Bacteria; phylum Bacillota; class Clostridia; order Saccharofermentanales; family Saccharofermentanaceae; genus Saccharofermentans. The sequence goes on along the minus strand of DJYO01000021.1, from coordinate 21,480 downwards.
GAGATTAAAGAGCGGGCTATCATCCTCACGGTTAAAACCGTGGGTTTTATCGCCCGCATGGGTTATAATTGTTTTATATTTTTAGATAAATCAGGTGCAATAATTGAGGGAAGTTACTGACATAAGCAAGTCATCTGCCTCTGAAGGATTTAAGATCTCTTCAGATACTTTCTACATGATCTCCATGATCTATCTCATGATCCCGGTCCTGATCTTTACCATAGGCTACTTAAGACCCGGGGCAGCTATCCCGGTAAGCGTTATATTTGCAGGACTTACTGTAGTAGCTGTTTTAGACTGCGGCAGAGGTATTGCGGGAGAGAAGCTTTCTTGCAAAACTTATATCAAGATCCCCTATAAATACCTTATTGCCTTTGCTGTAATAGCGCTCCTTATCTCATTTATAACCGGAGTAGGGGAGTTTATCTTTACGCTTCAGGATCACCCTTACAGGAGAGCGATCTTAAGAGACCTCATAGATTATAAATGGCCTGTCATATATGATTATTCCACTCAGACAAATCCTGAAGTAAGGCAGATCCTGGGATTTGACGGAGGCAAAGTCGCTTTCTGCTATTACTTTGCCTATTTCCTCCCGGCTGCAGTGGTTGGAAAGCTTTTGGGCCTTGGGGCTGCAAATATCTTCCTTCTTATATGGAATGCTCTGGGAATGGCTCTTACCCTTGTCGGAATGACGTATTTTACCAAACGGGCATCTTTTGCAATACCCTTTGTCTATGTATTCTTTGCAGGGCTTGACGCTCTCCCGGATGCTTTCTATGCCGTAACTCACTACGAGGCCTGGCTCTGGCTTGAAGGATATGTCCCATGTATCAGCTATATCGCCAATTTTACCGAGTACTGCAATGTGTTTAACCAGGTGGTGCCCTGTTTCCTGGTGATGACTCTGATCCTGATGCAGAAGAATACCAGATCCATGGCTCTTACTGCCGGAGTGCTCTTTGCATATTCACCCTGGGCAGTAATAGGTATGATACCGGTAGCTATTGCCAGGCTCCTTGATAAGGATACCGGATGCGGCAGAGGCAAGCATATAGTAAAGAACGTACTATCGCCTGTAAATATCCTGTCAGTAATAGCCCTTCTTACAGTGTTCGGCAGTTTTTATATGGCAAATTCCGGAGCCGTGGAATACAGGGGCTTTACCATCTCTTTTTACGAGGAACCTCTGTGGTTTATCCCTTGCTATCTGATATTTATCTTGGTGGAGATAGGAGCTTTTGTCCTGATCCTTGGCAAAGAGCATAAGAAGGACCCTGTATTTATCGCAGCGGTAATAACCCTTCTGATATTGCCTTTCTACAGGATATCCGAGATGAACGACCTTACCATGCGAGGCTCCATGCCGGCGCTTTTTGTACTGCAGATATATCTTGCTGCAAAGCTTACGGAAATATTTGAGATAAGGGATATACCAAAAGGGCGAGGCATCAGGCTGAGGCTAACCGGCATCTGCCTTGCTGTTGTGCTCATGATGTTTCCTGCGCTGGAGAATATGTTTGTCATCTTCGGATCCCAGCTTACAGGCGACGTGAGTAATGCCGAGAACATAGGCTCATTCGGCAATATCAACCAGGCAGAATATGCTGAGGTGATCAAGGAGCAGTTTTATATAGATGACTATGGCAAGACCTTCTTTTTCAGGTATCTTGCCAAGGATTAATCCTCGTCCTTGCTCTCTTCGGAGGCAATATAGATAGGGCGGCGCTTGGATTCGATATAGATCTTGCCTATATACTCGCCGATTATTCCGAGGCACATCAGGATCAGACCTCCGATAAAGAGTATAAATGACAGGAGTGACGGATAACCCGGAACGGTATTGTAGATCTGCAGGATTATCGCCCTTATTACGTAATACAGCAGGTATGCAAAACCAAGACAGGCGAATCCGATGCCAAGATAGATCGATATTCTCAAAGGGGCCGTGGTAAATGAGACGATGCCGTCTATCGCATATCTGAACAAAGACCAGAAGCTCCATTTGCTTTCGCCTGCAGCCCTCTCAACATTCTCATGTTCGACCCACTTGGTCCTGAAGCCTACCCAGGCAAATATACCCTTCGAAAAGCGCTGCCTCTCGGATACGCTTAGTATGGCATCCACAACGGGTCTTGTCATAAGCCTGAAGTCCCTGGCGCCGTCTGCTATTTCAACATCGCACATCTTGTTGATTATCCGGTAGAACTTCCTTGCGAAAAAGCTCCTTATCTTGGGCTCGCCCTTGCGGGTAACTCTTCTGGCTGCGACTATGTCCCAGCTGCCGGTCTCGATGTCTTTTATCATCTGGGGGATAAGTGAAGGCGGGTCCTGCATATCCGCATCCAGGATCGCGATACAATCACCCTTTGCTTTCTCGAGGCCTGCATACATGGCAGCTTCCTTGCCGAAGTTGCGTGAGAACATCAGATATCTGACATCCGGGTCTTCTGCTGCGAGGCTCTTGATCACGTCTTTGGTCTTATCTCTGCTGCCGTCGTTCACGAAGACAAATTCAAAGGAATGATCAGTAACCTGCGATCTTACATCCTTAAGGGCAGCGTAGAGAACAGGAAGGGCTTCTTCTTCGTTATAGCATGGAACAACAAGACTTATAAGCATTCGAGAGCCTCCTGCATTGAAACGGTTTAATAAAATGTATTATAATCAAAAAATCATTAAATTGATACTTTTTGATCAACTGTGGAAGGCGGCTTTAGTTAGATGAAGGAACTCAAATCACTTGACGGCGGAGCTAAGAAGAAATCACCACCTTCTTTAAAGATCGATAACAGACCCATCATAACTTTTGGCCTTGCTTTAGTGCTCTATGCCATAGTTACACTGATCTGCCGCAAGCCTCCTTTTGGCAACTATTCAGTCCTGATAAGTGACCTGTCCGGGCAGTATGCTCCCTTCCTTATTCTCCTTAGGAATAAGCTTCTTGAGATATTCCATTCTTCTCCGAAAGACATTGTAAGGCTTTTGTCCTATTCCTTCTGTCTCGGCCTCGGCAAGAATTTCGCAGGAAGCTACGGTTACTATCTGGCAAGCCCCTTTAATATACTGACTTTGCTATTTAAGCCTTCGCAGATAGATACTCTCGTGGTCGTGATAATAACCCTTAAGCTTACTTTGTCAGCTTCATTTATGTGTCTGTTTCTTTCTTCAAGAACAGAGGACAAGAAGACAAAGTGGCCGGTGCTTCTGGGTCTTGTTTACGCATTTTCCCTCTACTCCCAGGCTTTTGCCTTCCACATCATGTGGCTCGACGGATACTATCTGCTCCCGCTGCTTTTATATTTTGCAGAGAAGTTCATTAAGACCGGCAGGTATAAGGGCATAGTATTTACTCTCCTTGTACTTTTCTGGTCTAATTACTATATTGCCTATATGGCAGGCGCTTTCAGTTTTGTATATCTCCTGGTAAGGCTCTTTGCCATGAGATATAAGCTCAAGGAAGCTCTGTCCAAGATATTGAGATTTATTGCCATTGCAGCAATGAGCGCCATGAGCGTGGCAGTCCTCATTATCCCTGTAGGACTTGATACCATAAGGAATGCAGATAAGACCATCCCTTCCGGCACTCATGCGCTGGTCCTCTATACACCTTTGGACCTTATGGATATGCTCCTTCTGGGAGATCCCGGTGAGTTTGGCAAGGTAATGCCTGCCAATAAGCCCTTTATCTTCCTTAGCCTGCTCATCACAATGCTGATCCTGATCTACCTTGTATCCCCGCTGTTTAAGGGCAGAGACAAAAAGATATACATAGCCTGCCTTGCGGGAGTATATATATCGACAGCTATCTACTGGTTCGACAAGATCTGGCAGGTCTTCGACGATCCTAACTGGTTCTGGCACAGACACGCCTTTGTATTCCTGCCATTCTTCCTGGTAATAGCACTCAAGGTGCTGGAGAAGATAAGGCAGATAAGGCCGCGGGATATGGCGATCGCCTGCGGAGTCATGCTTGCGATGCTGTTTATATCCCATACCATAGGTGCTTACAAGACAGAGGATAAGATATTCATCTATAACCTGGTCCTGATCCTTGTAAACTTCGGTATCCTGCTCCTTTATACCAGGCAGTCCTGGCCCAAGCAGCTTGAGGATATGCCCCAGATGATATCGCCCCTTCTTGCTGCGGCAACCGTATTTGAGCTGGTCTTTGCAGGACCGATGCTCACAGCAGGGATAGAGACTTATACAAACTTTAACGGCGATACCGAAGAGTTTGCTTCTTCCATCGAAGAGATCGAGCTTTATGGCGATCTTGCTGCTGCAAACGATCTTGAGCTCAATGCATACAGGACCGAGGTGGAGGAACTTGAGAACTACAATAACGAATACTACGCTGATTCAGGCCTTACCATGTACGGCAATTACAGCGGCGTCGGATTCTTCAATTCAAATTCCAATAAACTGATGCACAGATTCTTAAAGCAGCTGGGCTATGCTACTAACTACAATTACTTTGTAACTTACTATACTTTTGCTGATCCTGCAGCTGACTGTTTCTTCTCTGTAGGTACCGTTGCAAGTAGGAAGAGCTACTCACTGGGCGAGCCCAAAGGTCCCGTAACTCCGGGATCCCATCTGGAATACTATTCAAATCCTGATGTTCTCCCCTTAGGTTTTGCTGCAGATAAGGGCGCATTGGATTTTGATTTCTACAGGCTTGAGAAGGCTACATCAGATAAGGATTATTTCGCCCTTCAAAATGACTGGTACAAGTCCATGTTCCCCGGATCTTTCACAGAGGATTTCTTTGTCCCTGCTGACAGCATGGTCGGTAGCCCCAATCTCATAGGAGGCTTTATCTTCGATAAGAGCGATTATGTGACAGGTCTTGAATACGAGAGAAGGCTTGAAGAAGAGCAGGAGGGCGCTGATATCTCTGTTGCCGTATCTGATCCTCTGGGACTTGAGGCCACGGTTGGTGCCAAGGCAGCTGATAATGCCACAGTTATAAATCAGGCCAATAAGAACACCCCCATCGTGCTCGAGTATAGCTTCATATCCCGGACTGATAAGGAGCTCTACCTCAATATCTCCTGCCCGAGAGTGATGAGTGCTACTTCTGTCTATGTCAACGGCATCCTGATAGGTTCAGGCTCTGAGGATACCTACTATTCAAGGATATACCGCATAGGCTCCTTTGCAGAGGGGGAGAATGTCAAGGTGACCATCATGTCTGATTCTGAGGTCTGGAGGTATCTTGACATCAATTTTGCAGTATTTGATCAGGACATCTTTGCAAGTCAGTTTGCAGGTGTGGATACCTCCAAGGTAAAGGTCACAGACTTTGAGGACGGCCTGGTAAGATTTGATATAGATAATATTGCAGATAACGAGACCGTTATAACCACGATCCCTGCAGAAGAGGGATGGACGCTCTACATCGACGGAGAGCCCTGTGATTATTCGGTCTATCAGGAGGCTTTCATCGCCTTTGATTGTCCTTCAGGCAGTCACAGCGCTGAATTGGTATTTGAAGCACCGGGCCTTAAGGCCGGGCTTATAGTAACGGTTTTGGGGCTCGTTTCCCTTGCCGTATTCGCTTTTGTTGATAAAAAGCACTCGAAAATATAAGACACGGCAGGATAATTGATATATTATTTATGCGATAAATTTTACGGAGGTGGCTTCCATGAGCTATATGGATGAGTATAAGTTCTGGCTTACGGATCCTTTTTTCGACGAGGATACAAGAGCTGAGCTTAAGGGATTAGAGGGTAATGACAAGGAGATCGAAGACAGATTCTACAAGAACCTGGAATTCGGTACGGCAGGATTCAGAGGAGTATTAGGTGCCGGTACAAACAGGATGAATATCTATACTGTTGCCAAGGCTTCTGCAGGACTTGCCCAGTTTATTTTGAGCAGCGGCGAAGAGGCTGTTAGGCGCGGAGTCGTTATCTCCTACGATTCAAGACATTATTCGCCGGAGTTTGCCGAGATAACAGCAACGACACTTGCCGCATATGGTATCCCCAGCCTTCTGTCAGATGAGCTCCGTCCGGTACCTGTATGCTCTTACTCAGTAAGATACTTCAAGGCTTTTGCCGGTGTCATGATCACCGCATCCCACAACCCTTCCAAGTACAACGGCTATAAGGTATATGGCGAGGACGGCGGTCAGGTACCTCCTGAAGCAGCTGATGTTATCCTCCATGCGATCGAAGATATAACAGACATAAGAGACATCAAGAAGATGTCTTTGGAAGAGGCTAAGGACAAGGGCCTGGTCAAGCTCTTCGGCGAAGAGATCGACAAGGCATATACAGAGATGCTGGCAGGTCTCGTCGTAGATCAGAATGCCATCGACAAGCAAAAGGACATGAGCATCGTCTACACTCCTCTTCATGGTTCAGGCAACAAGCCTGTAAGAAGGATCCTTAAAAGAGTCGGATTCACAAACATCCACATCGTTCCTGAACAGGAGCTTCCTGACGGAGCATTCCCTACGGTAAAGCTCCCCAATCCTGAGGATCCGGATGCACTCTCCATGGCTATAGAATTGGCTAAGAAGACAGATGCTTCTCTCGTATTCGGCACAGACCCTGATTCAGACAGGATCGGTGTTGCCGCCAAGACTGCTGATGGTAAGTACAAGTGCTTTACAGGTAATCAGATGGGTCTCATGCTCCTGGATTACATCCTCGATGCAAAGTCTGAAGCAGGAAATCTTCCTGATAATTCCTTCGCAGTTACCACCATCGTATCCACCAAGCTTGCAGGTAAGATCGCAGCTCACTACGGAGTAGAGCTTATGGAAGTCCTCACAGGATTTAAGTTCATCGGTGAGAAGATCAAGATCTTTGACGAGTTTGGAGACAAGCACTTCCAGTTCGGCTTTGAGGAAAGCTACGGCTACTTATCAGGTCTTGACGTTAGAGACAAGGACGCTGTAGTTGCTGCCATGCTCATCTGCAATATGGCTGCTGCTTCCTTCGAGAAGGGCGAGACCTTAGTCGACAGATTGGATCATTTATACGAGAAGTACGGCTTCGGTGTTGAAGAGACAGTAAGCAAGACATTGGAAGGCAAGGAAGGCATCGAGAAGATACAGAATGCCATGAAGGAGTTAAGAGCTGAGCTCGAATCCTGCAAGAACTCAGGCGAGGCTGCAAAGCTTCTTGGAAATATCCCGGTATTAGCCGTAAGAGACTACAAGACAGGAACAAGATACGACTTTACCGAAGACGGAGTATCTAAGTCCGAGATAACTCTTCCCGAGTCCAATGTTATCCTCTACGAGTTAGGCGGAGACAAGGGCATCGACTGGGCATGCGCAAGACCTTCCGGCACAGAGCCCAAGCTCAAGATCTACTTTGGTACATATGCTCAGGATAAGGATGAAGCTGTCTCAAGACTTGCTTCTATAAAGAGCGAGGTTACAGGTTACATCGAAGCAAAGCTCAAGTAACCATGGGCAGGATATATTCGTAGACTGCTTTGGCAAAACCGAATTCTTCACAGCGCGCCGTTATATACGACGCGCTTTTCTTTGTTATGTCGTCGGCATTTGCCATTGCTATCCCGTTGCCTGCCATATCAAGCATGGAGATGTCATTCTCCGAATCGCCTATGGCAAAGCTGTTTTCTCGGGGGATATTAAGGATATCGCAGAGCCTCATCAGGGCGCCCCCCTTGGATACGCCCTTTGCCATTATGTCGTAGAAAGAAGGGCCGGAGGATACTATGCTTAGATCCGGGTCAGATCTTAATTCCAGAGCTAGATCTTCCGGAGGATCTATCAGAAGAAACTTGTTAAACGTGGGGATCTTATCCTGCTTAAGAAAATCCCTGTCTATGTCAAAGAGGGGAGCCTTCTTGCTGTCAGGAACATCCCTGTTATAGTCCTCGCAGAAGAATCTCCTTGTGGATTCCGGAGTAAAATATATGCCGGTAGTGGAATAAAGGGCTGCATTGACATTGCCTTTCAATACCTTGCCAAGGACCTGCCTCAGCTTATCTTCGGGGAAATCTGCCGAGTAGATGTCCTCTCTGGTCCTGCTGTCAAAGAGAGCGCCGCCGTTGCCGGTTATAAGGGGGACATCGAGCCCTAATCTTTCGGCAAATTTACCTACGAGAAAAGAAGATCTTCCCGTCGCGATCGTAAATGCCACTTTGTTATCCATAAGAGCTCTTATGGCGCGGCTGTTCTCTTCGCTGATATCCTCTCCGGGCATAAGGAGAGTAAAGTCCATATCTGATGCAAGAATATAACGGTATTCCATTTTGGTAACACTTCTTTTCCTTTTTGATAATGGTCAGTAAAAATCTTACAATAGAAATGGGATAAATTCTTTCTTTTTTTGCTACTTTTATTTATTAAAAGAATTGAAGTTTTGGTCATAGATGTTTATGATATTCGGGTAGTGACAAATAGGGGTTAATTATGAAGAAAACAAGTGGAAATTCCAATGCGAACAGATCAAGACAGGTGCCGGCTGTAAGGAGCGGTTCCCAGGTAAGGCAGTCAACTCCGCATTCACCTGTTGAATTTGATTATAGTGCGCTCGGTGCATCAAATACCAAACCGAAGGCCAAGACTTCTACAAAGAAGACTTCAGCGCCTTCTTCCAAGAAAACATCCAAAGCCAAGGGCAAGAGCAGGGCTCCTGCTATCCTTGTATCCGTACTTGCAGTCCTGATAATAGCAGGCGGCGTATTGTTCATTACAGGCAAGTATGTTGATGTTATCAATCTCTTCAAGGATAAGATCACAGTTACCATGGCAGACGGCACAGAGCAGAAGATCACTTGTGACGATGCTTATGCTGAACTTAATACGGATGTCTTCTACGACGGTATCGTAATAGACGGTGTTCCGGTAGGGGGTATGACTAAGGATCAGGCCCTTGCAGCTGTATCTGCCAAGCAGCCTGAAGCTCCCGTAACACTCGACTACACATTAAAGCTCGAAGACCGTACATTCCCCTTGGATCTCAGCTCCCTGGCTCTTAACTGGAACGGCGCTCAGGTGGTAGAGCAGGCATTTGCATATGCAAGGCCTCAGTCAGAGCCTCTTACAGATGAGGATTACCTCCAGCTCACAGATAACTACAATAAGTTCCAGCAGCTTAAGGTCCAGGGTCAGACTTTCAACACGGCTTACACAGTAAATACAGACGGACTGCAGACCATCGTCTCATCTATCGTAGATCCCCTTGAGACTTCAATGAGCGATGCTTATATCCAGTCCTTCAATACAGATTCACACGCCTTCGACGTTGTTCCCGAGAGTGTAGGCTACCATGTTGATTCCGCTGCAACCGCAGATGCGGTAAAGGCACTGATCGACAGTGCTACATACAGCGGCACAGTCGACATCACCTGCCAGATCGAGCAGCCTAATGTTACATCTGAATACATCAATGCCAACTTCGGCCTTATCTCTTCTTACAAGACGGTAACCAGCAACAATGCAAACCGTAACAGCAATGTAAGCCAGGCATGCAAGTACATGAACGGCTACAGGCTCAACCCCGGCGAGGTATTCTCCTTCAATGGCGTTGTAGGTGAGAGAACACCGGCAAGAGGCTTCAAGGAAGCAACTGTTATCTTAGGCGGTCAGTATGAGAAGGGTTTAGGCGGCGGAATCTGCCAGGTAAGCTCCACTCTTTACAATGCCGTGCTCATGGCTAACCTTAAGATCGTTGACAGATCCTCACACGCCTGGCCTTCCTCCTATGTTGACGAAGGGCGCGATGCTACTGTTGACTGGGGTTCTATCGATTTCAAGTTCGAGAACAATACCGATTTCCAGATCTTTATCGTCGCTTACTGGGATCCGTCAGATTCCACATGCCACGCTGAGATCTACGGCAAGAGACTTCCTAACGGTGAGTATATAAGACTTGAGCGTGAGATCACATCCAGAACACCTACCAGCGGTACTGAATACGTTCCCAACGGCGAGCTCCCTGCAGGTCAGACCAATACGGTAAGAGCCGGCCACGATGGCGTTACGGCAGTCGTATACAAGGTCTGGTACGATGCAAACGGAACAGAGATCAAGAGGGAAGAAGCCAATACAACAGTATATAGAATGTACGCCAAGAGGGTAGAAGTAGGAACCCTCCTCCCGGACGGCTCCCACGCTCCCTTCGATGCTACTACCGGTACGGTAACAATGCCTCAGCCCGTTGAAACAACACCTTCAGAGACGCAGCCCCCGGAAACAACACCGGCACCGACAGAGTCATCGACAACTGCACCGCCAGAGACAACGCCTGAACAGACCACTCCACCGGAGAATACAGACCCGACTGCTGGAGGCGGAGATGGCGGAACTGCATAAAGGTTTGCGACATATAACGGAAACTCAAAAAGCTCGGTACTTTCCGAGCTTTTTTTAATGAAAAACAAACTGAAAATTATTTGTTTTCTGCCCCCACATATTAATAAATTGGTTTATAATTGTCTTGTTTTGTATGTGGTTGAATCTCAACCATAAATTTTCACATTAAGGAGATCCAGTCTTATGGCAGAATTGACAAAAAAGACCATGGACGGTAACGAGGCTGCGGCTTATACTTCGTATGCATTTACTGAGAACGCTGCAATCTACCCTATCACACCGTCATCCCCTATGGCTGACCACACAGATCAGTGGGCACAGCAGGGAAGAAAGAACATTTTCGGACAGACCGTCAACATCGTAGAGATGGAATCAGAGGGCGGCGCATCAGGCGCAGTTCACGGTTCACTCGCAACAGGTGCATTGACAACAACTTATACAGCATCTCAGGGTCTCCTTCTGATGATTCCTAACATGTATAAGATCGCAGGCGAGCTCCTCCCTTGCGTATTCCATGTTTCCGCAAGAGCTCTTGCTGCTCACGCACTCAACATCTTCGGCGATCATGCAGACGTTTATGCCTGCCGCCAGACAGGTTTCGCTATGCTCTGCTCTAACTCCGTTCAGGAAGTAGCTGACCTTGCAGCAGTAGCACACCTTACAACTATCAGAACAAGAGTTCCTTTCCTCCACTTCTTCGATGGTTTCCGTACATCACACGAGATCCAGAAGATCGAGGTTATCGACTATGAGACACTCGGTTCTCTCGTAGATTACGATGCTCTTAAGGAATTCCGTAAGAGATCACTCTCTCCTAACCACCCGACACTCCGTGGTACAGCTCAGAACCCTGATATCTACTTCCAGGGCAGAGAGGCTGCTAACCCCTTCTATCTTGCAGTACCTGATCAGGTTCAGTACTACATGGATAAGATCAACGAGATCCGTGGCACAGACTATAAGCTCTATAACTACTATGGTGCTGAGGATGCTGACCGCGTTATCATTGCAATGGGTTCTGTCTGCGAGACAGCTGAAGAAGTTATCGACTTCCTCAACGCTCACGGCGAGAAGGTAGGTATGGTCAAGGTTCACCTCTATCGTCCTTTCGTTGCAGATAAGCTCCTCGAGGCAATCCCTTCTACAGCTAAGGCTATCGCAGTCTTAGACAGAACAAAGGAGCCCGGTTCTTACGCAGAGCCTCTTTTCCTCGACGTTGCTGCAGCTTATGTTGGCAAGAATGCTCCTAAGCTCATCGGCGGCCGTTACGGTATGGGTTCCAAGGATACAACACCTGAGTGCGTACTTGCAGTATTTAAGGAACTCAAGAAGGATGCACCTAAGGAAAGATTCACCATCGGTATCAATGACGACGTTACATTCCTCTCACTTGACTGCTCCGAGTCCATCGAAGTTGCAGGCGAGGGCACAGTACAGGCCAGATTCTGGGGCCTCGGCGCAGATGGTACAGTTGGTGCCAACAAGAACTCCATCAAGATCATCGGTGACCACACGGACATGTATGCTCAGGCATACTTCTCCTATGACTCCAAGAAGTCCGGTGGTATCACGATCTCTGACTTAAGATTCGGTACTACACCGATCCGTTCAACATACCTCATCAACAAGGCTGACTTCGTTGCATGCCACAACCAGTCTTATGTTTATGAGTACGATATGCTCTCCACACTGAAGCCGGGCGGAACATTCCTCCTCAATACTCAGTGGACAAGAGAAGAGCTCGAGGACAGACTCCCCGGCTCAATGAAGCGTTATATCGCTAATAACAACATCAAGTTCTACACACTGGACGCTGTAGCTAAGGCTAAGGAGATCGGTCTCGGCGGCAGGATCAACACTATCTGCCAGTCCGCATTCTTCAAGCTCTCCGGCATCCTCCCTGTAGAGCAGGCAGTTGACTACATGAAGAAGGCTGCTCTCAAGTCCTACGGTAAGAAGGGTGACGATGTCGTTCAGATGAACTACAAGGCTATCGACGCAGGTGTTGATGCAGTAGTTGAGATCGATATCCCTGATTCCTGGAAGACAGCTGAGGATAAGCCTGTAGAGAAGAAGGCTGTTCCTGAGTTCATCGAGAAGGTTGTTAACGTAATGAACAGACAGGAAGGTAACTCTCTCCCTGTATCCACATTCAAGGGTATGGAAGATGGTACTTTCCCTCAGGGCACTGCAGCTTACGAGAAGCGTGGTACAGCAGTAGATATCCCTGTTTGGGATGCTTCCAAGTGTATCCAGTGTAACCAGTGCTCCATCGTTTGCCCTCATGCAGCTATCCGTCCGTTCCTCCTTACAGAGGAAGAGGCAGCAAATGCTCCTTTCGAGACAAAGCAGGGCATGAAGCCTTACGACAACATGAAGTTCAGGATCCAGGTATCTGCTATGGACTGCCTCTCCTGCGGTATCTGCGTAGAGTCTTGTATCGCTAAGGAGAAGGCTATCACAATGGTACCTCTCAAGGATAACCTCAAGGAAGCTGAGAACTGGGATTACTGCGTAGCTCTTACACCTAAGGCTAACCCGATGGCTAAGGCTACGGTTAAGGGTTCACAGTTCGAGCAGCCGCTCCTCGAATTCTCCGGCGCATGCGCAGGCTGCGGTGAGACACCTTATGCTAAGCTCTTAACACAGCTCTTCGGTGACAGAATGCAGATCTCCAATGCTACAGGTTGTTCTTCGATCTGGGGTGGTTCTGCTCCTTCTATGCCTTATACAACAAATGCTCAGGGCTATGGTCCTGCATGGGCTAACTCACTCTTCGAGGATAACGCTGAGCACGGTCTTGGTATGTACCTCGGCTATAAGCAGCTCAGATCAAGAGCTAAGCTCCTGGTTGAAGAGACAGTTGCTGCTACATCTTCTGAATCACTCAAGGAAGCTGCTCAGGCTTGGATCGACGGTTATAACTCTGCTGAGAATACACGTGAGATCTCTGACAAGCTCGCTGCTGAACTCAAGGCTGAAGGTTCTGATGCCGCTAAGAAGGCTCTCGAGTATGAGGACTTCTTCATCAAGAGATCTCAGTGGATCATCGGTGGTGACGGCTGGGCTTACGATATCGGTTACGGCGGACTTGACCATGTTCTCGCTACAGGTGAGGATGTTAACGTTCTCGTACTCGATACAGAGGTTTACTCCAACACAGGCGGACAGGCTTCCAAGTCCACACCTCAGGGTGCTGTTGCTCAGTTCGCTGCAGGTGGTAAGCACGTTAAGAAGAAGGATCTCGGTATGATGGCTATGAGCTACGGCTACGTTTACGTTGCTCAGGTTGCTATGGGCTCTGACAAGAACCAGGTAATCAAGGCATTCTCCGAGGCTGAAGCTTACCACGGACCTTCCCTCGTCATCTGCTATGCTCCTTGTATCAACCATGGTATCAAGGGCGGCCTCAAGATGGCTCAGATCAGAGAGAAGCAGGCTGTAGAGTGCGGTTACTGGCACCTCTTCAGATTCAACCCGACTCTCGCATCAGAAGGCAAGAATCCGTTCACATTAGACTCCAAGGAGCCTAAGGGCGACTTCTTCGAATTCCTTAAGGGTGAAGTACGTTACAACACTCTTTACAAGAAGTATGATGCAGAGATCGTTGATGACCTCTTCAACAGATGCTATAAGGACAGCAGAGAGCGTTACGCTTCTTATGTTAAGAAGGCTACAGAAGCATAATTCTTAAGTCCTAAGCTTAGTAACTACAGTCCGGTCGGGATTTATCCCGACCGGATTTATTTATCCTGCCTCCGTGATATAATGTCTATGTTATGGGAAAAGAAGAAAACAGATTGGTTATATCGGATACTCTAATACCCGATATTTTTATTGTCAGATACCTGCCGGAGCTGTCCAGGAATGCTGTTATGGTATACCTTTACTGCAGCATGGAGTTTAAGGGCAGAGCCTTTGCAGAGCAGGATCTTAAGTCTTTAAGCATATTACAGGACAAAGATATCTACGAAGTCATATCAGAGCTTTTATCCAAGGGCCTTCTCGATAAGAATGACGAAGGATACAGCCTGACAGACCTGAAGATGAACGAGGTCAGTGAATACATCAAGACCAGGGTAGCCATGGGAGACGGCACAAACCTTGAGCTCAGCAGCGATGAGAGCAGAAGGGCAGTGCTTGCTGATTCCATAAACAATACCTTCTATGGCGGGAGGATGGCCAATATCTTCTACAGGCTCATCGATAAGTGCCTCTGGGAGTACAAGTTCGATGACAAGGTCTGCTACCAGCTCTTCAGCGAAGGTGCAAGAAGAAAAATGTCCCGCAGCTATAACCGTATGGAGAAGCTTGCTGAGGAATGGTACAACAAGGGCTATACCACCATAGATAAGCTCGAGACATATCTTGAGCGCAATGAAGAAAAGGATAAGCTCGTTGCCCTGTGCAGAAAGACTCTGAGGATAACCATCAATGAACTGGATGAGAGCAGGATCCACGGCTGGGTGGATAAGTTCTGTTTCGGCGAGGATATGGTCTACTATGCCATCAAGAAGAATGAGTATAGAGGCAAGATCACTATCCTTAATATAGACGACACCCTGACCCGCTGGTTTGAGAACGGATGCGACAGCGTCAGCAAGGCCGAAGAGTACGAGAATGAGCAGCATACCGCCAATAAGCGCAAATACGATAAGCGCAAAGCCAAGGCTGATACAGTCTGGAAGAGCGGAGTTGAAGCGGGGATCACAAGAGAAGAGAAAAAGGATACAAGAGAAGACGAGGACCCTGAAGCAAATGTTCCGGACGATGTCCTCAGTATGTTTGGAGGAGACGACGATGACGATTAGAGAGCTCATTAACATGGCTAATTCCGAAGCGGCCTCTCTTCGTGTCTTAAGACGCGAAGAAAGACTGAAGGAAATATACTCCCGTTGTCCTGAACTCCAGCAAGCAGACAAGGATATAACTGACCTTACAGGCAAGAGACTTGTTGCCAAGATCGATAAGAACGACAAGCTTGTTAAGATATTGGATGAGCAGATCAGCAAGCGTGAGGAACAAAGAGATCTCATAATCAAGAGCAGCAGGATCGATCCTGATTATAATGAAGAGGTATTTATCTGCAGTAAGTGCTCTGACACGGGATACATAACCGGCAGTGACGGTACCAGGAAGGTGTGCTCCTGCAGGAAGGATCTTATCGAAGAAGCGGTCAATGATTCCGGCATGGCAGATTATGCATCCTTCGATATGAAGCACTATAGGAACGATTATCTTGGCAACGGCAAGGCAAGAGAGAAGATCCTTAATTCCATGGTGTCCATCATGATGAATTCCGGAGCATACAAGGATAAAAGTCTCTGGCTTTATTCTGACAAACCCCAGAGCGGCAAGACTTATCTTGCGATCTGCGTCTGCAAGGCAGCAATAAAGCTCGGCAAGAGCGTTTACTATATCAAGTGTGAGGATATAGGATACACGGCGGAATCTGTATCAGATGTTCTTAAGACAGCAGATTATATAGTTATCGACGACTTTGCCGGAGAGGTGACACAGGATCACGTGTGCGGATCTGCCGTAAACGCCCTGATCGAGACCAGGTCAGCCACAGGACTTAAGACGGTCCTTGTAAGCGCCATGCCGAAAGACGACCTTATCTCTGCCTGTGACATGAGGATCGCAGGCAAGATCAAGAACTGTGGTGACATTAAGTAATGCAGATCTTTTGCGGAACAGATATAACAGAAGTAAGCCGCATTGGCAAAGCTTTGAGCAGGAATGAGGAAGCCTTTTTGAGAGGTACTTTCACCCCCAGGGAGATAGAATACTGCAATGGCAAAAAGGACAGATCAAGGCTTGAGAGCTTTGCTGCCAGGTTTGCTGCCAAGGAAGCCGCAGGCAAGGCCCTGGGCACCGGCGTTATGGCTCAGGGGATAAAGCTCACGGATATAGAGATAGATAGAGACGGCAATGGCATGCCCGTTTTAAATCTTATGGGCAAAGCAGAGCAGAGGGCAAAAGAACTGGGCATAGTATCCATGTCTGTAAGTCTCAGCCACGATGCAGGCCTTGCCATAGCTTATGTAACCATGCTCGGGAGCAAAGATGAAGAAGAGCAGTAATAATAAGACACTTAAAGAGAGGTTCGAGGAGCTCACCCGCAAGAAACCTATAATCGAGGAGGCTGTGCCACAGCGTCCCGTAAGGCATGTGGAGAAAAAGCTGGATCTGCCTTTCCTTAAAGATATCGATGTGGCAGACGACAAGGCTACATACGGAGCAGCAGAAGATGTTGAAGGGGAATGGGGACTTACAGGTAACGACAGGACCCTTAAGATCGCTCACAGAAGGCGTTTTATAGGTCTGATAATAGCTTCAGCAGTTCTGATACTGATACTTGCAGGAGTCTTCTATATCCTGCCAAGGGTGCTTCCCGGTTTGTTCGAAGGTACGGATATTGAGCTCTTTGAGAAGCCGGTTATAAATCTCGAATACGACAGCGAGGATGTGAGGGTCATACTCGATACCTCAGTAAGCGTCATGGCTTCACCTGATCCTACGGGACAAAGACTGACAGAGGTGCTTTATAACGAGCCGGTTACCTGCCTTAACGACAATGGCGGTAACTACATAAGGATCGCGACAGAAGACGGGATCGAAGGCTATATCCCTGTTGATTCGGTCACAACTGCAACAGAATCGGTTGAGCCTGATATGCACCAGTACAAGCTGGTGGTATCTGACCCTTATAAGAACATAATGACCCACGCGAGCAACGGAACTCTCATGCGCAGGGTAGTAATGAATACTGTCCTTTATGCAGACATCAAGCGTGAGGGCGTGTATCAGGTATATCTTCCTACGGGAGAGAGTGGCTGGATCGGATCTTCCGGCGTCATCGAGCTTGGTGTAAGAGAGGATACCGAGGAGGTTACCAGCAGATATTTTGTATCCTCGCTCCTGACCTTTGTAAATGCCAGATATCTTGAGAATGGCATAACCATGTACGGCATATCGATAAACGGTGCGATATACGTCAGTGCGGAGATCAACGGCATAGATGTCCCCAGGACAGTGGCAGGCCAGATGGACGAGGGCGAGGAGATAGATCCGGGAACGGACGCCGTTACAGGTGAAGTAATAATAGAGAATATACTCCCCGGAGACATTTTATTCCTTAGGAGCCCGGTAGCGTCTCCCAATGACGACAGAGTCTACGAGATGGCTGTCTGCACGGACACAGGGACCCTGCTCATGCAGTCAAGAGCCAGGACGACAATAAGGCTTACCAGCTTTAAGGCGGGGGACTCGATCTGCGACAGGATCATAACGATAAGAAGAATTTTCAGAACTGAATAATTTCTTGTTGCACTATTTTGCTTCATGTGATATTATTCATAGGCGTTTGAAAATCTAACAGGAGGTGTTTTCATGGCTAAGTGTGAAGTTTGCCAGAAGGATATGTTCTTCGGTAGGAAAATCAGAATTACGCGTTCACAGATTTCACGTCGTGCGCTTACAAGACAGCAGGCTAATGTACACAAGGTTAAGGTTGTTGTTGACGGCACCCCCAAGTCAATGAACGTTTGCACTCGTTGCCTCCGTTCAGGCAAAGTTACAAGAGCATAAGTTCTATTTCCTAAACTAAACAGATAACTAAAGAGCTGCACTGCGGCTCTTTATTATTTTTCATATTTTGAATGCCAAATGCTAAAAAAGTGCTTATTTGACTCTTAAGTTCGACACTGATCCGGCATTTGGGAGACAAAATGCTAAACCAGTGTTCATTTGGAAGCCATTTAGAACACTTTTTTAGCAACTACGAAAAAAGAAACGGTCTGAAGATTTGCTTCAGACCATTTTGTGCTGTTTACGAGGGAACTTCTATCTTATCCTTGCCGCCCATGTACATTCTTAAGGGCTCGGGGATCCTGATGGAACCGTCTTCGTTTAAGTTGTTCTCGAGGAAAGCTATGAGCATTCTCGGAGGTGCAACGCAGGTATTGTTTAAGGTGTGGGCAAGGTATGTGCCCTCCTCGCCTCTGATCCTGATCTTAAGTCTTCTGGCCTGTGCATCGCCTAAGTTAGAGCAGGAACCTACTTCGAAGTACTTCTGCTGTCTGGGTGACCATGCTTCAACGTCGCAGGACTTGACCTTAAGGTCTGCCAGGTCTCCTGAGCAGCACTCAAGAGTCCTTACCGGGATATCGAGGGAACGGAAATAATCAACAGTGTTCTTCCAGAGCCTGTCGTACCACATCTTTGAGTCTTCAGGCTTGCATACGACGATCATCTCCTGCTTCTCAAACTGGTGGATCCTGTATACACCACGCTCTTCGATACCGTGGGCACCGACTTCCTTTCTGAAGCAGGGGGAGTAGGATGTAAGAGTCTGAGGCAGATCCTTCTCATCTATTATGGTATCGATGAATTTGCCGATCATGGAGTGCTCGGAGGTACCTATGAGGTAGAGATCCTCGCCTTCGATCTTATACATCATGTTCTCCATCTCTGCGAAGCTCATAACACCGTCAACTACAGAAGATCTGATCATGTAGGGCGGAATATAGTATGTAAAACCACGGTCGATCATGAAGTCTCTTGCATAGGAAAGGCAGGCGGAGTGAAGTCTTGCGATATCACCTCTCAGATAGTAGAAGCCGTTGCCTGAAGTATTCCTTGCCTGATCGAGTTCGATGCCGTTTAACTTCTCCATGATGTCAACATGGTAGGGAATCTCAAAATCGGGAACTACGGGCTCTCCGAATCTCTCGATCTCCACATTCTCTGAATCGTCTTTGCCTATCGGTACTGAAGGGTCGATGATGTTGGGGATTACCATCATGATCTCACGGATCTTTGCTTCGTATTCAGTCTCCTTGACTGATAAAGCCTCCAGCTCTTCAGCCATGTCTGTTACCTGCTTCTTGACCTCTTCGGCTTCTTCCTTCTTGCCCTGACCCATGAGCATGCCGATCTGCTTACTGATCTTGTTGCGCTGGGATCTCAAGAATTCAGCTCTGGTCTTGGCATCGCGGTATTCCTTATCCAGCTCTATTACCTCGTCAACCAGAGGGAGCTTGTCGTCCTGGAACTTGTTCTTTATGTTCTGCTTAACGATGTCCGGGTTAGTTCTTAAGAATTTTATGTCTAACATTTAAATCCTCTCCTTTGGATTAGCTTTGTATATTTTAGTCTTTGAAGGATTATTTATCAATCAGTCTCAACAGCCATATATCCGTCGTATGCGCCGTCCGGATACTTGCAGGCGGGATCCCAGAGAATGAATTCCTGGATACCGAGATCGTGAAGCGCTTTTATCTGGGCATTCATTGCAGTGTAGTCGTATTCCATGTAATTGCCTGCACCTATATAGGTTGCGGTGAAAGCCTGAAGATATGGCCTTACTGTCGTAAAGTCCGGCTGGTTATATATGCTTGATGATTCGTGGAGCACGCTGTATACCATGAGGTATGGTTCTTTGTCCGGGAATTCAAAAGTGTGTCCGCCCAGCATGGTGCCGAGGGCATAGTGGGAAGGGTAGGCCATGGGGCAGCAGGAATCGATGCCGGTAAGTCCTAATGTCGCAAAGTCCTGTCCGATTATCTTAGCGTCCATCTCACTTGTTAGGACGATACCGAAGATATCGGCAGATACCGGTACTCCCATGGTATCCTGTATCCTTATCCTTGCAGTCTGCAGGAATCTGTTTACCGCGGCAGATTTAGGCGGTGTGGTATCTTCCGGACCAAAGTATGGAGACTCTCCGGATGTAGTGGATCCGGCAGGGAATCTTACATAGTCAAACTGTATCTCGTCAAGACCGTGGCCTGCGGCCTCCTCTCCTATGGAGATCAGATACTCCCAGTTGTCAGTGTTATAGGGGCTAAGGAAGGGGCGGGATCCTTCGGTCCTGAACTTAAGGGTATTGCCTGAAGCATCTCTTATGGATCTCTCCGGAAAATGGCCTGCGGCCGTGCTATCGTTGAAACATACGATACGCCCTATTACCATTATGCCGTTCTCATGGCATCTTTCTACAACAGAATCTATATCATATGCGTCCCAGACATAACCTATCTCTCTTGCAGTCTCATTTGTGCTCATCCAAGGAAGGCCCCACTCGGTCTTAAGGTCGATTACTACAGTGTTGAGCTCGGAGTTATTGCAAAGCTCGATGGCTCTGTCCAAAGCTGAGCAGGATCCGATATAGATCCCTCTGACTTCATTATGAGTAATAGTCTTGACAGAAGACTCGCTGAGTTCGTTAAGAGGTCCCCATAGAGCGTCTGACAGCTCGTCCGGCGGCAGGATCTCTGAATGAAGGAGTGTAGTCTCGGTTACAACGGGTGTTGTTGATACGATAGGAACATAAGTCTCGGAGGACTCTGTCTTGGCAGGGATACTTGCGATAATGGTTTTGCCGAGTCTTACGATGAGCAGGGTCATTATGATCATTCCAAGCAAAACTGCAACAGCACAGACAGCTGTGAATACGCGCTGCATGGCTATAAGCCTGCCGGCGCCGGAAGGTGACCCGGATCTTCGGTTGTTATTGTTTCTTCGCATAAAGCAATTATAACCCATGCGGGCGATAAAACCCACGGTTTTAACCGTGAGGATGATAGCCCGCTCTTTAATTTCTGAAGATATTATATTAACTAACAACTACTAATATGTCACTATATATCTATGAAGAATGAATATAAACATACTAAGACAACTGTGTCCTTGATTAACTACCATTTTGTGTTCTGAAACTATCAAATGGTTGTTGATACCCCAAAAACAAGACCGTAGGTGACTGTATGCAAAAAGGCATTAAGTTTAGGGCATATCCTAACAAACAGCAACAAAACATAATAAACGGGACTTTCGGATGTTGCAGACTCATCTACAACAAAGGTCTTGCTATGCGTAATGATGCCTATGCCAATGGTAAAAAGATTGGCTATAATCAAACATCTGCTATGCTTACAGACCTTAAAAACCAGAATGACTTCTCTTTCCTGAAGGATGCAGACTCTATCGCACTCCAACAGTCTTTGAGGGATTTAGACCGTGGGTTCAAAAACTTCTTTGAAAAACGTGCAAGACATCCACAGTTCAAAAGTAAACACAATAACCATCAATCATACAGAACCATTAACCAGGGCGATAACATCCGCATAGTAGGGAATTATATCAAGCTCCCGAAGCTCGGA
>DJYO01000008.1 GCA_002450155.1 Mageeibacillus sp. UBA6976 | reverse complement strand
TACTGGCAAACTAGGGTTATATCATATTCCTTCTTGTTAAGAGTCAATTTAAGAGTATATCCATACTCATTCTCAAAAATGAGATTATATGCAGACTTTTCTCCGCTTCCTACCGCACTCTTGTCAATAATCCTTCCAGTCATTACCTCATAGTTTCCAACAGCTATTTGTTTGGGAAGTTTCTGCAACTTTAAAAGATTTACAAGAAAACAGACCGATACTATCGAACCTATGATACAGACACTCATACCGGAATATTCATTGAAGAAAACTGCGATTAAACTAACACCGATGCAAACCAACATAAAAACAAGACCTACAATCATATCATTACGTTTTTTCCTATAAATATTCGATGCGTGATTCTCAACGATCCTCGCTTCAGAGACAGAAGCTCGCCGCCAACCGTTATCGTTGTTATCACACATTACTATTCCAAACTTACCGTCCTGGAAGTGATTCTCCCACTTAACTATCAGACAAGCCCCCTCTGTTGCTTTCAGATAATCTTCCGTAACAACGGGAACACTTTGGGTATTGTTCGAATCATCTTCAAATAACACTGAATAATCTTTGATATCAAATGCATAATGCTCAGGATTTTTATTTACTATCCTGCCATGTTGAACCTTGAATAATCCTTTCGACAGCAAACTCGAATACTTATTGGCACGATGGTAAAGAGGGACAATCATCATTACCGTGCTAACAACGACAAATAACACAGAAACATAGATAAAAGTTATTTTAAGAAAGATAGCATTAACTATTAACAGAAAAGCACAAGGAACGATATAAATAGATGCCGCAAGAATATAAGCGCTTTTCTGGAACGAGACTCCGTCCCGGTACCAGCGCTTCATAAGATCTATTTCTTCATCTGAAGCACTTCGCCATTTATAGATATTTAGCAAATCACTCACATTAACTCACCTTCATTTTTAGCCATTATTATACCAAGACCATAATGGAAATTACTTACCCAAGAGTTATTAAAAGAACCCCCTGAAGTTTGTTCAACATCAGGGGAAATTCTAACTTTATTATGCAGGTTCTTCCCAAACCGGATTAAATTTCCTCTTGGTTTTCCTGCAATCTGTCAAATACAAACTTATAAGAGTCTGATAAGGAATACCCGTGTCTTTTGACATTGACTTAAAGTATTCAATATCAGCTTCTTCCATGTACATTGAAACCATTTTCTTGGTAGATTTAGCGCGACCTGGTCTATATGCCCGCTTCATCATTTCAGGAGTAATCTCTGGCGAATCATCATCAAATACAACCGACTTCTTACGACCAGCCTCAACCGCCTTAATCTCCTCATCTGTGAGATTATCTTTATTCTTCAACTTATATTCAACCAATGCCATCGTAATACCACCTTTCCTCTTCTGCAGTTGCATACCTAGCGGAGATTATGCGTATCATATCATCTCGTTCAGTATGAACCACCATTATGACAACAACAGTGCCTTCAATGCGGCCAATCGTTATGTATCGCTCCTCTTCAGCGGTACTATGTTCCTGATCGAATATCTCGAGACGATCATCGTCGTTAAACACCGTGGCTGCTACCCTAAAACTCAACCCATGCTTTCATATTTATTATGTCGATTCAATCTGACATCCAGATGTTATTCAGATTCCGAAACTGGAGTTACAACGCCACCTAGTGCAGTGACATTCTCACGGTAGCACTGGTCATAATCCTCAAAACTGTAAGCCTGTGCCCATCCCCATGCCGCATCGCTCCTCCATATCGTTTTAGGACTGAAGTCACTTATAATTCCTCCATTGGGATTAACACGGATCCCGTCGAAGTAAACACCATCGTAACAGATCTGATCTCCAAGCTCCTCATTATTCCACGTAACCTGATAAATAAGGACAAGCCTTACAGACTGATTATCCTTTACATCCGGAATGTCGGATACGATATATGCGTCGAGGAATACAGCGTCAGTCTTATGGAATGTCTTTATTATGCCATTCTCATTTTTGATGGCACATTCCGTGATGTTCATCTGACAGATCCTTCCAGCATCAATAAAGTCATTCACGCTGTCTGCCACATCATCAGGAGTTATGTTGTAATCCGGCGCAGGTGTTGGTGTAGCTGTAGCAGCTTGTTCGTCCCCGGCAGATTCCAGGCTCTTATAAGACTTAGTTGCGAAGTATATTATCGAACCGATTACGAGGATTATTACGCCTAAGATTACAAAGCCCGATATCGTTGACCTTAAGTCATCAGCTCGCTTTTTCTTAAGTTGCCTTTGTTCAGCCTCCATCTGCGCACGGTTTTGAAGCTCAAACTTCTTCTCGAGCAATTCCTTATCGTGTGCAAGCTGCCGTTCTTCCCGTTCAGCCTCACCCTGAAGTTTCTCATACTCGACATCAGATTCATCGTAATCTACTGCGAAAGATGCACCGCAGGAATTACAGACTAACATGTCGCCGTCTTTCGTAAGATTACCATTGCAGTTCGGACACTTAAGATCTACTATCCTCATCTTATTTCCCCTTTGCTTACCGAAGTGAATTAGCCTGATCGTAATATAATGCTTGATCAGATATTAGCACACAACTGACGAATTGACACTCCACTTGCAATTATCTTCTTCACTTAACAAAAAACTCCCGGAATCAACTGCAGTACATATTTCTGCCGGTTCTATGCGAGATAGACCTCATTCCACTGCCCTGTCCTGCATCTCACGTTCAATCCTGTTCTGATCTCTGAAAGTCCTCATAAACATGATCAGATAGATGATAAATGCCGCGATCAGGGCCATAAAAGCCAATGGCAAGACAAAAGCGACAACCCCAAGAAAGACTGTTACAAAGATTAAAGCCAGGAAAGCTACAGTAAAACCTACGATCTTAGGTACTGATACAGGTCTTCTGCAATTACCCTGCCAGTTATGCCCGCTGGCAACAATGTTGTATATCTTACCGCCATATCTGCAGCCAGCCAGCCAGACAGGTACGAGGACATATCTGAATTTCACATTGGAATACTGTGTCTCCATACTGATCTTTGCACAATCGTCGGCATCCTGATCCTTACGCGCAGCATTTATTATTTCCTTCTTAAACCCGGTCGCCTTAGCTTCTTCCATGGCGGCATCCATACTTATGGTGGATTTCTCGGCAGTCATTCCTGACAAAGCTTCCGGCGTATAAGCAATAAGGTCTCCTATCTTGAACGATATGACAGAGTTAAGCAGCTTATCGTCGTGGAATCTGCGGCTTCCACAGATGCATACCCCTTCAATGCGCTTCTCGACAACGCCGCTGCGGCCGTACCAGTTTGTTTTCTCAGAATCACCGCTTCCTGTCGTATACCCGAACTCACCCTGGTAGGACGTCTTTGTATCCGCATCAAATGTCCAATACGGGACATAAACCGGAGTCAGATTACCCAGGACCTTACCCTTGCGGAATTTCTCTGGTGACCAGAACGCAAACTTATTCCAGCGATAGAACTTCTCCTCTACCTGTTCCCTGGTTATAGTAAACGGGATTATCGCACTGGGCAGGATGCCGCAATCTGAATCCTCAAGCGTAAGCACGACCGAAGATCCACAGAAAGGACACATACCTGACATGTGTTCAGCATCAATGATGAGTTTTGCACCACAGCTCTTGCAGGTTACGAGGGATTTTGCACTTCCCCAATCTGAGCCTGTTCTGTGAGGAACAGAATCGTAATCGACCTGCCCTGTCTCCTGATCATCTTGAGACTTGGGAAGCGGTTTATATGAGCCGCAATGATCGCAAACTAATCCCTGCCTGGCTACGTCGTAGACCATCGTGCTGCCGCAATTACCACACTTCATAATCCTTTCCTCCTGAATCCCCCCAATGCCTGACACGATCAGAAATATTTTATCATATGTTCCCCGCTCTAGACTTAATTGCGGAATACATTTCATTTTTCCGCAATTCAATTATAATGGTAGTTGTATTTAAAGGCTTGGGAGGGATAGCAATATGAAGATCTGTACTTTCTGTGGCTGCAAGCTTGATAACAACACCAAAGTCTGTTCAAGTTGTGGCGGCAATTCATTTAAATATGTCTGCCTTAACTGCAATGAGGAATTCGATGGATTATATTGTCCTTCCTGTGGCACCAGGTTCGATGCAGTTGAGAAGGTTTGTCCTAACTGCAGCACAAGGTATTTCTCTGATGCATGTCCCAAATGCGGCAACATAATAGGCAACCCCTATTCTTACCGGACAAGATATGGCAGACAATCAATGGCTACCGCAGCTTTAATGCTTTCCATATTCGGGATCGTCTTCTTCGGAATGGGCTGGATATTCTCTATCATCTCCCTGGTAATGGCTTCAAGAGTTAATAAGTCTGTTCCATCAGATGTGAAACTTGCCAAAACCGCCAAGATCATCAGCATCGTAGGATTAGCGTTAAATGTGTTAGTCGTAGTATTCTATGTTGCAGTTTATATATATGGACTACTAAGCGGTCATATAAAATAAAGCAAACGGCGCCCGGATCATCTCCGAGCGCCGTTTTTAAGTTAATCGGTATATGATCATAAACACGGGACAAAGAACTGATATACCTGCTTTCTATTCGGAATGGTTTGCCGGAAGACTCCGTGAAGGCTTTGTATGCGTTAGAAATCCATACAATCCTTATCAAGTAAGCAGATACAGACTTGACCCTGCTGTAGTTGACTGCATCGGATTCTGTACAAAGAATCCCTCACCTATGTTCAGATATATGGACCTGCTGTCAGGATACGGGCAGTTTTGGTTTGTTACCATAACGCCATACGGCAGGGACATCGAGCCTAATGTGCCCGATAAGCATAAGATAATCGAAGATTTCAAGACATTGTCGGGGATCGTCGGGAAAAACAGCATCTGCTGGAGATACGACCCTATATTCATAACCGATACTTACACCGAGGAATATCACATATCTGCATTCTCTCAGATATGCGAAGCTCTATCCGGATATACGGATACGGTCGTTATCAGTTTTATCGATCTCTACCCTAAGGTAAGAAAGAATCTTCCCGGCGTGGCAGCGGTAACAAAAGAACAAAGGCTGAGACTCGGCAAGGCATTTATAGATATCGCAGGAAGATATGGTCTTACGGTCAAGCCCTGCGCCGAAGGAGATGAGCTTAAGATATACGGTGCAGATACGGGCGGATGCATGACCCTTGCCACATATGAAAAAGCTATCGGCAAACGACTTGTGCCGCCGGTAAAACTTAAGGGTGCAAGATCTGAATGTGCATGTTATCTTGCCTGCGACATAGGAGCATATAACACATGTCTGCATCTATGCAGATATTGCTATGCAAATTACGATGCTTCCGAAGTTTTAGCAACCAGCAAGACTCACGATCCGAAGTCTCCGTTTATTATCGGAAATTACCTGGATACCGACATTATCCATGAAGTTAAACAGACTTCCTGGATAGACATGCAGATAAGACTTGATCTGTAAAACAAGCAAGGGCACAGCCTTGATGGCCATGCCCCTGCCCGCGGCGTCATTACAGACAAGTGGCTTGTTTATTCCACGTCCTGAAGTGCTGCGAATCCGACTTCTCCCGTACGGATCTTGACTACGTTCTGAACGTTATAGACAAAGATCTTACCGTCACCGATATGACCTGTATAAAGAACCTTCTTGGCAGTATCTATTACTGTCTGCACAGGGACTGCACTGACAACGATGCTGACCTGAACTTTAGGAAGGAGCGATGCTTCTACAGGTACACCTCTGTAGAATTCCTGTCTTCCCTTCTGAACGCCGCATCCCATTACATGGGTTACTGTCATTCCGGTAATACCGACAGACATGAGAGCATTCTTAAGAGCGTCAAGACGTGCTTCCTTGCAGACGATGTCGATCTTGGTAAACACATGACCGTCACTTGAAACAGCAGGTTCTTCGTATGTGGGAACAGCCTTAACTTCTACAGCCTCAGCTTCAGGGATATCACCTGTAACGATGACAGGAGATGTTTCCTCAACGATAGCCTGGGGAGCAAAGTGGAATCCTGCATATGCTGTTGTGAGACCATGCTCTGTAGGATCGAGGCCTTCGATCTCCTCTTCTCTTGTTACGCGGAGGCCGTGGACATTCTTGATGACTGCGAAAGTGATAATCATTGTAACTGTTGTCCAGCAGACTATAGCTGTAATACCGAGCAACTGAACGCCGAATACCTTCATACCTTCTGCAAAACCTGTTCCGTGGATAAGGGCATAAACCGGGCCGTCAACTCCCAGAGAAGAAGTATTTGTCGCTAAGAGTCCTGCAAGGAGTGTTCCTGCGATACCGTTTGCAAGGTGGACACCACATGCACCGACCGGGTCATCGATGTGGAGCTTAAGATCAAGAAGTTCTACTACCCATACAACCAGGAAACCTGAGATGATGCCTTCCACGATGGCTCCTGCGGCATCGATACAATGGCATCCTGCCGTAACACATACAAGACCTGCAAGAGCTGCGTTGATACACATGGATACATCCGGCTTGCCGTTCTTGATCCAGGTATAGAGCATGCATACTACAGTTGCGAAAGCGGGAGCAAGTGTCGTTGTAAGGAAGATACCTGCAAGCTGAGAGGGGCTTGTTGCGGCAGCACCGTTAAAGCCATACCAGCCGAACCAGAGAATGAAGCATCCTAATGCACCCAAGGGGATATTATGTCCCTGGATGGCATTTACCTTGGTAACTTTGCCCTCAGCGTTTCTTACGTATTTACCGATCCTCGGGCCTACCATTATCGCTCCGATCAAAGCTGCAACACCACCTACGGTGTGAATGCAGGCAGAACCTGCAAAATCTATGAATCCAAGTTTGGCAAGCCATCCGTTGGCATTCCATGTCCAGCCTGCCTCGATGGGATATACGATGAGTGAGAGCACTGCAGAATAGATGCAGTATGAACTGAACTTAGTTCTCTCTGCCATGGAGCCTGATACGATAGTTGCTGCTGTCGCGCAGAACACCAGGTTAAACACAAAGCTTGCTGCGTTGGTCTCCATAAAGCCCCTGAAATCCGTAAAGATATTAAGGTTCGGGATTCCTATAAAACCGAAGAGCATATCTTCGCTCATCATGAGCCCGAATCCCAGGAAGATAAAGCATACTGTACCGATACAGAAATCCATCAGGTTTTTCATCAGGATGTTACCGGCATTCTTGTATCTGCAAAAACCCGTTTCCAGCATAGCAAATCCGGCCTGCATAAAGAATACCAGCGCAGCTCCTATAAGGAACCATACTCCGAACACCTCTGTCGTGACGGTCTCGGAGATCAAAGTGGTTAAATCGTTCATATTGTTCCTCCATTCTATAAACAAGCAGCCCGCATCTTCAAAGAAACGGGCTGCCATAGACCAAGTTATTTATTATTTATTATTGTTTTATCTTACGGCGAAGAGCAATTCTCCATAAGACGGGAACGGCCAGTAATCTGATGCCGTCTGTGCCTCTAAAGCATCACAGTACTTGCGGAGCTCGTCCATATCCTTCTTGACAGGATCTTTGTAGAAGTCTGCCTTGGAGACATAATCGCTGATATCTTCCGCCTTGCTTACAGCATCCTTCAGACTCTCCAACGCCTCGTAAGCACTCTTCATATCAGATGAGATCCTGCCAAGCTGAGCTTGCTCGAAGATAACATCTGCGCCGGCCTGCTTCTTGGTGATGATATTCTCAGAAAGATCCGAAGAATATGCACTTACTGCAGGGAGTATATCCTTGGTTGCCATCTCTATCATGGTCTCAGCTTCGATATGAAGGAGCTTGCAGTACTTATCGAGGAACACCTCATGTCTGGACTGCAGCTCAGCTTCGGAATAGACCTTATGAGATGTAAAGAGTGCAACATTCTTATCATCGAGGTAATGAGCTACTGCATCAGGTGTAGTCTTAAGGTTGCTGAGGCCTCTCTTCTCTGCTTCCCTGATCCAGGAATCGTCATAACCGTTGCCGTTGAATATGATCCTCTTATGGGCCGTTATCTCACTCTTGATAAGATCGTGGATAGCTGTCGTAAAATCCTCTGCTCCTTCGAGCTTATCAGCATACTGCTTCAGGATCTCTGCTACAGCAGTATTAAGAACAGTATTAGGGAGAGCAACAGATGAAGCTGAACCTAACATCCTGAACTCAAACTTATTGCCGGTGAACGCGAAGGGAGATGTCCTGTTACGGTCGGTTGTATCCTTAGGGAACTTAGGAAGTACATGTACGCCTACCTTGAGCAGCTCCTTCTCCTTTGCACCGTAAGGTTTATCGTTCTCAATTGCATCTAAGATCTCAGTAAGCTCTGAACCCAGGAAGATGGAGATAACTGCCGGAGGCGCCTCGTTAGCACCCAATCTGTGATCGTTACCTGCAGATGCAACTGATATCCTGAGCAGATCCTGATAATCATCAACTGCTCTAATTACTGCCGTAAGGAAGATCAGGAACTGTGCGTTCTCATAAGGTGTCTCGCCGGGCTCTAAGAGGTTGATCCCCGTATCGGTGCTGATAGACCAGTTGTTGTGTTTGCCTGAACCATTTACTCCGGCAAAGGGTTTCTCGTGGAGAAGGCAGACAAGACCATGCTTCTGAGCAACCTTCTTCATGATCTCCATCGTAAGCTGATTATGATCAGTTGCGATATTGGTCGTTGTAAAGATAGGTGCCAGCTCGTGCTGTGAAGGTGCTACTTCGTTATGCTCTGTTGTTGCAAGGATACCCAGCTTCCAGAGCTCGCTATTAAGATCCTTCATGAAGGCCTGAACTCTCGGCTTGATAACGCCAAAGTAGTGGTCTTCCATCTGCTGTCCCTTCGGGGGCGGAGCACCAAAGAGTGTTCTTCCTGTATAGATGAGATCCCGTCTTGCCTTGTAGCCTTCTTCATCGATCAGGAAGTATTCCTGCTCGGGACCGACTGTTGTCTTAACACTCTTTACATCCTCATTGCCAAAGAGCTTTACCACTCTCAGCGCCTGCTTATTGATCGCTTCCATTGAACGCAGCAAAGGTGTCTTCTTATCAAGTGCCTCACCGCCATAAGAGCAGAATGCCGTAGGGATGCAGAGAACTCCTTCCTTGATGAATGCAAATGAAGTAGGATCCCATGCAGTATAACCTCTGGCTTCAAAGGTTGCCCTGAGGCCTCCTGAAGGGAAAGAAGATGCATCCGGCTCGCCCTGGGTAAGCTCCTTGCCTGAGAACTTCAAAATGATGTTGCCCTCGCCGGAAGGTGCGATAAAGCTGTCGTGCTTCTCAGCGGTGATACCAGTCATAGGCTGGAACCAGTGAGTGAAGTGAGTTGCGCCCTTCTCGATGGCCCACTGCTTCATCTCATTTGCGACAACGTTCGCGGCTTCGTCTGACAGCCTCTTGCCGTTATCGATGGCATTCTTAACTTCCTTGAATGTATCCTTGGGGAGTCGTTCCTTCATTACTGACTCGCTGAATACGTTCTCGCCAAAGATCCCGAATACGCCTGATTGATTACTCATATTCAATACTCTCCTTTGCCGCAAGAACAAACAAAAAAAGACGCCACAGATCTTGAATCTGCGGCGTCTTTGCCGTCTGCTATTGCAATTTATGTGCAGATGATAACCCTGAGTCTGCAACTTGTCAATAACCAATCTGCAAAAAAATTTGCAAAAAATTTGACGCAATCCCGCTCCGGCAAAAAGGCAAGATCCCCTGCGTTTTTTTAATTGACATAAGACCTTGCCAGTGTTAAATTTTGATAGAACAATGGCGTTCATTCAGAGGCGGAATACCCGCCTTCGAATGAGCGCCTTTTCTTTTTTGTTATCAACACTCTTCGAGGAGGACAGCAATATGGATTGCTCAGTAAAAGAGTTTATGCAGTATATCGAGGAAGAAGACATCAAGTTTATCCGTCTTACCTTCTGCGATATATACGGTACGCCAAAGAACATCTCCGTTATGGCAAATGACATCGGGAGAGTCCTGGAAAACGGACTTGCAATAAACGCATCTTTCATCAAGGGTTTCAGGGACTACTCCAGTCAGGACCTGGTGCTGCATCCGGATCCGGCAACCACTTCCCTTCTGCCATGGCGTCCTGAACACGGCAAGGTAATAAGGATGTTCTGCGATATCTCCCTTACGGATGGAACGCCTTTTCGCGGCGATACGAGATATATCCTGAAGCAGGCCGTATCCAAGGCCGAAGCGCAGGGTATCACCTACAGGTTCGGCTCGAGGATGGAGTTTTATCTTTTTAAGACAGACGAAGATGGCAACCCCTCGTATGTGCCCTACGACAATGCAGGTTATATGGATGTTGCCCCGCTAGATAAAGGCGAGAATGTAAGGCGTGAGATCTGCCTTACCCTCGAGAGGATGGGGATAACCCCCGTTAATTCCCACCATGAGGCAGGTCCGGGACAAAATGAGATCGACTATGCAAGTTCAGATCCTCTGACTGCCGCAGATCACGCATCCACCTTCATGATGGTGGTCAAGACGATCGCAGCAAGAAACGGGCTGTATGCCGACTTCTCACCCAAGCCTCTTACGGACAAACCCGGAAGCGGCTTCCATATCAATTTAAGGGCAGACAGTAATAGCGGCGATCAGGTAATGCCTTTTGCAATTGCAGGCATCCTCAAGAATATCTACGAATCAACCGTATTCTTTAACCCCACTGAGGATTCTTACTTAAGGCTTGGTGAAGACAGTGCCCCCAGGTACATAACCTGGTCCAAGGATAATCTGGGACAGCTCATAAGGATACCCCCTGCCCCGGGCACAAATTCCTATGCCCAGTTAAGGTCACCTAATGCAGGTATAAACCCCTACCTTGCCTTCGCGATCCTGATAGAAGCATCTTTGGAAGGCATTAAGGACAGGATCGATCTTGAGAAGCCTACAAATAAAGTATTGACTGATCTTGATACAGATGAGGCAGCCCTATATAAAACACTGCCCCAGTCCCTTGCAGAAGCAAGAAAAGCTGCATCAGGCAGCAGTTTCCTTAAGTCATTCCTTGATGAGACCCTGATAAACAGTTACTGCAACAGATAAGACCATTCTATTTCAAAGGAGCAGATCAATGTTAAACGAGTTTACATACAAAGTACTCGTAGTATCGTCGAATAACAGATTCAACGATGCCTTGAAGACGCTCCTGTCCCCTGAACGCTTCAGCCCTGTTAAGTTTGAAGACAGCGCTAGCAGCGCAAGAAGACTCCTCCTTAGTTCAGACTTTGACATCGTGGTAATAAATACTCCTCTGCAGGATGAGTTCGGCATAGATCTTGCAATAGATATCGCATCTGATTCCAACAGCGGAGTGCTATTGCTCATAAAGTCTGAGATCGTGGAAGAGGTCAGTTACAAGACCGAAGATTACGGTATCCTCACCGTGGCAAAACCCATGACAAAGCAGGCTG
Source organism: Mageeibacillus sp. UBA6976 (assembly GCA_002450155.1). Lineage (GTDB taxonomy): Bacteria > Bacillota > Clostridia > Saccharofermentanales > Saccharofermentanaceae > Saccharofermentans. Next base: position 56,788 of record DJYO01000008.1, on the reverse strand, counting down.
TCATCCAGGCTCTTCAGCTTCTGTGCGCTACAAGGAAACGCGTTATGAAGATGGAGGAGAAAGTCCATTCCTTCGAAGAGAAACTAAACGATATCAAAGTCGTAAACAGGGCCAAGATGCTCCTTATGGAGAATCTTAAGATGACCGAGAACGAAGCGCACAAATATATAGAGCGCACCGCAATGGATTCAAGGAGCACCAAGCGGGATGTCGCAAACAAGATAATAAACGAATACAAATTACCATAACCGGAGGCAAAAGATGACAAAGTATATATTTGTAACAGGCGGTGTCGTATCAGGACTTGGCAAGGGCATCACCGCCGCTTCTTTAGGCAGACTGCTAAAGCAAAGAGGCCTTAAGGTGGCAGCTCAGAAACTGGATCCATATATCAATGTGGATCCGGGCACCATGAGTCCATACCAGCACGGAGAGGTCTATGTAACAGAGGACGGCGCTGAGACCGACTTAGACCTCGGCCACTACGAGAGATTCATAGATGAGGATCTGAATAAATACTCCAACCTCACCACCGGCAAAGTATATTCCAATGTCATCGCCTCCGAGCGCAAGGGCGAATATCTGGGCAGCACGGTTCAGATAATCCCCCACATTACAGATGAGATCAAGAGATTTATCTATAATGTAGGAACTCACAGCAATGCAGATGTGGTAATAACTGAGGTCGGCGGCACAACAGGCGATATCGAGAGCCAACCCTTTATCGAAGCTATAAGACAGGTAGGCCGCGAGGTGGGCAAAGAGAATTCACTATATATCCATGTAACTCTGGTCCCCTATCTCAAGGCATCCGGAGAGCATAAATCCAAGCCTACCCAGCACTCGGTCAAGGAGCTCCAGGGAATGGGGATCTCTCCTGACATAATAGTCTTAAGGACAGACGAACCGATTACTGACAAGAGCATACTAAGCAAGATATCCCACTTCTGCAATGTTAAGGAAGACTGTGTAATAGAGAACCTGACACTGCCCATCCTCTACGAGGCACCGCTCATGCTGGAGAGATCCGGTCTGTCTGATATCGTTGTAAGAGAGCTGTGTCTTGATTGCGACAAGCCGGATCTTACAGAATGGAATGCCCTTATAGATTCCATCAAGAACAGTACAAGCGAAGTTACCATCGGCATCGTAGGCAAATATGTCAAATTCCATGACACTTATCTCTCGGTTGCAGAAGCGGTCCGTCATGCAGGTTTCGCAAATCATACCAGGATCGATCTGCGCTGGATAGACTCCGAGTTGATTACTGATGATAACAGCAGTAAGATCCTGTCAGAACTTAACGGCATAATAGTACCCGGCGGATTCGGCACCCGCGGCGTAGAAGGCATGATCTGCGCCTGCAGATATGCAAGACAAAACGATATTCCCTACCTGGGGATCTGTCTCGGGATGCAGATAACCGTTATCGAGGCAGCAAGGTCTCTTGCAGGACTTAGTGATGCAAACTCCAATGAGTTCGATCCTGATTCTGTGAACAAGGTAATAGACTTTATGCCCGGTCAGAGCGACGAAGTCAATAAGGGCGGCACATTAAGACTGGGCGCATATAAGTGCGACATCAAACCAGGCACCACCATGGAAAGATGCTATAACACATCTTCCATATCCGAGCGTCACCGCCACAGATATGAGTTCAACAATGCATACAGGGATCTGCTCAGCAGCAAAGGCCTTACTTTATCAGGCTTCTCCCCTGACAATCAGCTTGTTGAGACTGTTGAATATACTGATAAACCCTTCTTTGTCGGTGTTCAGTATCACCCTGAGTTCAAGAGCCGTCCCAACAAGCCTCACCCTCTCTTCCTGGGTCTTGTCAGAGCAGCGATAGACAAACGGGGATAATACCGGAAGTATTAAAACATAAGAATGCAAAAACAGTGTTCATTGGGATAGTCAAATGAACACTGTTTTTGCATTGTGGAGGTCAAATGCGTTTTTAGTGTTCATCTGACCCTCTGCAAAGACACTATTTTAGCATTTACTATAAGATTCAGCTTATGACCTGATATTCGAATATCCCATCAGGAATTCATCAACCTCTCTTGCTGCGTCCCTGCCCTCTCTAAGGCCCCAGACTACAAGCGACTGACCACGCCTCATATCTCCTGCGGTAAATACCTTGGGAATACTTGTAAGATGACTGTCACCATCTGTAAGAACGGTATTTCTCTGACTTAGATCCACGCCGAAACTGTCGGTTACGTATTTCTGCGCTCCGGTAAAACCTGCTGCTATGAGCACCAGATCTGCAGGAATGATCTCTTCTGATCCTTCTATATTTTCCATGCGCATCCTGCCGGTCTTATCGTCTCTCATCCTTCTAAGCCTGACTGTCTCTATTGCTATGAGTCTGCCTTCTTCATTCTTGATAAAGCGTTTTACCGTTGTCTCATAGATCCTCGGATCCTTGCCAAAGACGGCTATCGCCTCCTGCTGGCCGTAGTCAGTCTTGCAGACTCTTGGCCACTCAGGCCACGGATTGTCTTCTGCTCTTTGCTCAGGAAGCCTGGGCATCATCTCGAGCTGGGTTACGGACTTGCAGCCGTGCCGTATCGATGTGGCAACACAGTCATTACCTGTATCACCGCCGCCGATCACTATTACATGCTTGTATTTTGCGCTGATATAGCGCGAATCGTTCATATTGCCGTTAAGCAGAGCCTTGGTCGTAGACTTTAGGAAATCGACAGCAAAATAGATCCCTTCAGCATCTCTTCCTTCACAGACTATGTCTCTTGGCTCTGAGGAACCGCAACAGAGCACTACTGCATCGTAGTCTTTGAGCAGCTGCTCTGACGTAATGTCTCTCCCTACATCAGCACCGGTATTAAAGACAACGCCTTCAGCCCTCATTATGTCCAGTCTCCGTTCAATAAACCTCTTCTCAAGTTTCATGTTGGGGATGCCGTACATAAGAAGTCCTCCCGGCCTGTCCTCTCGTTCAAAGACAGTCACATTGTGACCTCTCCTGTTCAAGATATAAGCGCAGGATAAACCTGAAGGGCCGGAGCCTATAACTGCAACCTTCCTTCCGGATCTGACCTTAGGAGGCTGGGGCACCACCTTCCCCGAGCTGAAGGCTCTCTCGATAATGGCATACTCGTTCTCCTTGCAGGTTACTGCATCTCCGTTAAGAGAGCAGGTACATGCCTTCTCGCAGAGAGCAGGACATACTCTTGATGTAAACTCCGGGAAGGGATTGGTAAGCGTGAGCCTGTCGTATGCCTCATCCCAGAAACCCTTGTATATCAGATCGTTCCAATCAGGACAGAGATTGTTTAACGGGCATCCTGATACCATTCCACACATGGGTTTGCCGTTCTGGCAGAAAGGCACTCCGCAGTTCATGCAGCGTCCGCCCTGACGTCTCCTCTGTTCCTCATTTATCTGGGTGTGGAATTCGTTGTAAGTCTCTATCCTCTCAAATTCAGTCTTACCGGGATTATCCACTCTTTCAAATTCCATAAAACCTGTTGCTTTACCCATAACGCCACCTATGCTTTCTTTGCAGTATTCTCTTTGAAGGCTTCGATCTTGGCTTCTTCGCAGCTTAGTCCCTGAGACATGAATCTACTGATGGATTCCAGCATTCTCTTGTAGTCGTGAGGTATGACCTTCTTGAATCTGGGAAGGTAGCTGTCAAAGTCGTTAAGGATTTTTTGCCCCAGAGTCGAACCTGTCCATTTAACATGCTGCTCGATAAGTGATCTAAGCTCATCAATGTCTTCTGCTGCCGTGACTTTGCCAAAGCCGACAAGAGCCTTGTTGAGCTTGGTATAAAGGTCGTACTTCTCATCCAGGACATAAGCAATCCCGCCGCTCATGCCCGCAGCAAAATTCTTGCCTGTAGGGCCTAATACAACGACAACGCCGCCTGTCATGTATTCACATCCATGGTCTCCCGTACCTTCTACCACGACCTTGGCTCCGGAATTCCTTACGCAGAATCTCTCACCTGCAACACCGTTGATGAAGGCCTTGCCCGATGTCGCACCGAAAAGAGCCACATTGCCTGCAATGATGTTCTCACTTGCTTCGTAGGTGCTGTTTCTTGGCGGGAATACCGCAAGTGTTCCACCTGATAAGCCCTTACCGAAATAGTCGTTCGTCTCGCCTTCAAGGACGATGGTCTCGCCTCTTGGGATAAATGCTCCAAAGCTTTGTCCGCCGGCACCCTTACACCGGATGACATAAGTATCTTCCTCAAGATTGTTGTAGTATTTCTCTGTGATCCTGGATCCAAACAAAGTTCCTACACTGCGGTTGAGATTTGTTACGTTAAGATCCATAGAGCAAGGCGTCCCCTGTTCAAGATCCTGCTGCATCCAGGGGATTATGTATTTCTCGTCAACAGTTTCTTCGAGCTTAAAATCGTAAGACATTTCCGGTATAAAGTGCTGTCTTACTTCAGGCTTTCCCGCATATGGATTCATGAGGATCCCCGACATGTCGATCCTGGACTTGATGTTGTCACTGCTGTATTTCTTGCTCATGAGAAGGTCTGATCTTCCTACCAGTTCATCCACTGTCCTTATGCCGAGTCTTGCCATATATTCACGCATCTCTCTTGCAATGAAAGTCATGAAGTTAACGATATATTCAGGCTTGCCCTTAAAGCGCTTCCTGAGCTCCGGATTCTGAGTAGCAACACCTACCGGGCATGTATCGAGATTACATACTCTCATCATGACGCAGCCCATGGTGACAAGAGGCGCAGTTGCAAATCCGAATTCCTCAGCGCCCAGCATAGCTGCGATCACAACATCCTTACCTGTGAGCATCTTGCCGTCGGTCTCAAGTACGACCTTGGATCTTAACCCATTCCTTATAAGTGTCTGATGTGTCTCGGCAAGTCCGAGCTCCCAGGGGAGTCCCGCATTATGTATGGAGCTTGCCGGGGCAGCTCCGGTGCCTCCGTCGTAACCGGAGATAAGGATAACACCTGCCCCTGCTTTTGCTACACCTGCAGCGATGGTTCCAACACCTGCCTCGGATACGAGCTTGACTGAGATCCTGGCCTTCTTATTGGCATTTTTGAGGTCGTAGATAAGCTCTGCCAGATCTTCTATTGAGTAAATATCGTGATGCGGCGGAGGGGAGATGAGAGCAACGCCCGGAGTTGAATGTCTGGTCTTTGCGATCCAGGGATATACCTTGCCTGCAGGAAGATGTCCTCCCTCACCCGGCTTGGCACCCTGCGCCATCTTGATCTGGATCTCATCTGCATAGATGAGGTACTTGGATGTTACACCGAACCTGCCTGATGCAACCTGTTTGATCGCAGAACATGTATCAGTATCAGATCCCTTGGTCTCGATCCTGTCGAGATCCTCGCCGCCTTCACCGCTGTTAGACTTGCCTCCTATACGGTTCATTGCGATAGCCATGCATTCATGGGCTTCTTTGGAGATGGAGCCGTAAGACATGGCACCGGTCTTAAAACGGTGCATTATAGATTCTTCGCTCTCAACTTCTGACAGCGGGATCCCTCCCTGCTCCGGATATACAAAATCAAGTGTGCTCCTTAAGGTTATGTGTTTATTCTCAGCATTAATAACAGATGAGAATTGCTTGAACTTATCGTAATCATTGTTCCATGTTGCAAGCTGGAGCAGATGTATGGTCTCCGAGTTATAAAGATGTTCCTCCTTGCCGCTCCTTGACTTATGCCAGCCTACCACCCTGAGTCCCTTGTCGGTATCGAGGCCGGCAGGGTCAAAGGCAGAATCATGGAGCTTAATGGTCCTGTTTGCAATGTCATTAAGATCGATCCCTCCGATACGGCTCACCGTATCAGGGAAATAAGCTTCCATAAGCTCGTTCCCGATCCCCAGAGCCTCGAAGATCTTGGATCCCTGATAGGACTGAAGCGTGGATATACCCATCTTGGAAGCTATCTTAACGATTCCGTTTACTACAGCTGATGTGTAGGCATCACTTGCCTGGGTATAGTCCTTATCCACTATTCCGCGGTTTATAAGATCCTGGATAGTATCTAACGCAAGATAAGGATTAACTGCACTTGCTCCAAATCCTAAGAGAGTCGCAAAATGGTGGACCTCGCAGGGCTCAGCTGTCTCAAGGATAATGGAGATCGCAGTATTCATCCTGGTCCTTACAAGATATGTCTCAAGTGCTGCCACAGCCAGAAGTGACGGGATCGCCATATGTTCCCTGTCGACACCCCTGTCTGTAAGGATAAGAATGGTGGCTCCATCTTCATGAGCTTTGTCAGCCTGTCTGAACAAGCCGTCTATTGCGTCCCTCAGCCCTTGCTCTCTTGTATAGAGCATGGAGATATCTGCAGTGATGAGTCCTTCAAACTTACTGTCACGGATCTTCATAAGATCGAGATTTGTAAGTATAGGATTGTGTATCTCAAGTACTCTGCAGTTATTCTCATCGTCTTCAAGGATATTGCCTGCGATCCCTAAATATACCGTAGTATCCGTTATTACCGACTCTCTTATAGAATCGATAGGCGGATTGGTAACCTGGGCAAACTTCTGCTTAAAGTAATCGAACAGAGGCGGATTCTGCTCGGAAAGAGGCGGGATGGGCGCGTCCACACCCATTGCCGTTGTAGGCTCTATGCCGTTTAGGCACATAGGGATTATCTCGTTATTGAGATTGCCGTAAGAATAGCCGAAGGCACGCTGCAGCCTTATAAGTTCCTCTCCTGCTATAACCTTGGGGCGCTTGTTCTCGATCTTATATTCCTTAAGCTCGATCAGCATATGGTTCAGCCATTCACCGTATGGCCTGCGTGAGGCATACGCATTCTTAAGCTCTTCATCATCGATGATCCTGCCCTGCTTTGTATCAACGAGGAGCATCTTTCCCGGGCGCAGACGGTCCTTGGTAATGATCTTTTCCTCCGGGAAATCAGCCAGGGCTCCTGCTTCGGATGAGAGGACAACATAACCGTCGCTTGTAACAAAATACCTGGAAGGTCTGAGTCCGTTCCTGTCCAAGACCGCTCCCAAGATATCTCCGTCAGAGAAGATGATCGATGCAGGTCCGTCCCAGGGCTCCATCATGGTCGCATAGTACTGATAGAAAGCTCTCATCTCCCTGCTCATGGTGCTGATATGCTGCCAGGGCTCGGGTATGGTCACCATTACCGCAAGGGGCAGCGGCATGCCTGCCATGACCATAAACTCAATGGTGTTATCGAGCCTTGCCGAGTCAGAGCCGTCACAATCCAGCATGGGATATACATCGTCATATCTGCCTTCCAGATATTTAGACTTTAATATATTCTCACGTGACAACATCTTGTTCATGTTGCCGGTGATGGTATTGATCTCACCGTTATGCACCATCATCCGGTTAGGATGCGCTCTCTGCCAGCTGGGATTTGTATTTGTGGAAAATCTCGAATGAACGATACCTATTGCAGAATCATAGTCGCTGCTCTCAAGATCCTTATAGAACTTGCGGAGCTGATCTACCAGAAACATTCCCTTATACACGATGGTCCTGCAGGACATGGAACATACATAGGTATCCCTGTTCCTCTTCTCAAAGACCTTGCGTGCAAAATAAAGCTTCCTGTCAAAATCGATCCCTGCGGCAACATCCTCAGGTCTCTTGATAAAAGCCTGGCAGATATTTGGCATGCTGTCTCTTGCCTTGCTTCCGAATATATCCTTATTCACCGGCACATCTCTCCAGCAGATGAGCTCGAGGCCTTCTGAGTCCAATACTTCTTCAAAGGTCTTTTTGGCACAGGCGAATTCTTTTTCCCCCTGGGGGAAGAAGAACATGCCGATACCATAGTCACCTTCACCTCCGAGATCCATACCCAGTTTAGAAAAGTACGAATGAGAGATCTGCAGCAGGATGCCTACGCCGTCTCCGGTCTTGCCTTCTGCATCCTTACCTGCTCTGTGCTCTAGTGTCTCAACTATCTTGAGCACGCTGTCTACGACAAACCTGTCCTTGTGGCCGTCAATTGCCACAACTGCACCGATACCGCAGTTCTCGTGCTCGAATGAGGGATCATAAAGTCCCATCTTTGGATAGACTACCTGTGACCTGTAATCGTTGATCATAATATCTCCTCCGACGCCACAGACAAAAAAAGACGCTTACCGACGACATTCATCATGTCGAAAGTAAGCGCCTTTGCTTATCTGATATTGAGTTAAGTAACTTATACTCGTTTTGTAAAATCGTGTCAAGAGTCTTTATCACAAGAGTTTATATATACAAGGCTGATATTTTTTCTGTAAATTTTGTGCATTGGGTGATAGAATTAGTTGTTAATTAAATAATAAGGAGTCTTTATAAGATGAGTTATTCAGTAAGCACCGACAAAAAATGGCAAGACAAATGGGCCGAGACAGGCCTTTATAAGTTCAATCCCGATGCAGAGGGCAAGAAGCTTTACTGCCTCGAGATGTTCTCATATCCTTCCGGCGCTAACCTTCACTTAGGTCACTGGTACAATTATTCCCTTACAGATTCCTGGTCCAGGTTTAAGAGGATGCAGGGATATAATGTTTTCCATCCCATGGGATTTGACTCCTTCGGACTCCCTGCAGAGAACTACGCTATCAAGACAGGCATCCACCCCAAGGATTCAACACTAAAGAACATAGCCACGATGGAGAAGCAACTCCAGGCTATGGGAACCACCGTTGACTGGGACTACGAGATCAAGACATGCGAGCCTGAATACTACAAGTGGAATCAGTGGTTCTTCATTGAACTCTACAAAAGAGGTCTTGCTTACAGAAAGAACGCACCTGTTAACTGGTGCCCTTCATGCAAGACCGTTCTCGCAAACGAACAGGTCGTAGACGGTGCCTGCGAGAGATGCGGATCTGAAGTTGTCCGCAAGAACATGACACAGTGGTTTTTTAAGATCACAGACTATGCACAGGAGCTCTTAGACGATCTCCCGAAGCTGGATTGGCCTGAGAAGACTAAGAAACTCCAGACAAACTGGATCGGCAGATCCGAGGGTGCCCAGGTAGCACTTTATGTGGAAAAGGACGGAGAGCGCCTCACTAACGAAGACGGCTCCCCTGTCAAGCTGGAAGTATTCACTACCCGTGTAGATACCTTCATGGGTATTACATATGTGGTTATCGCACCTGAGTCAGAGCTCTGCGCAAAGCTTACTACAGAAGAGAACAGAGAGGCTGTCGAGGAATACAAGAAGGCAACTGCAAAGGTTACTGAGATCGACCGTATGTCAACCACCCGTGAGAAGACAGGCGTATTTACCGGCGCTTATGCCATCCATCCTCTTAACGGCCGCAAGGTTCCGATCTGGGCTGCTGACTATGTAGTAGCAGGCTACGGCACAGGCGTTGTAATGGCCGTTCCTTCACACGATGCAAGAGACTTCGACTTTGCCAATAAGTATGGTCTTGAGATCATAAGAGTAATCCAGTCCGAAAGAGGCACCGACGACGAGCTTCCCTACTGCGACAAGAAGGGCTATCTGGTCAATTCCGGAGAGTTCGACGGCATGGAGATGCACGAAGCACAGAAGGCTATCGTAGACAAGCTCGCATCTATCGGCATGGGTGAATGGAAGATCAATTACAGGCTCCGTGACTGGCTTATCTCCAGACAGCGTTACTGGGGTACTCCTATCCCCATGATCCACTGCCCCTCCTGCGGTGTTGTACCTGTTCCCGAAGAAGACCTCCCTGTGGTCCTTCCTTACGATGTAGAGTTCACACCTGACGGAGAGAGCCCCCTTGCCAAGTGCGAAGCATTCATGAACTGCAAGTGCCCCAAGTGCGGCGGTGATGCAAGAAGAGATCCTGATACCATGGACACATTTGTAGATTCATCCTGGTATCAGTTCAGATACTGCGACAACAAGAATGCAGACAAGATATTCGACAGCGCCAAGATCAATACCCTCTGCCCTGTTGACAAGTATGTCGGCGGCGCTGAGCATGCCTGCATGCATCTCCTGTATGCAAGATTCTTCACCAAGGCAATGAGAGACATGGGTCTTGTTGACTTCGACGAACCCTTTACAAGCCTTGTACATCAAGGCGTTATCCTGGGACCTGACGGTCAGAAGATGAGTAAATCTAGAGGCAATACCGTAGCTCCTGACGAATATATCAACAAGTACGGTTCAGATGTCTTCAGGACATATCTCGCCTTCGGTTTTGCATATGTCGACGGTGGTCCCTGGTCAGACAAGGGACTCGAAGCAATAGTCAAGTTCTTAAGAAGGATCGAGTATGCTGTAGAACAGGCAGCAGGATCTGCTGAATCCTCTGTTCCTGCTGAGCTTACATCAGCTGATAAGGAGCTTAACTTTGTTATCAACAACACAGTCAAGAGCGCTACTGCTGATATCGATAAGTTCCAGTTCAATACGGCGATCGCAAGGACAATGGAGCTCCTTAATGCCATCACCAAGTATTCCCAGACTCCTGACTTCAAGCTCTCATTCTACCGCAAGGCAGTTGAGACACTGCTCCTTGTCATAGCCCCCTTCGCTCCCCACTTTACAGAGGAGCTCTGGTGCGAGACACTGGGCAACGGCTATTCGATATTCAATCAGAAGTGGCCCGAGGTAGATGCCTCTGCCCTCGTTAAGGATGAGATCGAGATCGCTGTTCAGATCAATGGCAAAGTACAGTTCAAGATCGACATCCCTGCTAATGCTGAGCAGGCTGATGTTGAATCCATGGTAAAGTCTGACGCAAGACTTGAGGCAGCTCTTGCAGGCAGAAATATCGTCAAGTTCATCTATGTTAAGGGAAGGCTCGCTAACATCGTAGCGAAGTGATCACTTCTTAACAGGTCTTTTTACAGGCACCGCTTGCTTTGCAGCGGTGCTTTTTTTACGCTTGATATGACTTCCGATGATCTCAGAAATGTCTGATATGGTAACAAAAGCCGATACATCAGCGTCGTTAATTATCTTCTTGATCGCAGAGACCTCTACTCTGGTGATAACGCAGTATAGAACGGTCTTTTTGCCGTTGCTTACCAGCCCCTTGCCTTCCATGCTGGTGCAGGTCCTGCCGAGCTGGGCATATATCCGGTTTGCTATATCCTCGCCGTGATCGGTAATGATCATGACTGACTTACCCTGCTCCATACCGTTCTCAACGAAGTCGATGATCTTGGACGTGATAAAGTATGTAAGCAGCGAATAAAGAGCCCTGTCAGCCCCGTAGAGGAAGCCACATACCCCGTAGATCAGGATATTAAAGAAAAGCACTATCTGCCCTACCGAGAGCTCAACATGATGAGACAGGAGCATGGCAACGATCTCAGTACCATCCAGGCATCCGCCGTATCTCAGGATAAGTCCGACTCCCAATCCCAGGATCAGTCCGCCAAATACGACTACCAGTATCTCCTGCTCCGTTACAGGTTCCAGGTCCTCAAATAAGGACAGGAATGTGGAGAATACTATCTGTGCATATATGGCCTTGATAAGGAATCTCTTGCCAAGTCTCTTATAGCCCAGGACCATAAAGGGTGCATTTAGTACTATAGTAAGCAGACCCAAAGGAAGCTTAGTTAGCTGGCTTACTATCATGGAGATTCCAACGATACCTCCGTCCAATACCGTAAATGGCACCAGGAATTCCTCTAATGCAAAAGCCGCCAGCACGGCTCCTACCGTAATAAAGAATAAAGGGATTATCCAATGTTTAAATAGCTTGTTCATGGGACTAATTATATCATTCATTAACTACAACAAAGAAGGCTGCACAAATATGTACAGCCTTCTTGTTACGGATTCTAAGTACCGGAATTATATTTATTTATTAAGTCTTGCCTCGAGAGCAGCCTTCTGGTCTTCATAACCGGGCTTACCAAGGAGAGCGAACATGTTCTTCTTGTATGCCTCAACACCGGGCTGGTTGAAGGGATTTACAGCAAGAAGATAGCCTGAGATACCACAAGCCTTCTCGAAGAAGTAGATAAGCTCACCAAGTGAGTAAGCTGTCTGATCAGGCATGTGGATAAGGAGGTTCGGAACCTTACCGTCAACGTGAGCAAGGATAGTACCCTGCATTGCCTTTACATTAACTTCATTCATATCCATACCGGAGAGGAAGTTAAGACCATCGAGGTTATCAGGATCGTTAGGGATCTCGAAGGATCTCCTGGGCTGATCGATCTGAACTACTGTCTCGAACATGATCCTTGCACCATCCTGGATGAACTGACCCATGGAGTGGAGATCTGTTGTGTTATCAACACCTGCGGGGAAGATACCTCTGCCGTCCTTACCCTCAGACTCACCGTAGAGCTGCTTCCACCACTCTGTCATATAGTGGAATGAAGGCTCGTAGTTTACCATTACCTCTGTAGAATAACCGGATCTTAAGAGGCAGTTTCTTACTGCTGCATACTGATAGCAGGGATTCTGATCGAAGGGGAGCTTCTTGAATGCCTTTGAAGCATCGCGTGCGCCCTTCATGAGCTCTCTGATATCGATGCCGGCAACTGCGATAGGAAGGAGACCTACAGCTGTAAGAACTGAGAATCTGCCGCCTACATCGTCAGGAACTACAAATGACTCATAGCCTTCCTCTGTTGCAAGGCCCTTGAGGGCTCCCCTTGCCTTATCTGTTGTGGCATAGATACGGGACTTAGCCTCTTCCTTGCCGTACTTTTCTTCCATATAAGCACGAAGGATCCTGAATGCGATAGCAGGCTCCGTTGTCGTACCGGACTTGGAGATCATATTGATAGAGATATCCTTACCCTGGATAATATCCATTAAATCTGCAAGATATGTAGCACTTATGGAATTACCGCAGAAAAGGATCATCGGGCTCTTTCTAACCTTCTTTGTAGTAGCAGAAGCAAAAGAATGACCGAGAAGCTCGATAACAGCTCTTGCGCCTAAGTAAGAACCGCCGATACCGATAACGATGAGGATATCGGAATCCCTTCTGATCTTCTGGGCTGCCTTACGGATCCTTGCGAATTCTTCCTTATCGTATGCTGTAGGAAGGTCGAGCCAACCGAGGAAGTCGTTACCGGGACCATTCTTCTTATGAAGCATATCAGATGCGAGCTTAACCTGAGGCTGCATTCTGTCTAAGGCTTCTTCGCCGCCTATAAACTGGAGGGCATTGGAATAATCAAGTGTAATCATGTGATCTCTCCTTAAGACTTATAATTAAAACATATGAAGTATACACCCCCAAGGGCTATTTTTTAACTCAAAAAAAACTGATATTAGAGATTTATTCAAAATCCACAGGAAAAGAACTGATCAAGTCAGCGCAGAAACTGTCATATTGATATACTCCGAATACCTTATGAACTTGAGTTTGTATGCAGACGATCTGTGATTTTGGCATTCCTGGTAAATAAGATATAATTACCTTATGGCTGATATATCGATAGTAGAAGCAAAGATACAGATCTTATATCTTGTGTGTGAGGCTCCCGGAGTGAGCTACCATATGCTCATGGAGCACTGTCTTAACTCCCTCTATACTGAATTCTTCACATTCAGCCAGGCTTATAACGAGCTTATAGCCGGAAACCTTATGGATATCAAGGGAGAGAAGGGCCTCGAATCAGAGGCTTTAGGCGGCACGGAGAAGATCTATATTACCGAAGGCGGCAAGGCAGTATTAAACGATATCAAGCCCTCGCTCAATATCCCGATGATAAAGCACCTGGAATCAGCTTCCAAGGAGCTTAAGTCTGAGGTCGAGGAGCAAAAGCGCGCCAATGCCATCGTAGGTTTAAATAGTTCCGGTCAGTATACAGTTACCCTTTTCTACGAGAATCAAGGCAGGCCCTTTAATGCCACCATTACTTGCGAAGACGAAGCCCAGGCAAAAAGGATCAGCCGCATCTGGGCTATATCCAAGGATGCGGCTGTTAATGATCTGCTTAAAGCTCTCGGTGAATGATCTTTAATTCATTCCCACTATAGCTTCATTGTCGTTTGTTGCCCTGAACATTGCAAATCCGTCAAAGATCGTGGATCTTGAGGACAGAGGGCATTTAACGTATCCGTTATATGCGGAGCTTGCTGTCCACTCGTATGCTATACCGTCTTCGATACCTGCATAGATAGTCATGTGCTGGAAGCTCTTGCCGCCGGAAGATGTATCGTAATACCAGATGATAACATCTCCTGCCTGGAAGTTGTACTTGGAGAGGTATTCGACCCACTCATCGTTGCTCCAGCCGTCACCTACAGGCTGAGGAACATAGCTTATGCCTCTCCACTTGACCATCTTGTTCAGGAAGAAACTGTTTACTGAGAAGATGCCGTTCCTGTAGAAACCGTAACTATCTCTGCCGTCAGAGTATTTATCGTAGTATGTAACGCTTACAGTCCTTACGGGAGTTCCATCGGCTCTTGTACCAACATCAGAAGTTCCGTTGATCTTAGCAGTCTTAAGAGCATCTCTGAATGCTATGGCTGTAGAACCTGTGCAGTCGATATATCCTGTCACCCAGTGACCTGAATGCAGATAGCCTACATATTCAAGTCTCTCGCAGTTACGGATTATAGCTGCTCTGAATTCCTGGGCAGATGAATATCCTGCCGAACGGTAAGCTGATTTATCTACAAGAGGCACAGCGCTTACCGAAGAATAGAATGCAAAAGGATAAGCGCTCTTGATCCCGTTAAGATCGCCGGGCTCGCTCTCGCCCTTACCTACAAGTACTATCTGTATGGCTTCAAGCCTTCTGCCCAGACCTTCTGTACCGGCTTCCTTGCCGTTGGATGTCCAATCGAGCCAACCGTAACCTTCGGCATGGACTCTGTAGTAGATGTTGTAATTCTCGGAAAGCTCTCCCGTAAGCTCTATCTTGATGGCTTCGAGACGTTTGGACTGGCCTGAAGTACCGCTGAGATCTCCGTTAGTAGCCCAGTCCTGCCAGCCGATATCCTGAACATGAGTCTTGTACCTTACGCCACCTGTAAAATCAGTATTGATGACTGATACATTAATTGCTTCAAGACGTTTGGACTGGCCTGTAGTACCTGAAACCTGACCATCTCTCTTCCAGTCTGATTCCCAGCCGTAATCCTGGCGGTGTACGTGGTATATAACAGTCGGTCCGATATTTGCTTCTTCCTTGGGAACGATCTTGACCCTGAGCTCTTCAAGTCTCTTGGATTCGCCTGACGTACCTGCGATCATGCCGCCTGTTATCCACCCTTGGGCATCTCCATAGTCCTGGATATGCACGCTGTATAAGACAACATACTTCTCGGCAAGCTCACCTGTAAGCTCCATCTGGATGCCCTCAAGTCTTAAGGCCTGGCCGGATGTTCCGGCTACGCTTCCTGACTCAACCCAATCCTGCCAGCCGATATTCTGGACGTGGACCCTGTATCTCAGTGTTCCCGTAAGGCCATCTGTGCCGTTGATACTAATGCAGATGTTCTCGAGTCTTTTGGATTCGCCCTGTGTTCCGATCCTGAGGACTCCGTCCTTGTACTCACCTTCGATATCACCATAGTCCTGAACATGGCCTGTTCCGGATAAAGTGATGCCTTCTGCAACTTCGCTGACTTCTTCGCCTTCATTCTCTTCTGCAAAAGCGGGAGAGCTGAATCCCGGAATAAGCTGTACCGTCAAAGCTCCTGCTAATACAACAGATAGAATCCTTGAAATCAATTCTCTTCTCAAAATAATGCCTCCCCTGTTACCTGAGTACGAGTCCGCACTTAACAAACTTCTTAGCTGAACCTGCACCGTAAGGTCTTACAAAATAGTACCAGATAAAGCTGCCTGAATCGTCAGACTTGTTGCCGGTCTCAAGACAATAGTACGTGCCATTTATCTCAACTTCTGCCCAATAGTGGGAGAAAGGATTGCTGAGTGATGTTGCGCTCCTGGATCTCATTCCCTTGATAAATCTTACGTTATCAAAGCCCAGGTAGCATGCCATCTCGACCAGGGCACCATTATACTGTGCGCACTGACCTACCTTATTCTCAAATACGGATACAGCGTAATTTGAGCTTCCGGATGAATATCTTACGTTGTAGTGGATCCAGTACATTGTGTAGAGCAGGCATTCTCCCGGTGTCCAGGAAGGATCGAAATTAGCCTTGGCGAAAGCCTCGCAGGCAGCCCAGTCAGCATCGCTTATGGTCGATGTGCTGATATGCTCATTGGCTGATACAACGTCAACGAAGTTATATGTCCTGACATTCTCGGCTCCTGCATAGGAGGAATTCAGGAGAGCAACTGTATCCTTGTTTACTTCAAGGAACCCCTTAACATAGACTTCAGGAAGATCACGGGCTACAAAGAGCTCTGAATCGTCATGAGATGCCGCATCGCTTATGCTCTTGATACCCTTGACGTCTCCGGGGGCCTCGCCGCCCTTATCTACCAGAAGGATCTGGATTGCCTCAAGACGCTTTGAAAGACCGGATGTGCCGGATGTCTCGCCGTTCTTAGCCCAGCCGAGCCAGCCGAAATCCTGGGCATGTACTCTGTAGTACACATCGTATTTATCTGCAAGATCGCCTGTAAGCTTGATCTCAATGGCTTCAAGCCTTAATGACTTGCCCACTGTTCCAGACAGGTCTCCATCGGATACCCAGTCCTGCCAGCCGATATTCTGAACATGAGTACGGTAAGTAATGCCGCCTGTTACTCTGTTGCCTGTTGCGGTAATGGTGATGGCCTCAAGTCTTAAGGACTCACCTGTTGTGCCAGATACCTCTCCGTCTTCGAGCCACTGGGTCTCCCAGCCCTTGTTCTGTCTCTGAACTCTGTAGGACAGGGATTCAGTTCCGTCTTCTGTAAGGGGGACCAGCTTTATGCTGAGATTCTCAAGACGCTTGGACTCGCCTGTTGTGCCTGCCACATCTCCGTCTGATACCCAATCCTGAGCATCGCCGTAATCCTGGATATGTACGTGGTACTGAACACTGTAGTGCTTGGCGAGCTCACCTGTAAGCTCGATCTTGATGCCTTCAAGTCTCAGGGAGCGCCCCTCTGTACCGGCACTCTCGCCGGCCTCTGCCCAATCCATCCAGCCGATGTTCTGGACATGCACCTTATATCTGAGGCTCCCCTCATATCCTGTGTTATTTGTAAAATTGATCGTAACTCTCTCGAGCCTTAAAGACTGGCCGGAAGTTCCCAAAAGGAGTGTGCCATCGCTAAAAGTACCCTTGGTATCTCCCAGATTCTGAACATGAGCTACTCCGCTCAGTGTATAAGAAGATGCAGCCGAAACATTATCAGGATTTATTACAATGATCCCGAATACGCAAGCTATGGCGAGGGCTGCTGCAGTTATCTTGTTAAAAATAGTCTTCATCAAATCACCTGATCAAATAAATTTATAACAGTGTACGCTAAAAATATACACATTTTTAGGCAAATTTGCGATAAATATACTATTTTAAAATAAAGGGCAGATACCGGGATTCATTATGCACTATGCATATATCAATTTGGGTCTGTACTTGTTATCACTATAAACTCACCCGGCATTATCGTATACCTCATGGATTTGATATTGAAACGCCTTGTAGTAAGGAGCCTTCCCGTGGACGAATATCTTGCAAGAGAAGTCCGGGCAGCTCTAAAGGCAGAAACACTTACCATAAAACTCTCCTGCCCTGTCCCTACATTGGATACAACGATATATCTTGTGCCGTCATTGCCGCTGTATGCATTCCATACCAGAGACTCCTCAAGTCCTGCTACAGTCTGCTGTGATCCGGAAGACAAAGGCTCCTGGCTGTCTATATAAAGCTCGCTGCTGCCCTGGATGACCTCAATAGTCTTCATGAGAGATATCATGTTATTAACATTCTCCGGCTCTTTGAAGACTTCTGCGCCTTCATATCCCGCACAATTCGGAGACATATCGATATCGAACATAAAGCAGTTAATAAAATCTGCCTCTTCCATGCTTATCAGAGTGAGCAGGATTCCGCAGTTGATGTCATCTTCAAAATCACAGGAGGATATATATTCTCCCGCATTTGAACCGGATGTGATATGCGGTGATCTGTATCTGGCGATCCCATAATCGGATCTGGCATTCTCCAGGAATGTGGTGCCGTCATCAGGAGCAGAGCAATACATGGTCATGGCATGACCATCAGCGCCTGACAGCATAGTACCGCCTTCGTATTCCATGGCATCAAGGAATACAGCCTTGTCCTTGATCTCGGGATAGTACTCGGATTGGGAGAACATGGAGATTATGAAGTCAACATAAGCAGCCTTCTGCGTGTCGCTCGCAAAGCATCCCTCACTGTCTCCGATCTCGATTATTATCTGGTCGAACTGCCTGCTCCATGCAAGAGCAGTACCGTTATCAAGTCTTATCCCGCCGTATTCGGAAGAAGCCGTTCCGCAAAGATAGCCCAAAAGGCTCTCGATATCACTTGCAGATGCATAGGATCCTATAACAAGCCAGGGGGTCGCTCCTGCAGATGATACCAGCTTAAGGCTGTCTTCGAGAGACCTTGAGCAGGATACTGCATTATCTGTCCCCTCAAGGAGCGCAGAGTTCGAGCTTGAGGAATGGCCGAAGAAGGCTTCTCTGGAATAACCCTGCTGTCCAAAATTGAGGTTATTGAGCCTTATGGCATAAGGTCTTGCCTCTGCTATGGCTTTGGAATAGTACTCGGGGATGCCGGCGCCCTGGCAGGCATCAGGTCCCAGGTAGATATCGTCGATTATGAGTTTGCCGGTACCTTTGAAGGCAATATTAAATCTTATGGTATCGTCACCGAGCATGGACTTGGTTACCGCAAATACGAAGCTATAGTCCTGAGGTGCAGCCTGCGGCTCTTCGATAGTAAAGCCCTGAACTCCGAAGGATTCGCCTTCGATCCAGACATCAACATCTCCGGTATCCCCTTCGGATGACAGATTAAGATCTATGCGGTAGAAGGTATCCTCCATAAAGCTCTCTTCAGAACTGCCCGCAAGGATCTGGGACAGTATGTGAGTTCCGGGAGCACTGCCCGTAAGTCTCGCGCAGCAACCGCCGCCGTCTTCTCTCGGAATGCAGGTTATGTCCGTATCAGCGCCTGCAATATCCCATACACCGCTGAGCCCCTTGCCTGAACCTGCATCCACCCATCCTGCTGTCTGCTCGGTACTTGCCTGGGCAGGAAGGATCTCACCTGTTATAAAACAGAGGTCACCCTCGATGACCATATCATCAGGGATAACGCCGTCAACGGATAATTCTGACAGGATCTTGGCCTTGTAGACCGAGCCTGCGGCAGAATACAGCATTTTGTCGCCTGATATGGAATGAAGATCGCTTATCACTACATTCTCCGAAGCAAAATAAGCAAGAGTGTCCTCTTCGCTTATGACAACGGTCCCGCCCGGGGTCACCGCTATTATCTTGCCGGTATCAGATGCCATGAGATCTGTTATCTCTATGCCTGAAGCCTTGGCAGATTCAAGAACTGAAGGTTTCTTGAATCCGTTCTCAATGTCATAGACGTAGATAAGCCCGTCACTTGACAGTACATAGAACTTGCCTTCTGCGCCGCATACAGCCTTGACCGGCTCTTTGGAATCTGTACTTATCTCAATAGCTCCGGAGGTGTTATATATATTTCCTCCCAAAGAAAAATAAAGAGCTCCGTCTCCCGACACTGCCATAAACCCGGCCTTTGCAGCGGCAAAACCGATTATCTCGCTGTTGCCACAGGGGATCTGACCTGTGGCAGCATGGCCTGAGCTGATGCTTATTACCCTGCCCGTCGGACTTGCTATTACAAAGACATCGCTGCTGGCACATACAAACAGGTCTTCCGTATCAGTTATCAGCCCCTCGCCAGAAGAGATCTCAGAGAAATTCCTGCCATCCTGGGAATACAAGATATTGCCGCCTGAGGTTACTACATAGATCTCCTTATCCGTAGCTGCCGTATAAAGAGCGGGATCGATACCCAGATCACAGATAAAAGCACTGCCCGATGCATCCCCTATCAAGGTGCCCGAGCCTGTCAGGACATATTCAAGATTCTGGAAGAAGACCGCATCCTTTATCCCCTCCTGGGCAAAGACGCCCAGCTGGTCCTCGATCTGTCTTACCGCACCGAGTCTTGCCGGCTGGTAAGCGGTAGCTGTGCCCGTGAATTTCTCACTCATGACACCGGATCCGTCTATGGACATTACCCTTACCATGTCTCCTGCGACACGGTAGTCTATGCCCGCGTCTTCTAAAGCCCCGGGCTCGAAGAACAAAGACTCGGAAGAACTTGCGACAACCTCAATTGAGCTCTGTCCGGAAGATGTCTCGAAGGAACTGTCAGCCACCATATTAACGTTCGGGATATTATCGAGATTAAAACCCAGCCTTGCAAACTCAGCCCCGGCCGGATCATCTGTAGCTCTCAATGTGACAAGCTCAGATCTATAGGAGAATACTCCTACGGCAAAAAGAAGGACTAAAGCCAGGAATACAACGCAGACACTGATAATGACATAGAGTCTTATCTTCTTTTTGCGCGTATTGCCGAATCTGAACAGATCAAGTTTGTTCATCTGTTTCCTCCGCCTTTGCCTCTATGACAGGCTTATATTTGCCGGTCTTCATCCTGTGCCGTGTCAGAAGGAGCATGTAGGCAAATACAGCCGGAAGCATCATGCCTATACAGGAATATCTCATTGTGAGTATAGTCCCGACACGTATATTGCCGGAACCGGCAAACCCAAGATCAAAGAAGAACGGGATACAGGATCCGATGAGATTAAATACCCCGTGGATCAGGAAACTTGCATATATGCTGTTTGTAAAGTAATAGCATGCTCCCATAATGATGCCGCATATCAAGGCATATACGATGTGCATCGATATACCGTGCATAATGCCGAACACCAAAGCCGAGAGCAGGATCGCCGTCCAGGGTTTAAATCCCCTTCTCAAAGACCCGAGCACAGCACCCCTGAAGACCAGTTCCTCGGATAAAGGGATCAGTATTACCATGCTGAACATGTAGATAATGGAATCCCATAAGGGAACGGCAGTTTCCTCAACATCCTTAAAACGGTCCATGGCATCTTCGTACTCAACTACCTTCTCCTTGAGAGAATCGATATATTCGGCGATAATATCCGCAAATTCCAGATAGCAGTAGACCATACCCACAAGGCCCATAGCTATGACCACCACGCTTATTATCTGAGTGGCATCAAGCTTATCCTTCACAATAAATGAATCATTGCTCTTGCGGAGCAGCCTGTCTGCCAGGATAAAGATCACTATCGTAAGCAGAGATGTGGCTGCCGAATATACACCCGTATAGACCCTGCTGGTAATGTTTAAGAGCCTGAATACAAAAAGTACCGGGAAAGCCGGCAAAAGATAAAGCAGTATTGCGAGGACAGCACGGAAAATCGATTCAACGCAGCCCACAACCCTGGACTTGGTATCCGCCTCCAAAGCAAGCCTCCTTACGTTCCGACACCACTCCTGACCCGTACGTCAGGGGCCTGGGAATCATAGAACCTGCGCATAAAGAATGTAAAAGCGGTCTCAAGCTCTGTTCCGTCCTTGATGGAATAGAAGAGCTGCTCTCCGTTCTTTGAATACTCGGTCCTCATGATAACGAGCTCGGGCTTATCGTGATTGCCGTCATCCGGCACGTAATTATGCATAACAACATATTCGTGCTTAAGTATCACGAATGTGTCTATCACGGAAAGATAGTAGTCTTTCTTGTTATAGGGATCTCTAATGACAATAAGCTCATCACCTGATGAATTCTTCAGGTGTTCGCCGGCAGCCTTGGCCTTGCGGCTCTGCTGGACGGCACGCTTCTTCTTGACATTGCCGATGCCGGTCTTATTCGTCTGATTCTTCATCGTCGTCGCCGTAGAGTTCCTCACAGAGCTTGTCGTAATAATCACAGATTATCTCTTCCTGCTCCTCGGGGATCGTCTGCAGCATAAACTCGCCGTCCTTATCGATAGATTCCATGATGATAGCCTCGTAATCGTAATCGGGCTCATCGACAGGTCTTAAGAGGACAACATAGTCCTTACCGTTAAACTGGAATGTGTCGTCAAGTATGCATTCGATGGATTCACCGGTCTCCTCGTCCTCAAGAACGATCTTACGGTCCTCGTCATCCATATCAAGCATATTATTAAGCAGTTCATCAGCCATGGTAAAAACCTCCAAAGTTTAATACTTGATTATAGCATATATATATCAGCGTTGGCTGTCTAAATATTCCTGCAGGATTATTTCGGCAGCTACCGCATCTATTACTTTCTTCTGTTTCCTGGAATTGATATTTATATCATGCATATAGCGGGCTGCGATGACGGTAGTAAATCTCTCATCCTTCCATACAGGGGTAAGCCCGCATCGTTTCTCAAGTTCGCCTCCGAATTCCTGGGCCCGAAGCTCGGATTCAGATACGGTGCCGTCAGTACGGCTGGGCTTGCCGATTACAAGGACCTTAACATTCATATCCCGGATGATCTCACACAAACGGTTAAGCGCCCACTCAGGGTCAACTCCGTTCCAGTTTATGGTCTCATAGCTCTTGGCGAGGATCCTGAGTTCATCAGACAAGGCAACACCTATATGGCGCATGCCAAAATCGATAGCCAGAACTCTTCCCTTAGGGGCTGCCATATAACGGGTTAAAGCCTCGAACAGTAATCGCTGATGATCACTTCAAGAAGTTCATCTCTGTCAATACGCTTGATAAGACCCCTCGCACCCTTATAGCTGGTGATATAAGTAGGGTCTCCGGAGATAAAATAACCTACCAGCTGATTGATAGGATTATATCCCTTCTCCTTAAGCGCTCCCAAGACATAGGACATCAAGGCATGCACATCGGCATTCCTGTCACCTGAGAGAACAAATTTAGTAGTGTTGTTATTATCCAAAGTATCCTCCATATGTGAAGCACTTCACATATGTATTCTATCACACTGTAAAGAGAAAATATCCTTTATTTTAATAAAAATTCAGATTGAAAGTGTGACAAAACCGTTTTCGGACGAGGTTACTGTGCCTGACACTATGTCTCCTCTATTGCCTGGAGCATTGACAAAGCACTTGACGTAATTAGCTGTGTAGCCTGTCCAGACGCCGTCTTCTTCCCTCTCAAGGAGTACGGAATCAGGCTTGCCGACCATATCCCGGGCAAAACTTGAAGCAAGCTCATCTGATATGGAGATAAGCTCCTTGGCCCGTTCCTTCCTGATACTAACAGGAACCTGACTTAGTTTGGCGGCAACTGTGCCCTCTCTTTCTGAATAAGGGAATACATGGATCTTGGCAAAACGTGCCCTGCGCACAAAATCAATGGTCTCCCGGAAAGAAGCATCAGTCTCTCCGGGAAAGCCTGTTATTACATCCGTTGTAAGAGACATCCCGGGGAAAATGCTCCTTAAGAGCTCTACCCTCTTCATATATTCGCTTGTATCGTACTTACGGTTCATTGCCTTAAGGATGCTGTCCGAGCCGCTCTGCAGGGACAGGTGAAAATGTGGGCACAGGTGCTTAAGCCCTGCGAGTCCTTCAATGAATGCGGGCGTCATGGACATGGGTTCAAGCGAGCCGAGCCTTAATCTCTCAAGGCCATCTATACTGTCGATCCTGGTAAGAAGAGACAGAAGGGACATGATGTCTTCTCCCCTGTCTTTGCCGTAGGAGCAAAGGTGTATCCCGGATACGATTATCTCCTTATAGCCTTCAGATACGAGGAAACGGGCCTCACTTACGCATGAAGCCTCGTCCCTTGAGGCGACTCTGCCTCTTGCATAAGGAATGATGCAGTAAGAACAGAAGTTATTGCAGCCATCCTCAACCTTCATGAAGGCTCTGGTGCCTTCAGGAGACAGGACAGTACCGAAGTCATGGTACTCATCTTTTTGGCTAACGCCGGGCCTTGTATGGTCTGATTCATGGGTAAGGTCTGTGCCCTTATTGTTCCTAAAGAACTCATCCAATATCTCAAGTATCCGGTTCTTGTCTCTGGTGCCAACTATTACATCTGCATCCACCTTGCCGGTTGCAACTTCGGCAGCGCAACCCATGGCAACAACGACAGTCTCCGGATTGATCCTCGCCATTTTTCGGAGCATCTGGCCGGACTTCCTGTCAGCTTCACCCGTTACGGAACAGGTATTAACGATGCAGATATCAGCCTCCGAAGCATCCTCTGTAACAACATGCCCATTATCAAGAAACAGGCGCCTTACGGCGTCTGTTTCGTATTGATTAACTCTGCAGCCTAATGTAAGGAAATATACCTTCATAGATCACTGTCTTACTTTGATATGAACTTCTCTAAGCTGCTGCTCTGTTACATCGCCCGGAGCACCGCACAGAAGATCCTGGGCATTGCCGTTCATAGGGAATGCGATAACTTCTCTGATGCTCTCTTCGCCCTTGAGGATCATGATCATACGGTCAACGCCCGGAGCCATACCGGCATGGGGAGGTGCACCGAACTTGAATGCGTTATAGAGGGCACCGAACTTGGTCTTTAAGTCCTCTTCGCTGTAGCCTGCGATCTCGAAGGCCTTCTTCATGATCTCCAGGTCGTGGTTTCTAACCGCACCGGATGAGAGCTCAATACCGTTGCAGACGATATCGTACTGATATGCCAGGATCTCTGAAGGCTCCTTTGTATTGAGAGCTTCAAGACCGCCCTGAGGCATGGAGAAGGGATTATGAGTAAAGATGTACTTATGTGTCTCAGGATCCTTCTCAAACATGGGGAAATCGTTGACATAGCAGAATCTGAAAGCGTTCTTCTCGATAAGATCAAGCCTTGCGCCCAGCTCGTTACGGATCGCGCCTGCGCACTCACAGGCTCTTGCCTCGTAATCTGCAATAAAGAAGATGGTATCCCCTGCTTCAAGACCTGCAAGCTCCTTGAGCTCTGCCTTCATATCATCGGGGATGAACTTATCGATAGGTCCCTTGTAGCTCATGTCCTCTAATACTTCCAGGTATCCGAGGCCTCCCATTCCGAGGTCGTTTTGAGCAAACTTGAGCATCTTCTCATGCTGGCCCTTGGAGAGCTTGGCATGAACATTGATAGCTCTTACGGTCTTGCCGTGGAAAGCCTTGAATGTACATCTTGAGAAGAACTCTGTAACATCGATTATCCTGAGAGGATTCCTGAGGTCCGGCTTATCTGTACCGAATTCAGTCATTGCCTGCTTATAAGAGATAACAGGATATGGAGCAGCCGTTACACTTGCGCCCTCGGGTGCAAACTTCTCAAATGTTGCTGTCAGGACTTCCTCGCCTGCTCTGAATACATCTTCCTGAGTAGCAAAGCTCATCTCAAAGTCCAGCTGATAGAACTCTCCCGGAGATCTGTCTGCTCTTGCATCCTCATCTCTGAAACAGGGAGCGATCTGGAAATACTTATCAAAACCGGATACCATGAGCAGTTGCTTAAACTGCTGGGGAGCCTGAGGAAGAGCATAGAACTTGCCCTTGAACTTTCTTGAAGGAACGATATAGTCACGGGCGCCTTCAGGTGATGAGCTCGTAAGGATAGGTGTCTGGATCTCAAGGAATCCCATCTCTGTCATCTTCTGCCTTAAGAATGAGATGACTTTGGAGCGGAAGATGATGTTGTCCTTGACCTTCTGGTTACGGAGATCCAGATATCTGTACTTGAGCCTTATATCCTCTCTTATCTCCTTGGATGTCATGATCTCAAAGGGGAGCTGTCCGTAGACTTTGCCCAGTACATCAACGGAATGAGCCTCCAGCTCTATGGTGCCTGTTGCGATCTTGGGATTATATGTCTCCTCGTCTCTGTGCTCGATAACGCCTGATATGGAGATGCATTCTTCCTTAACGAGTCCGTCAAGAAGGCTTGTATCTCTCATTACCACCTGCAGCGTTCCGTACATATCGCGCAGATCGATAAATGAAACTCCGCCGTGGTCTCTTATGTTCTCGATCCATCCGCATACGCGAAGCTCAGATCCTACATCTTTCTCGGTGATCTCACCTATCACCTTGTCTCTGTAAATGTTGCCCATAGTATTCTTCCTTTCTTATCTTCGCAAACAAAAACATCCTGAACTTAAATTCTTAAGTTCAGGACGAAAAGTCAATCAACTTACCGCGGTGCCACCTGAATTATTCCCCTAAGGGAACCACTCATATTAAAATAATGCTGGGAGGTGTTATCATTACGTTCCTATCCTGTCCGGACTTACAGCCGGGATCCGGACTCTCTGTAGGCGGTCTTCGTAACTACCTGTTCTCCGTCATAGCTTTGCATTACGCAATATACACTACCCGAAGCCCAATTGTCAATATCAGCGTCTGCCTCCCCTGCCCTTAAAATGTGCGCTTCTCTTGATAGGCGACTTCTTCTTAGCGCCGGCCTTCTTAAGAGGTGATGTCTTGCGTTCAGCTCTTCTGGCAGAGCTCTTGGACATGGGCTCCTGCTCCAATGAGAAATCGATCCGGTTAAGATCGGTATCCACATTCTCCACTATGACACTTACTGCCTGGCCTATGGTTATGATCCCGCCTGAATGGGCACCTACAGCCTGATATCTTCTCTCGTCAAAGTAATAGTGGTCTATAAGGGACCTGAAGGGTACAAATCCTTCCACCGTGTTATCCAGCATTACAAAGAACCCGGAATCGATTATGGATGTGACGGTACCTTCGTAGTGCTCACCTATTCTTTCCTGCATATATTCACAGACTTTGATCGCAACAGAAGCCCGCTCTGCATCCACGCTGTTGCGCTCCATCTCAGATGACTGCTCCGATGCCCGGTCCACAAGCCCTGCAAAATGAGATCTCTTATCTTCGCCATGCAGATAGGACTTGATTATCCTATGGATATAAAGGTCAGGATAACGCCTGATCGGACTTGTGAAATGGCAGTAGTATTTGGATGCAAGACCGAAATGTCCCAGACATTCCGGCGCATATCTCGCCTTGGCCATGGACCTTAACAGGAGCTCATTAAGCGCAGGAAGCGCGTCTTTGATACCTATAGTATCCATGTAGCGGGAGATATCTGCAGGAGTTATCTTGCCTGAGAGCCTGCCTGTTGCACCGAAGTATCTTGCAACAGTAGTGAACCTGGCGATCTTGATAGGATCCGGATCCTCGTGGACTCTGTAGACAAAGGGATAGTTCATACTCTGGAAAGTCCTGGCAACAAACTCGTTGGCGCAGATCATGAACGACTCGATTATCCCGTTGGTAAAGTTAATGGGATAAGGCTTGATATCCTTGACGGTCTGGTCATCATTAAGAATGACCTTTGTCTCGGGGAAATCAAAGTTAAGAGCTCCCCTGCGCTGCCTCATACGCTTAAGGATGTCAGACAGCTCGCTCATTTTGGTAAGCATATCTATTATCCTGCCATATTCCTCCCTGTCGCCTTCCTGAGGAGAAGTCAGGATCCTGTAGCATTCAAGATAACTCATCCTCCTGTCTGATCTGATGACCGACTCATAGATCTTGCCGTCGTAAACACTGCCCTCTCGGTCAACATACATCTCACAGGTCATGGCGAGCCTGTCATGGCCGGGATTAAGGCTGCAGAGTCCGTTGGAAAGCTTAGGCGGGAGCATTGGGATGACCCTGTCTACCAGATAGACAGATGTAGCTCTGCTAAAGGCCTCCATATCAAGGGCCGTTCCCTCTCTTACATATTCTGATACATCAGCAATATGCACCCAGAGCTTATAGTTACCGTTGTTTAGGCACTCGATGGAGATTGCATCGTCCAGGTCCTTGGCATCCTCTCCGTCTATCGTTATGGTAAGAAGGTCACGAAGATCTGTTCTTCCTGCCTTGATTGCATCCTCGATAGTCCTGTCATCCGGATTAAACGGGAGATCTGCTATCTCATCAGTTACTGCATCAGGGAAAGTCTGGGACAGACCAAACTGTCTTAATACCCCCAGCATCCTGACATCGTTATTGCCTGCATCGCCCAGGACTTCAATGATCCTGCCCCTGTAACTGCCGCGCTCGGCATTTGGATTCAAGATCTCGCATACAACCATCATGTTGTAAGGAGCGCCGTTAAGATGATTGGGTTCGATGTCTATCGCTCCGAGATCAGTATCCTTGTATTGGGCATCAGGCATTACTACTCCGCCCTTGCCCCGCTGTCTCAGGATGCCTACTGCCTGATTCTTAACTCCTAAAGGGCCTCTGGGAGCAAGCTCTGCAAAAGACTGAGGTCTTGAAGCTTCCATCTCCTTGGCCTTTATGATCCTGTTGCGCCTGCGCTGGGCAACGCTCATGTTCTCCGCAGACCTGGATCTTGGTTTACTCTTATTATGTTCTGTATTCATTATCATTCACCTTCTTTACAATCTGAAACTATATATCAACCCTACTTAATCATTATTTCATCAACCGGCATTAAAGTAAATAATAAGGGCTCTCTCATATGCTTTGAGAGGGCCCTTGGAGTTAACTTAAGTGATCTTGCTTACCAATGTCTGTTGATAGCGAGATACAAAAGAACGGAGCATACCGCAAAACCGACACAGCAGATCACTGTCCAACGCTTGAGCTGTTCCTCAAGTGTTCTGCCCTTAGCCTTGCTGTAGTATGAATCAGATGTTGCACCTGCAACCGCACCTAAGCCCTGGTCATTACCTTCCTGCACGAGGAATAATATGATTATCGCAATCGCGAAGATGATATCTATTATTGATATTGCTATCTGCAGTCCGCTCATTAGACCTGCCTCCTGTTTCAATTTAGCCGTTAGATAATATCACACGGCAATTTGTAATGCAAACTCATTCTGCTTTGGCCTTGATGAGCTTGAACAGCTCACTTGCAGCAAAGGGGATAAGGGACAACGGGATTATTACCATCCAGGCCAGAGGATTGAGTGCAACATTGTCAAATATCCTGTTTACTCCCGGGATATAGATAACTGCTGCGAGGAGTACCATCGAAAATGCAACGGCGATGTTCATCATCTTATTCGTAAATAAACCGAGCTTGAATATGGATATGCGCTCTGATCTTGCAGCAAATGCCCTGAAGAGCTCTGCCAGGATAAGAGTTGCAAAAGCTACCGTTCTTGCTACATCGATAGGCTCAGCGCCGGTGCCGGCATAGAAGAATGTATTGCCTATGTTCATGCTTGCAAGCGAGATAAGGAATGCAGCTGCAACGCTGAGGAATATAGCCATAGCCTGGATGCCGATATGACCCATCATCTGCTTGTTGATGATAGGCTCCTTCTTGGATCTGGGGGGCATCTTCATTATGCCGGGCTCGCCCTTTTCCCTGCCTAATGCAAGTGCGGGGAAAGAATCAGTTACCAGGTTGAGCCACAAAAGCTGGATAGCAGTAAGGGGCGCTGCTATACCTGCAAAGACGCTGCCCTCTGATCCGCCCTTGATAAGGGAGAGGATGAATATTACCAGGATCTCACCGATGTTGCAGGACAAAAGGAATCCTACGAACTTACGGATATTGGAATAGATTATCCTGCCCTGCTCTACTGCCTTTACTATGGTGGCAAAGTTATCGTCCATCAGGATCATGTCGGCAGAATTCTTGGATACATCTGTACCTGTGATACCCATGGCAACACCAATGTCGGCTGACTTAAGAGCCATGGCGTCGTTAACGCCGTCACCTGTCATGGAAGCAATGTGGTCGTTAGACTTAAGGGCAGAGACGATCCTGACCTTATGCTCAGGAGATACACGGGCATAAACGCTTGTAGTCTCACAGGCTTTCTTAAGATCCTCATCGCTCATATTGTCCAATTCCTCGCCTGAAAGAGCGCCCTGGTGGCCTGCATCTCTCATCTCGAGGTTATCTGCTATGGCAACGGCGGAATCCTTGAAGTCGCCGGTGATCATAACTGCACGGATACCTGCATCCTTACATACGGCAATAGCATCCTTTGCTTCCTTACGTGCAGGATCGATCATACCGATAAGACCTATGAATACCAGATCCTCCTCGTGAGCAAAATCAGCCTTGATCCCGATATCATGGACCTGATATGCAAAGGCGAGAACTCTTATGGCCTTGATGGCAAACTCGTGATTCTGCTTCCTGATCATGTCAAGGAATTCGGGAGTCATCTCATGCTCCCCGTCCTCGGCAAGGTACTTGGTGCATCTTGCAAAGATGATATCCGGAGCACCCTTTGTATAGGATACCCACTTGCCGTCAATAATGCCGGAGTGATATGTGGTCATCATCTTGCGGTCTGAGTCGAAGGGTAATTCTGTCTCGCGCTTATACTTGTGCATCGCAGCCTCACGCTCGATCTTGCACTTCATGCCGAGTGTCGTAAGTGAACCTTCGGTAGGATCGCCGATGCAGGTGTACTTACCCTCATCAGACTTGACTATGGATGCGTCGTTACAGAGAACTGCAGATCTTACAAGGCTCTCAAGGACCTTATTCATCTTAACGGGAGCACCGCTCTCATCTGTAAGCTCGCCTTCGGGAGCATATCCGCCGCCTGTTACGTTAGTTACGTTATTGCCGTCATAAAGGACTGTTACTGTCATCTGATTCTGAGTGAGGGTACCGGTCTTATCTGAGCAGATAACATCTACGCAGCCAAGCGTCTCTACGGCAAGAAGTCTCTTAACGATGGCATTGTTCTGGGCCATCGTAGTCATGCCGATGGAGAGGACTATGGTAACTACTGCCGCAAGTCCTTCAGGGATAGCTGCAACAGCAAGGGATACAGCT
Source organism: Mageeibacillus sp. UBA6976 (assembly GCA_002450155.1). Taxonomy (GTDB): domain Bacteria; phylum Bacillota; class Clostridia; order Saccharofermentanales; family Saccharofermentanaceae; genus Saccharofermentans. The sequence goes on along the minus strand of DJYO01000008.1, from coordinate 26,107 downwards.
GTCATGAGGGCATCTGTCGGAGCCTGCTTCTGGATAAAGATATCTACGACAAGAACAACTATACATACAAAGATACATACGACAGCCAGGATCTTACCGAGAGAGTTAAGACTCTTCTGGAGAGGAGTCTGCTCATCTTCGATATTAGTAAGCTTATTTGCGATCTTACCTAATTCAGTATTTCTTGCAGTATCTGTGACAACGCCTCTTGCCCTGCCGTAAGTTACTACAGTTCCCATGAAGAGCATGTTCTTGCGGTCACCGATACCGCAGCCTTCGTCACATATGGCATCAGCATCCTTGTCTACAGGAACGGACTCACCGGTAAGTGAGGACTCCTCTGCCTTAAGAGAGCTTGAAGAGATAAGCCTCATATCTGCAGAGATCGCATCGCCTGCATCAATGGCAATGACATCGCCTACAACGATATTCTCTGAATCGGTCATTACGATCTTGCCGTCTCTTATGACCTTGGTCTTAGGGGAGCTCATCTTCTTGAGAGCTGCAAGAGCCTGATCGGCCTTACCCTCCTGGTAAACGCCAAGACATGCATTAAGGATTACTATCGCAAGGATGACGATAACATCGATCCAGTCTTCGATACCGCCGCCCTCGGACTTATATGCCATATATGCGGAAAGTCCTGCAGCAGCGAGAAGGATGATTACCATCGCATCTGCGAACTGGGACAGGAAACGCTTCCAGAGAGGGGTCTTCTTCTCCTCACCGAGGGAATTGGGGCCGTTCTTTGCAAGCCTGAGTGATACTTCATCTGATTTGAGACCGTTAACGAGATCCGTGCCCAGCTCTTGAGCTATCTGCTCGGCACTTTTTGAATATGCTTTGTCCACGTTCTTTTCTCCCTTAATAATAATGCGAAAATATTATACTCATAGGCAAACATTCTTTCAATAAAAAATCCCCAAGCATTAAGCTTGAGGATTGGTGCCCAGAACCGGAATCGAACCAGTGACACGGGGATTTTCAGTCCCCTGCTCTACCGACTGAGCTATCTGGGCAAAAAATAAGACCGAAACCGGAAGGTTCCGGTCTTACTTGGCGACGCAGAAGGGGCTCGAACCCTCGACCTCCAGCGTGACAGGCTGGCATTCTAACCAGGCTGAACTACTGCGCCGTCTTGGTGGAAACTACAGGGCTCGAACCTGTGACCCTCTGCTTGTAAGGCAGATGCTCTCCCAGCTGAGCTAAGCTTCCATCAGGTGCGCTTCATCGAAGCGCTTTGCAATTATAAATCAAATTCTATCCTTCTGTCAACAACAAATTTCCAAACAAGGGACATAATCTCTCAAAAACCGGTCAAAGCCTTTATTTCCAAGGACATGAGAATAATTATTTGCGGCTGTAATAGATATAAAGATAGGCATTGCCGTCATCTTCCTGGTCTATTATATAGACAACATTATCGGTCTTGGCGGCATCTATGGTGGACCCGAATACCCAGATGACTGCGTCTTCTTTCGGCTGAGGGATTATAGTCTGATCCGTAAGGACCTTGTCCCTGTATTCCTCAAACTCAGCCTTATCCATAAACAGTCCCTTAAGGCTCATATAGGCATCGCAGATATCCATATAGTACTGTTCCCAGTATCCGTCCACGATCTTGAGTCGGGCTTCGTAAGCTACCCTGTAAAAGAGCATACCGTATTTCTCGACGTCCTCAACCTCAAGATTCTCGTCAGAACTTATAGGTATAAGGTTTGTACGGTCCAGCAAGGCTCCGGTCCTGTCATAGAAAAAACCACAGCCCATAACGATAACAAGTGCCACGGTAACGATGATGAGTATTATCTCTTTCCTGTTCAAGGTCTAGCCCTCCGTAATCTCATATAGCTTACAACCGTTATCATAAGTAACCCGGGCGATTTCTTCAAGTGGCATTCCCTTTATCTCTGCTATCCTGGAACATACATAGGGGACGAATTCAGGATTATTCGTAAGACCCCTGTTAGGTTCGGGAGTAAGATAAGGAGAATCCGTCTCGATGACTATCCGGTCCAGAGGTGTATCAAGGCATACTTCAGGAGTCTTCTTGTTGTTCTTGAAGGTAATGGGACCGTCAAAACCGATAAAGAAACCCATCTTTACCATCTCTGCTGCAGCTTCTTTGGACATGGAGCAGCAGTGACACACACCGGGCGACTTCCTGAGAGCGCCTCTGGAATAGAAACTCTTAAGTATGTCAAGGCAGTCGCCGGTAGCATCCCTCTCATGCAGGATGATAGGGATATCACACTCTTTTGCTATCTCAAGCTGCCTTATAAAGACTTCTCTTTGGACTGATCTTTCTGACAGGTCATAGTAGTAATCAAGACCGATCTCCCCTAAAGCTCTTATCTTATGCTTGTCCCTGTTATCGAGGCTTGTTATAAGGAAAGCTTCCACATCTGATGTATAGGTCTTGGCCTCGTGAGGATGGACTCCAACAGAGCAATAGAGCTCAACGCCGAAACTGCCGTCATGGGATGCGACATAATCCATCGCCTGCCTGGAAGACTCCTCTGAATCAGCGGGTATAAGGATCCTGGTAACCCCTGCTTTTGCACTCAGGCTTAAGACCTTATCAGGATCAAAGCCAACTTCAATAAGTCTTCCATCATAAAGATGAGCGTGCGTATCAAAGAAACGCACGCTGCTGTCAGTTGGTTCGTAATGCCTTGCTTCTCTCACGATATATCTGCTCCGGCCTTGATGGAATCGTCAAACTCAACGACTCTGTAACCGTCACCGTCCTTAACGGACATGATCATACCGCAGCTCTCGTAGCCCATCATCTTGCGGGGCTCAAGGTTTACTATCATACCGAGAGTCTTGCCTACAAGATCTTCGGGCTTATAGTACTTGGCGATACCGGACAATACCTGTCTCTCGCCAAAACCATCATTTACTATGAACTTAAGGAGCTTGTCAGACTTGGGCACCTTCTCACAGGAGATTACCTTGACTGCACGGAGATCCAGAGCGGCAAAGTTATCAAATTTAGTAAGCGGCTTCAGCGGCTCAAGATCAGAAGGAACATCAGCTTGCTGCTCTAACTGCTTATTGAGTTCTTCGATCTCCTTCTCAACATCTATTCTGGGGAATAAGACCTCACCCTTCTGTACAGTTACGTCAGAGGGAAGCAGATTCTTCTTATAAACAGAATCCCATGTTGTAACCTCAGCTGTCGCACCGATCTGCTCAAAGATCTTGGGAGATGTATTGGGCATTATAGGATACAGCAGTATGGCTGCACGTCTGATGCAGTCTAAGAGGTTATAGAGGACTGCTGCAAGTCTCGGAAGCTTGCTCTCATCCTTGGCAAGGATCCAGGGACATGTCTCGTCTATATACTTATTTGCTCTTGCGATCGCACGGAAGATCCTCTCCAATGCTTCGGAGAATCGCAGAGATGAATAGCTCTCGGAGACATAATCCGGCAATGCATCGAAAGCATTGTAGAGATCGATGTCCTCGTCAGTAAACTCCTTGTCTTCAGGTATCTTACCTCCGAAATACTTGATCACCATCGCAACGGTCCTGGATACCAGGTTGCCGAGGTCATTTGCCAGATCTGAATTGATCCTGGTAAACATCTGCTCGTTGGAATAAGGAGCGTCGGATCCAAAAGGCATCTCTCTTAAGATATCGTATCTGAGCGCGTCCACGCCGTATCTCTCGCAGAGTACGAAGGGATCTATAACGTTGCCCTTGGACTTGCTCATCTTGCCGCCTGCTGCACCGAATGTGATCCAGCCGTGGCCGTAGATCTTTTCCGGGAGGGGCTCACCCAGAGCCATGAGGATAGCAGGCCAGATGAGAGAATGGAATCTTACGATCTCCTTAGCCATTACATGCATATCTGCAGGCCAGTATTTCTCATAGTCGTTATAGGTATCGTTCATGAAGCCCAACGCAGAGATATAGTTTGTGAGCGCATCGATCCATACATAGACGATGTGTCCCTCGTCAAATGTGACCGGGATACCCCAGGTAAAGCTTGTTCTGGATACACAGAGATCCTGAAGACCCGGATCTATAAAGTTATGTATCATCTCATTGACACGGCTCTTAGGATTGAGGAAATTCTTCTCCTCATCAAGGAGGAGTTCCTTGAGCTTAGGTGCAAACTGGGAGAGCTTGAAGAAATATGCCTCCTCGGAAGCATCGGTTACATCTCTGCCGCAGTCAGGACACTTGCCGTTTACGAGCTGACTCTCTGTCCAGAAGGACTCACAGGGGGTGCAGTACTTGCCCTTGTACTCGCTCTTGTAGATATAGCCGTCCTTATAGAGCTTCTCAAAGACATTCTGAACAGTCTTGATATGGTAATCGTCAGTAGTCCTTACATATCTGTCGTAGGATATGTTAAGAGTGGACCAGAGTTTTTTGAAGTTAGCAACGATCTCATCAACATACTCCTTGGGAGTTATGCCTGCTTCCTGTGCCTTCTTCTCGATCTTCTGGCCATGTTCATCTGTACCTGTAAGGAACATTACATCGTAGCCCTGCATTCGCTTGAGTCTTGCGACAGCATCGCAGGCGATGGTCGTATAGCAATGTCCGATATGGGGATTACCGGACGGATAGTAGATAGGTGTTGTTATATAGAAAGTCTTCTTCTCTTGCTTATCCATGACTTCCCTCCTTTGTTACAAAACCTTTTAATTATAGTTTTTCATTGACGCAAGTTCAAGTGAGCGTTTATATACATCCTTCTTTGGGAGGTCCAGAGCCCGGGATACGACCTGGGAGATCTCCTTGGTGGGCATATTTTTCTCTATAAGGAGCTTTATAAGGGTATCAGCATCACACATGCCGGACTCCGCTTCCGCCTTTTGCTCCAGGGGTTCAAGGCATATGACGAACTCCCCTCTGGGAGGATTTGCCTCAAAGTATCCGGGGGCCTCATTTACCTTAAGCCTTATAACTTCCTCGTATTTCTTGGTTATCTCCCTGGCAAATGCTATATTGCTGTCTTCAAACCCTGCCGATATAAGCTCTTCTATAAGCTTGTTTATCCTGTGGGGCGCTTCGTAGAGGATGATGGTCTCATCGTACTTTGTAAGTCTGTTCAATCGCTCTCTTCTTCTTGTGTTATCCTGGGGCAGGAAGCCTTCAAAATGGCAATATCTGGTATCAAGCCCGGATAAGACAAGAGCGCTCATGGCAGCGACGGGGCCCGGGACCACGGTTATGTCCAGTTCCGCTTCAATAGCAAGCCTTACCAGGTCCTCTCCGGGATCAGATATGGCCGGCATACCCGCATCAGATACCTGGGCAACATCAAGGCCCTGCCTGAGCATATCTATAAGCTGGGGTCCCTTGGATGCTTTGTTATGCTCCTGATAGCAAAAGAGCTTCTTAGGCTCGATGCCGCAGGCCTTAAGGAGGATACCCGTAACCCTTGTATCCTCACAGGCGATTACATCCACATCGCTTAAGACCTGTCTTGCCCTGGGGCTCAGGTCTCCGATATTACCTATAGGTGTTCCTACGAGATAAAGCAATCTTTATGTTCCTCCTCATAAATAGCAGTAAGCCTTGGCGTTCTTACGACATTGCCCTCTTTGTCCCACTCGTTCAGGATAAGGGGCGGAAGTACCCTAAGGTCGCAGGAAGGCGCTCCCTTCTTGCCGGCCAGGAGCACCAGGAAAGCATCCTTGTCTTCGAAGGAATGACACATCATAAGCCTTGAAGGTGATAGTCCATTCTGCCCGAAAAGCGTGATGCACTCGCCAAGCCTTGATGCAGCCATGCACATACAGACATACCCGCCTGAAGGCCTTGTTCTTCTGGATGCTGCGCTGATAAAATCCCCCAGATCATTACTGCTCTCAAACCTTGAGACAAGCTTGTTCTCGCTTGAAGGATCTGTCCGAGGCCCCCTCATGCCGCTAAAAAACGGCGGGTTCATGAAGACAACATCATAGCTTATATCCTTAACTTCAGAAGGCAGGCTGTCTATTCCTGCAAGATAAGCTCTCATGCGGCTGTTGCAGTTATTCAGTTCAATATTTCTTACCAGGATCTCATAAGGCTTTTGCTGGATCTCTATGCAGTCTATCTTAACCTTTTGAAGTCTCGCCGCAACGCACATGGCGCAGCTGCCTATGCCGCTCCCAAGCTCCAGCATGCGGGTCTTATCCTCTCTGTTCCTCCTTACAAAAGAAGAAGCAAACCATGCAAGCAGGACACTGGCAGTACCGAGCTTAAACCCGTCCTCTGCCTGATATAGCTTATATCCGTTCCTGCCGAGATCATCGATCGCAAGATCTGATTCCATACCCCGCTCCTGCCCTGGATTCTAGATATCCGATTATAGCATAAAAAGACCGCACCCCGAAGGATGCGGTCTGTTCATATCCTGAATTTAATGGATATCAGCCTTCGCTGATAGCACCTGCAGGGCATGTAGCTTCACAAGCACCACAAGAAACGCAAACGTCTGCATCGATGTTGTACTGTGTATCACCCTGGGAAATAGCGCCAACGGGGCAACCGTCTGCACAAGCTCCGCATGAAAGACAAGAATCAGAAATTACATATGCCATAGTATGTACCTCCTTTTGTTGATGTTTCGATTATTCCACTCAAAATATCAGTTAGACAAGGCAAATATTCACAGCTCCGCCAAAAATGAACTCAAATATGGCAAATATCCGATCCTTGGGGACGTTAATAAACGACTTTGGTCGGAATCAATTGTCCTCCAGAGAAACATCATCGGGATAGTGCTTGGATTTCATAGGGCATGAACCGCATTTGCCGCCCTGACTCAGGTTGGGATTAAGGGGTTCAAGTGATGCCCAGGGATACTTGTTCATCTGGACATCATTATCGTCCGGGAATTTTACCGTGATGACTTCCTCGATGTAATTAACGTCAGATACAATGCCTACTCCTTCAGGAGTCCTGATCTTCTTGCCTGTGACAGGAAGCCTGCTGTGAGCATCATCGTAAGCTTCCTTCTCAAACTGGAGGCAGCACATGAGCCTGCCGCAGGCACCATTGAGCTTGCCGGGATTGAGAGATAAGCCCTGGGATCTTGCGAGCTTGAGATTAACCGTGGCAAAGTGATTAAGGAATGTACAGCAGCAAAGCTCTCTTCCGCACATACCAATGCCGCCTATAAGCCTTGCCTCGTCCCTGGATCCGATCTGCCTGAGTTCGATCCTGGAACGGAAGGAAGAGGCCAGATCCTTGACCAGTTCTCTGAAGTCGACTCTGCCGTCAGCAGTAAAGAAGAATGTTATCTTCTTGCCGCCCTCGGAGATGACGCAGTCCACCAGATTCATCTGAAGACCTCTCTTCTCCACAAAGCCGGCACAGACTGCCAAAGCTTCCTTCTCACTCCTGCACTTATCCTCATACTGTTTGATGTCAGCTTCGGTAGCGATACCCTTGATGGGTACGATGCCCTGGGCTTCAGTATCGATATCTGCTTCGTAGGGTTCATCGCAAACGTGGGCGAGATCCAGCCCCTGCTCCGTCTTGACCATGACACTGTCACCTACATGAAGTGTATAGCCGTCGCAGCTGAACCTGTATGTCTTGCCGGCACTCCTGAACCGTACATTAACTATCTTACTCATATTCTCCTTAACTCCTCATGCATTGTAAGCAGCAGAACGCCGCTGTTATTCTCCAGATTGCAGTTGACTGCAAGAGCTCTCCTCATATTATTAATAGCCTCAACACATCTGCCTATCTTGACCGTACTGAGCCTCTTATTGGACAGAACGAATTCCTTGATATCAGGACCAGCCTTGAGCGCAGTCTTGTTATCAGGAGCCTTGAGATACATTGCCATAGCATCCAGAGTTTTGAGCATTATCTCGAAGACCAGGTCTATCCTGTCCTTACAGGATGCGAGGAAAGCAACATCATCGGTAAGTATATCACTTATGGACCTGTCACCTACACTAAGGATAAGTCTCCTGACATCTTCTGTCAGTTTTGCAAAAGTATCGTCTGATGCGATGGAGATCGCCCTGCCGGGATTAGAAGCGCAGTAGGATATACAGTCTGAAAGTTCCTCCCTGCTGCCGCCGGCTCCGGAGGCCTTGAGTATCTCATATATGGCATCCGAGGTATAGGGCTCGAGCTTCAATTCCATGGCGCGGGACATGACAGTGCCCAGGACCTTATCGGGACTTGATGTGATCATGATGAACACGGCGCTCTGAGGCGGTTCCTCGATAGACTTGAGAAGCACATTCTGACCGTCCTCTGCCACATAGTCAAGATCGATTATATAGACCTTGGTCTTGGAGAACTGGGGCCTTATGGAAGCATCTGCCACCACATTGTTCCTGATGTCATCCACCTTAACGTTCTTGCCGTCACTGTCGCCTTCGACATAAACGACATCAGGTGTGGTATTAGCCTCGAAATACTTGCAGCATCTGCAAATGCCGCAAGCCCCGCGCTCTCCCGGCTCTTCGCACATAAGAGCCTTGGCAAAGCTAGATGCTATAAGATGCTTACCCATACCCTTAGGGGCATTTATAAGATAGGAACTGGAATGTCTGTTCTTAGCTTCAGAAGCTATTATGCTTATTAATCTGTCCTGACCGATAACCTCTGACATCAAAGTCTCTCCGAGATAATAGATATTATTTGAGACGAGATGCTGTCTACCGAGCCGGTTGCATCTATCGTCCTGATCCTATTACTATCATAAAGAGCTGCGTAGAGGTAACCCTGTCTTACCTTCTCTATGAACGAATCTCCGGCAGATTCTATCCTGTCGGATTCATCACCCCTGCTCTTTCTTCTGGCTATGGACTCTTCAACAGATATGTCCAGGAAGAAGGTAATGTCAGGATCAACACCTGCAACTGCCACATTGTTGAGCATCTTAACGATATCGGTGCCCATACCCCGGGCAACACCCTGATATGCAAGAGATGAATCGTAGAATCGGTCGCAGATAACACAAATACCGTCATCTAAAGCGGGCTTTATCTTCTCTTCGACTATCTGGGCTCTTGCAGCTTCAAAGAGAAGGAGCTCGGTAAGAGATGTCATATCAGAATTCTTCTTATCCAGAAGGAGCTGCCTTATCTTCTCCCCTACTTCGGTTCCGCCGGGTTCACGGATAACGGTATTGGCAATGCCCTTACTGTCTAAAAACTCACGCAAGAGCTCTATCTGGGTAGTCTTGCCACAGCCGTCTATTCCTTCAAATGTAATGAATAATCCCCTGTTCATATCAGTTGATACTTATATTCTTCATGGAAGCGATCTCAAGATAGATCTCCTTGGTGATCCTTGCGTTATCGCTCCTTATATCCTCGACAGATTCCTCACGCTTCTTGACGGGCTTATTCTGTCTGTTATTATTCCGCTTATTTCTGTATTCCTGATCGTTTCTTTCCTTATCAAACTTCTCGCGGTTAGGCTTCTGTCTGTTAGGATTGTTATTGCGGCCTTCGGCATTCTTCTTGTTATTGTTCCTGCCGCCGCTGTTATCTCTGTTTCTGTTCTGGCCGTCACGGTTACGGTTCTGGTTATTGTTCCTTCTCCTGTGGCCGTTCCTGCCGCCCTGTCCGCGCTGCTCGCTTCCTTCTGTTGAGGGCGCATTTACGCTTCGATTGTTCTCTGCCATCTGATCCTCCATAATCCTTAGCAAATTATCAATATTATAATCTTAGAGTTATTCAAACTCAAACTGTCCAACTCTTCTTATCTCCTGACCCTGAGGCAGCTCATACTCCATGCCTGTAAGCTCACAAAGAGGCGCCAATACAAAAGCTCTCTCCCTGAATCTCGGATGAGGTATCGTAAGTCTCGAGCTCTCATATTCAAGATCGCCATATAAGATTATGTCCAGGTCTATGGTCCTGGGCCCCCAGTGTATATGGCGTTCTCTTAAGCCTTCCTTCTCTATCTTCTGGGTCAGATCCAGGAGCTCTTCAGGCTCAAGATCCGTCTTAAATGCTACGCAGATATTAAGGAAATCATCCTGGTCCAGATATCCCACAGGCGAAGTCTCATATACTGAAGATACCCTGAGATCAAATATATGCGGATCAGATCTGAGCCTTCTTACCGCAGCTTTAAGGTTATCCTCCCTTGAGCCCATATTAGAACCCATGGATACTATGCAGCTTGCTTTATCTTGCAACTGATATCCTCACTTCCATAGTCTCAAATTCGGCATCTACGGGAGCAGAGGGCTTGCTGACAGTTACATCAACTCTTGATGCCAAAGGAGCCGTCTTAAGGACCGAATCTGCTATCTTATATGCAAGGTGCTCTATAAGATCTGATCTGTCTTCTGCAGTTATCTTCAGTATCAACTCACAGACCTTGGAATAGTCTATGGTCTCATTAAGTTCGTCAGATATCCTGCCTGGTATCTCCTCGCAAGTAATCTCGCAGGTGATATAAAAGTATTGCCCGTCTGCTTTTTCCTGAGGAAGGCAGCCGGTATGGCCGAAGGCTTTGATGTTCTTTAGGATTATCTTATCCATTACTGCTCCCGTTAAATGCATAAAGACTTGAATCGTATCCCTTAAGAGCCTGAGCGGTGTCTTTCACATTATGGACCCTTACCATGGCGCAGCCTGATGAGACTCCTGCAAGAGCAAGGCCGATGGAGATATTATCTATACCTGAACCGTCCGGTGACATCATCTTGGCTACCCTCTTTCTGGATACGCCATACAGCACCGGGAACCTGCCGTTTAGACCAAGCTGCATTATAGATGCGGTAAGCGCCAGATCCTCAAGCCTTGTAGTACCGAAACCGATACCGGGGTCTGTCATTATATGGTCTTCTTTAATTCCGGCATCAAGAGCAAGCTTGATCCTCTCCTTGATAAATTCTATAGCCTGATAGGAGGTATTCATTCCGTTATCTTTGTTCTTGTCGATCCTTCTGTTATACATCAGGACCGCACCCGCGGAGTATTCAGCGATGACGCCTGCCATATCAGGGTCTTCTAACGCTTTGACATCGTTTATGATGTGACATCCTGCGTCAAGGGCCGCTCTGGCAACCTTGGACTTGGAAGTATCGCAGGATATTATTACATCTGATCTTTCCTTAAGTTCCCTTATGACCGGAACAACCCTGTTTATCTCCTCATCGTCTGATACAGGTTCATATCCCGGCCTTGTAGACTCGCCTCCGATATCTATAACATCTGCCCCCTGCGCAGATAGTTCAAGCGCATGCTCAACTGCTCTTTCCGTGTCAAAGAAATCACCACCGTCACTGAATGAATCGGGAGTAACATTAACGATACCCATAACAAGAGTCCTTCGTCCGATGACGAGCTCCTTGTCTCTGGCTTTATATGTTCCGACAAATCTTCCGTCCGGGCTTATCAGTGCCATATCAAACTCCTGAACGCTGTCTGTTTATGAGGGCCAGAGCTTCGTTCCTGGTCCTCGCGTCTGTGCGACATCCGCCTCTCATTGCCGAAGTAACGGTCTTGGAGCCGGGTTTTCTTATGCCTCTCATGGTCATGCAGAGATGCTCTGCTTCGATTATCACGCAGACAGCCTTGGCATCTATGGCTTCTACTATCGTATCTGCGATCTCGGATGTAAGACGTTCCTGAAGCTGGGGTTTTCTGGACATCGTATCCACGATCCTGGCCACCTTGGAAAGACCGAAGATCTTGCCGTCTCTCGGGATATAAACCACATGGGCTTTGCCGTGGAAAGGCAAAAGGTGATGCTCGCACATGGAATAGAACGGAATGTCCCCTATAAGGATCATCTCGTCGTTGCCGTCCTCATGGAAGACCTTGATATCCTTGGTTACATCGTGATGAAGACCGGAGAACACCTCAGCATACATCCTTGCAACTCTCTGGGGGGTCTCAAGGAGACCTTCTCTTTCGGGATCCTCACCGATCGCCTCGAGAATGTCTCTTACGGCATTCTCGATCTTGGGCAGATCCATCTTCTCCCTGCTCTCTACGGGTATCGAACTGTCATTGTCATAATCGTACATTAGGTCTTATCCTTCCTGCCCTTCTAACTTTTTCCTGTATTCAAGTGGTGTCATGCCCTTAAGCTTTCTGAATGCGACATTAAACCTCTGGGGAGATGAGAAACCGGACTGGACTGCGATGCTCGAGACCTTGATCTCGTTATTTGCCAGCAGCTCGCAGGCTTTTTCTATCCTCTTTTGCATAAGATAGTTCATAGGGCTTATGCCCATCTCATCCCTGAAGGCTCTCGTAAAATATCCCTGGCTCAGGAATACATACGAAGAAGCATCCGTAACGGTTATGCCGTTTACAAAGTTCTCGTCCATATACTCCTTGGCGATCAGCACCAGCTCCTTGGCCTTACCGTTCTTGACTCTGAGGGATGCCTCCCATTCCTTGCGCATCGCCCTGGCAAGATAGATCATCAGGGATACGGTAAGAGTATGAATAAGAAATTCCTTTGCAACGGCAGAACCTGCCATCTCCTCTACTATTGTCTCGGCAAGGTAGCATATCTCCTTTTTCTCAGAACCTGTCACCATAAAGTATGGCTGACGGGTCATGTCGCTGTCTTCGGTAACGCCAAGATCTGCAAACTGCAGGAAATTCTCAAGAGATATCTGAGCAAGAAGTCCCGGGATCTGAACCGTGGGACCGGCCACGTTCGAGGGGGTTATAACCACCTGATCCTTCTTCATGGTATTAAGCTCTCTGCCGTCGTGGACAAAGCCAAAGTAGAGATTAAAGATATCAGCCTTGCGGGACTTTATCACCAGCTTGTGCTTAACAAGGGGCCTTATTATGACGACCTTGCCCTTTTCGAGGGTCATGGCTTCACCGTTTATCGTAAGCTCCACCTTGCCCTCACGCAGATAAAGGAGCTCATGAGAGTTATGGTAGCTTGTATCAGGCAAGGATGCCGATGTGTCGTAGGTATGCTCGATACCTTCGATTATTACCGGGATCATTCCCGAAGCTGATATGATATCCTGCTCTATTTCCGGAAGCAGTTTATTGAACATATTTCCTCCGTCAGACAAAATTAATGCTGTCTATATAGATTTCCCCTGCCCTGTCGGAGTCTTCTATGTAGATCTTAAGGGTGTCTATCTTGATGGGTCCGTCCTCTTCGTAATCAAGAGTCAGCGTCTGCCAGTTAAGCTGCTGCTTGATCTCGGCAGAGCCGAAGCCTTCCACGATAAGCCTCTTCTTCTTCTGTTCGGGATTAAAGATCGTAAGCGCGATCCTTGATCTGCCGTAGATCTCTATGGGCGCAAACAGCGATGCATATTCAAGGCAGGGCTCAAAGCCATAGAGGGACTTATCTGTCTCGTATCTTATCCTGAGTGAAGCAGAGCCGGTAAGCTTATGCATATTATCTACTGATATAACGCCGTTACCCTTGAAGGTCCTGTAGATCTTAAGCACCTCGAAGTCATCTTCAGGTGTCTTCTTGCCTACAAAATCAAGGCTGTCACAATGGGTAAAGCTTAAGTCAGGGGCAAAATATGCGGGGTCCCTGTCAAATCTGAAGGGCAGGATCGGCAGGCCTTCGCCGTTCTTGAGCGTCGCATCGTGAGGGAACGGAGTAAAGCCGTAGGTAATGCTTACAGGCTCCTCTATGTCATCTCTCCATACCATAACGCACATTCCGTAAAGACTCTTGGCATGAGCCGGATAGAAGATACGGTCCTCGCCTGCTATGGCAAATCCCGGGATCTCGGAAGAAGCATCCGTAACCTTAAGACCGCTGCCGAGATTGGAGAATCTGATTATCCTCTTATTGCCTGCGATCTCAATATCGTTAGGCTCCGGCGAGGACTTGCTCATCTTAGGCGAGAAATGTATTCCGAGTGCGATGGTCGCAAGCCTTGAACCCAATACAAAGGATATGGTCTTATCAGGCAGCAACAGATCGTGGAGAGATACGATACCTGACGGCATCTGGAGCATCTTTGTAAATGCAACGATATTCTCGTTGAATTCAAGAACGCCGTAAGGGTTATCAAAGTCAACATCACCCGGATGCATTGCAGCAAACAGGATAGACGGCATAAGGTCATCGTCATAGACCTGCTTGGGCTCAAAATTCTCTGCAAGTGTGGTAAGGAGGCCCATGAGCAAAAGATCATATCTGTCAAACTTAAGCTCGCCTCTGTCAGGTGAGAAACTGAATCCCCTGACCGGGAGACCCTTAAGAGGATAGAGCTTGGTCCTGTACAGGATCGACATACGGAATTTGGGACTTATGTAATTCTTGTTATCGCTCTCGACATCCTTCTCCTTGGACAGCTTCTCTGATCTGTCAGTCAGGAGGTCAAAATCAAGCTGCTGGGCACTGCTGAAAGTTATATTCTCCTTATGCCCCTTAGCCTGGTTAAGAGAGCTCTCGTTTGATATCGGGAAGTCTATATCAAGAGGCTTGATATCGTCAGGGTCCTCGCCCTTGAGCCTCTTAAGTTCATCTGCCTTTGCGATATCGATATCCCCTGAATGGCCTGAAGTCTTAAGTTCCTCGGCAAGTTCTTTTGCCTTTGCCCTTCTTCTGTCTATTGCAAGAAGCTCCCTATAACCTTCAGGGGTCAGGTAAAGTCCGCTTTCTATAAGCATATCCTTAAGAGCCGGAACATCATCCATAGCTTCAGGTGAGATCCAGTTAAGGATAGTAGAATCTGCATAGGAAAGATCAACTACTCCTACGGGATAAGATATCTGATCGCTCAGTGTATATGCAAAAGAAAAGGCAGTAGAAGATACCTGTGACAGTTCTGCCGTATCAGAAACCTTAATCCAGGATGCTTCCTTAAAGCCCTCCTTGGGCTCTTCGGGATAAACGGTCTCCCCTTCTTCAAGACCGCTCCTGGCAGGAGCAAAGAATCTCAGGTAGTTCATTACCTTACGCTTAAGCGCAGCCTTACCTGCACTTGCGTCCTTCATAGGGATAGAGAGGAAATCAGAACCCAGGAATACCCAGACATCTCCGCATCTGATGTCATTGAGCAGGATCTGCTCAGTAAGACACTTGAAAGTGAATGAATAAGCATCGCCGGATGCCTTATAAGCAGGCATCGTAAAGGAGAAATCGCCCTTGGATGTGGTAGTGGTCTCAAGGCTTAAGATCTTACCGTAGTCTGTATCGAGCTTAGATACCTTCCTCCCGTCTGTCGGGTCCTTGGTAACTTCAAATGTAATAGTAGCTGACGGTGCGGCCTTGCCCCTGATCACAAGGGATACGCCCTGCTGGAAAACAGCCTTGCTTGTCAGCCATCCCGGAAGCCTGATCGAATTATTCTGCATTAGTTTGACCCCTTTAACCCTATTATTAGCAAATTATATTATACAATAAAAAGAGCCTGTTATCAGACTTCTGCAACAATTACTTTGATACCCTTATTGCGGCAGCCTTCAAGAACAGCAGGATCTGCCTTGGAATCAGTTACAAGACAATTAATGTCATCCGTTGATATGAAGTTGGATACAGAGTCCTGGCCAACCTTGGTCGAATCCACCAGAGCAACGATGGAACGTGCGCGCTCGGCACATATCCTCTTAAGCTCAAGTTCGTAAAAGTTATTGCCTGTAAGTCCCGATTCAACGGAGAAGCCGTTGCCGGAAACAAAATAGATATCTGCAGAGAGCCTGGCGATCATCTCTTTGCTCGAGATACCTTCTATGGCACCCGAATGAGGTCTGAGCATTCCGCCGATTATGATTATCGACTTGAAACAGTTATATCTCTGAAGCTCCATAGCCGTATGAATGCCGTTGGTAACCACCGTTACATCCTTGCAGTTCTTAAGGAAAGGTATCATGTGATATGTGGTCGAGCTTGCATCCATGAATATGGTGCTGCCGTTCCCAACTAACTCTGCAGCCTTCCTGCCTATGGCAGTCTTGAGATCAACATGTGTAACGGAACGTACCATATAGTTCTCGCCG
This sequence comes from Mageeibacillus sp. UBA6976, assembly GCA_002450155.1. Lineage (GTDB taxonomy): Bacteria > Bacillota > Clostridia > Saccharofermentanales > Saccharofermentanaceae > Saccharofermentans. The sequence goes on along the minus strand of DJYO01000008.1, from coordinate 10,217 downwards.
GCGTCAGGTCTCTTGCTCTTGGCAGGCAGTTTTATACCACCATGGTATCTGACTATCGCTCCCTCATGGTCCAATGCACGGATATCCGTTCTTATGGTCGCACCTGTAACACCAAGCCGCTCTGATAGATCAACAGTCTTGATGCTCTGCTCCTCCTCTAATATGTCGAGGATCTGTTTACGTCTGTCGGAATTATACATGCAGGGATTTTATCAAGTGAAAATTTCACTGTCAATCAGATTTTCATTTGAATCTTATCCGCTTATCTGGAAATGCTGATAATCCTTGGGTGAAGACCAGCTGCCTCCCCAGGTCCAGCCATATGAGGTAAAAAGAGTATATGCTTCATCAGATTTTGTAATTACATGGGGCATATCCGAGCTTCTGCCGGTAACATAATCTGCAGCATTGTCATGAGAGAACTTGGGAGTTCCGTCACTTCTGAAAGTAACATAAGGATTTTGCTGCGGATTGATATCTATGGCAAGTCCAAGCGCGTGCTTAGAAAGATTGCCGGAGCCTGTGGCAGGTCTGTAGCAGAATGCAGATGTGTTGTTATGGTCAATGGAATTCCAGTCAGACCCTTCGGCATCTCCGGTCCAGTAATCGTCTATCAGATGCATCTTCTCTATCTGGTATCCGTCCTCACAAAGCTGCTGGAATATCTCAAGTACGCTGTCTGCAACGCTCTTATTTACAATAAGCTCTCCTACCTGATACTCCCCGTTGAAATTGACATGTAGGAGCTTGAGATATCTTAAACTGCTCAAGCTGATATTATTGTTATCAACATAAGATCTTCCATATATCCTACTGTATACTTCTCCTCCCTCTTCGATTTCATATGAAACGAAATACTGCCACATATTATCCTTGTCTATATACTCTTCGCCGATAACGTCTCCTGCGCTGTATCCGGACAGGCTGGTAATAAACTCCGGCTCCGGTGTGGGCGTTGGCGAAGGTGTTGCAGTAGCAGTGGGGGCAGGCGTAGATGTAGGTCCTAATATAGGAGCCAAAACAGCTGTAGTCTCAGGGATGCTTTCACTTGAAACAGCAGGAGTTTCCACTTCCTGACTTTCCATGCTGTAAGAAGGCTCAGAAGCTTCCCCAAGTACACCTGAATTTATAAGCGCAATTATTCCAAGTACTATAACAGAGACCACAAGAACACCGGATATACCAAACATCCAGTATCTTCTCACATGCTCTTTGTGTTGTGTCTGTTTACTCTTGCGCATCTGTCAGTTGATCTTGGGGTTTACCTCACAATATCTATTCCATTGTATCGTTAGATTAGTTTTTGCATAAAACAGTTTCATTACAATTTACGAACGCTGCCATATAACTATATGTTTTTGCCGTAAAAGCTATTTGCGTTATAATTACTTTATAGCGATTATGGAGGAATGCCTGCATGCCGATAATAACAATCTCAAGGCAGAACGGGAGTCTCGGTGACGAGATCGCAGCAAGCCTTGCCCAGCGCCTCGGCACTACAGTTATATCCAGACAGTATGCCCTGGATAATTTCTACGGCGAGATTCCTTCGGGTACTCTCTCAAGACTTAACGAGAGTGCCAAATTTTTCCAGACAGCTATTCCTTCTGGCAGCAGGACCTATGCAGATATCCTCGTAGAACGTATCCGTTCAATGGCATCTTTGAGCGATCCGAATCTCGTTATCCTGGGGCTGGGAGGCTGCGTAATGCTTAGCGGGCACCCTGAAGCCATACATATAAGAGTTACGGCAAGTATGCATGAACGTGAGAAGATCATATCCAGGCGCTACCGTATATCCCCCGATGAAGCGCGGGAGGTCATAACCATAAGTGACCGCAAACACAAAAGGTTTGTTCAGACCTTATTCGGCAAGGATATAACTGATCCGTCACTGTACGATCTTATCCTCAACACCGACAGATTAAGCGTAGATGAATGCACTGACAGCATACTTGAGCTTGCGCGCAAACACGGACTTAAGGAGAGGATCACAAAAGAGAGCAGCTCCGGAGGAACCCTTGACCACCAGACAAAGACCGCCGTCTTTAAGAACGAGACAGAGCGGGAATTTGCTAACATACTCGATATGTACGGAATCGAGTGGCTCTACGAGCCTAAGACCTTCCCTGTACAGTGGGATTCCGAGGGTAATGTCACCATGGCGATCTCCCCTGACTTCTATCTGCCCCGGTTTAACCTCTACCTTGAACTGACCACCATGGATCAGAAATATGTAACCAAGAAGAATAAAAAGATGCGTCTCGTAAGAGAGCTCTATCCCGGTACAAATATCCGTATCGTATACAAAAGAGACTTCCAGGAACTGATCGGCAGACTGGGACAGCTGCCAGATACATAAGGAGGAGCTATGGAGAATCTGCCTAAAGAACTGGGAACTACCAGGATCATATACAGCAAGGAACAGATAGATCAGAGGATAAGAGAGCTGGGTTCCCAGATCACTAAAGATTACCAAGGCAAGGAACTTGTAGTCATAGGCGTTATAAAGGGCGCCTTGTATTTCCTGTCTGATCTTACAAGAGCCATAGACCTCCCTCTAAAGGTAGATATGCTGGGTTTTACAAATATCCCGGACACCACTTCCCTAACAGGAGTCGTCAAGATCGTCAAAGACATCGATATAGATATAACAGATAAACATGTCCTGGTCGTAGAAGATGTGGTCAGGACTGGTCTTACTACTGCTTATATAATCCAGAACCTCGAGACCAAGAAGCCGAAGGACATTACTCTCTGCTCCCTTCTTGTAAATCCTGACAGGATCCTCATGACGATCCCGGTCAAGTACACAGGTTTTGAGATCAACGATCAGTGGCTGGTGGGATACGGTCTGGATAAGTCCGAGATCGGAAGAAATCTGCCTTATATTGCCCAGATCAAGAGATAAGCAAGGAGCTATTGAGCAGAATTTGAGCAGCGGCAACGTTTTACTCGACAAAATGATCGATCAGGAACCCAAATGATCATTTTTATGACCGAATGGCCTATTTTGCTCAAATATTACTCAATACCAGTTAAGTCTGAAGTGATAACGTAAAAGTAGGAATACAGGTTTGCGCATGGGAACCCCTTATGCTTTCACTTCTGAGCCGCAGGTCGGGCAGACGAGGCTCGAGCCCTCTCTTATCTTCAGCGGAGCGCCGCAGTTAGGGCAGTTGATGCCGATGAAGCGTTTCTCATAGTCCCCCGCCTCTTCGATGCGGTCAGACAGCTCGAATACGCGCTCTGTGGAGTTATATGCGACTTTGATAAAGTATCCTTTCGCATGAGCCTTGAGTATCAGCCTCTCGTAGGAAGAACCCTTGCTCTTACCCTTCTTGCCGAGGATGGTGTCCATTGGAACGATGCCGTCGCTGTTCTTCTCGAAAGCCCATGCAACGTAAGATGCCACGCCGGCGATACGGAGTGTGGCTATGGCAGCTATTATCATTATCACTGAAGCTATGAACATGATGATCGGAAGAATTATATAGTCAGGAATATCACCTGCGCCGATTATGCTGAGGATCCCGATCAACGAGATGAGCACCGAAGGTATTCCCAAAACGAGGAATACTACTGAAGCTATGCGGCTTGAATTGAATTTGGACGCATTCTTATACATGGTTATGCCCTCCTGAGATAAGATCCGCAGTTATTGCACTTGTCGGAGCTGCCGACGCGGACTCTGTTTGTCGCGCCGCAGGTGGGGCAGATGATATCTTCGAGTTCGTCTTCGGTACCAAGGATGATCTTGTCGGCTTCGATGCGCACGTTACTGAATCTGTGCTTTTGAGGCCCTGTCATGTCTTTCCTGATCCTATCTTCCGGTATGCCCGTAAGTTCACTTAATCTGGCGAAAGTAATGACTCCGTCGTGATCCTCTTCGAAGATCATCTCATACCTGGTGACGCGCTCCAGCACCTTCCTGATCCAGATCATGGAGATCAGCTCGGCAAGGGCAATGAGTCCCACGATGACGGCTACAACTACCATATGCGGTTCGCCTTCCGAGACACCGATCGCGCCAATGATGACCAGGATGGCCAGAATTACCCCCGACACGATCATCAGACCCGTCAGGGTTGAGTTACGGTCTTTGTTCTTCTTGGCATCATAGAATCTGCTCATAATGAATCCCCTAATTCTCCATAAAAATATCTCAACAATATTTTATACTGTTTTGTTTTTACCGCAAGATTAACCGTAAGATATACATAAACGGCACATTGCGTTATCGATTAATTTATAAAATGATAATCTGTTTGTGCTATCTCCTGTATCTTACGATACTATCTTGTAGTAAGCGTTGGATGTTACCTTGTAGGTTGCCGCATAGAACGCACCGCAGACAAAGGCGCTTACGCCGGCAGTGATCAGCAGCAGCGGCCAATTATTGTGCCCGAAAAGCATCAGCAGCTTATGCACTATCGGGAGCACTGCCGCCAGGTGCATGCAGGCAACCACGATCGGGATAAGGAAGACCGTCAGCATCTGGGAATTGATGCTCTTCTTGATGTTCTCCTTGGTCATTCCGACCTTCTGCATTATGTCGAACCTTGACTGATCCTCCAAGCCTTCCGATATCTGCTTGTAGTAGATGATGAGCACGCAGGATATCAGGAATATGATGCTAAGGAGTATTCCGAGGAAGAACAGGCCTCCGAAGGTCATGATGAAGTCAGTGCGCTGCTCTTCCTGGCTTGCGACGTACTTGCTGACGTGAGTCATGTTCTCCATCTCAGCTTTGACGAACTCGCTGAGTATGCCGGACAGCTCGATCTGATGCTCTGCATCCAAGTTGGTATCGAAATCATATCTCCAGTTCCATGAGAGCATGCTCTCACCCGTAAAATCAACGACATCGGCATAACGGGATGCTGCCTCGTCAACATCGTCAACGACGATCACGATGGCTGTTACCACATTCACCATATCAGGATTGAGGTACTGCATCTTATCATCGATCCTGTCCTTGACCTTGAACGTCTCGTCGCCTACGGTCAGGACTTCGCCGATGTCCAGACGGCTTGATGTGCCAACCAGGGCTTCGCCGGCAGCCACAGATGCATTATCGCCGGTGAGCGCATTGTAATCGTCTATGTCCATTAACACCGCCTCTGCGACGTTGTCATAATCGACAGTCGTGAAGTTCTCCATAGGATTGATCTTGAGATCCAGCTTGCCGTCCTGATAGTATCCGACCATGGTGTAGTCATAGTATGCGATAGCGTTAGAGATTTTCGCGCCGTATCCTTCTGTCTCAGCCGTAATGCCGGACTTCAGATTCTCCGCTATCTCAGGATATGAGGCATCGTAGCCGTATCTCATGGCAGAGGCATTGATCTGTCTTGGGTAGTGATACTTGAGTGCCTCTTCCCTGTTGCAGTACAGAGCGAAAGTGGAAGATATCATAACGAGCACCATCGTAAGAAGGATGCAGATGGAAGCAAGGCTCGCGCCGTTACGCTTCATCCTGTATGCCATCGAAGAGACGGATACAAAGTGGCTGGTCTTATAGTAGTAGTTCTTATTCTTCTGCAGTATCCTGCACAGCAGGACAGAACTCGTTATCAGGGTGAGGTACGTACCGATGATAACCAGTATTACCGCTATGAAGAACCAGGCGAGAGCCGACAGAGGCTGCTCTATCTTGAGCGCGATGATGTATCCTGCAGCGAGGAATGCAAGGCCGAGTATTCCTAAGACCCAGTTAGCCCTGGGTGGCTTCTCTCCTGCCTTGTCTGCGCGGATCAGATCAATGGCGCCGGAAAATCTTACCTGCCTGAAGGCATTGAGATAGATAAGGAAGAAGATGAAGCTGTAGATTACGATAGTCCAGAGGACGGAACCGACCGGAATATCGAAGGAGTACACAGGCTCAACACCGATCATCTTGCACAGTCCGAGTTCAGCCAGTTTCGACAGTGCGATACCTGCGACGATGCCGCCTGCCATCGAGATCGCCCATGTGATCAAGGTCTCATAGAAAACCACCTTGCCGAGGTTCTTACGGTTCATTCCGAGAACACTGTAAAGTCCGAATTCCTTGAGTCTTCCCTTGATCAGGGCAGACTGCGTGTAGAACAGGAAGATCGTTCCGAAGACAGCCATGACGAACGTTCCGAATCTCAGGATATCCTTGGCCGTGGCAGCTCCCATGAAGTTTGAGAGCATATCCGAGAATCCGAGGGTGTGCATGATGTAGAATACTGCGACCATGAGTATGCAGGTCGCGATGTAGGGCACGTAGAGCTTGCTGTTCTTACGGATGCCGTCCGCCGCGATCTTGGGGTATAACGTGGATCTCATTTAAGGTCACCTCCCTGAGCGAGGAGGTTAAGCGTATCGGAGATCTTCTGATACATCTGCTGGTCTGTGGAATCACCCTTATAGATCTGATGGAAGATTGCACCGTCCTTGATGAACAGAACGCGCGATGCATTGGATGCGGCCTTGGTCGAGTGCGTAACCATCAATATGGTCTGCCCCATCCTGTTTACTTCCTTGAAGAGTGCCAGGAGTTCGTCTGATGACTTGGAATCGAGCGCGCCTGTAGGCTCGTCTGCCAGTATGATCTTCGGGTTGGTGATAAGAGCTCTTGCTACCGCAGCTCTCTGCTTCTGGCCGCCGGAGACTTCATAGGGATACTTCTTAAGAAGATCCGCGATGCCGAGCGTTCCAGCGATCTTATCGAGCCTCTCCTTCATCTCTTCGTGCTTCTTGCCTGCTAATACGAGCGGCAGGTAGATATTATCTTCCAGAGAGAATGTATCGAGCAGATTGAAATCCTGGAAGACATATCCCAGGTTGTCTCTTCTGAATCTGGCTACGTCCTTGTCCTTTACCTTGGTAAGGTCCATGCCGTCTAAGATGACCGTGCCTTCGGTAGCCTTGTCTAATGCTGCAAGGATGTTGAGGAGCGTCGTCTTACCGGAACCGGACTCGCCCATGATGGCAACATACTCGCCCTTCTCGACGGTAAAGCTGACATTCCTGAGTGCCTCGACGGAAGCACCTCCGAATCTTGTCTTATATACTTTTTTGATGTTCTTTGCTTCAAGCAGACTCATGACTATATGTCCTTTCGTTTAAGTATAGCCAAAGTCTAAGACTCTTCGTAGTCTGATTCCTTAAGATGTTCTTACTGAAATCTAACAAGTCTGTCACAAATCGGCGCTGTCCTTAACACTCGCCATATTAATCTCCTACCCCGATCTCACGCCTGTTCATGTCGATCCTGATCTTCGTGCCGACGCCGGGCGTTGATTCTGCGGATATCTTGTGTCCCAGGTTATCGCAGATCCTCTTGCACAGATAGAGGCCTATACCGCTCGCACGCTTGTCTTCGCGTCCGTTGAACCCGGTATACCCGTTCTCGAACACTCTCGGCAGATCTTCTGCACTTATACCTATGCCGGTATCCTCGACGCACAGCACGCCGTTTTCCATACAGATCTTAATGCCGCCGTTATTGGTATATTTGACTGCATTGGAGAGTACCTGCTCGATAACGAATGACAGCCACTTCTCGTCGGAAATGGCTTTGAAGTTTGTCTCGGTAAAATCCATTGTCAGCTTCTTGGTGATAAAATCCCTGGCAAACTTTCGTATCGCGGGCTTTATCACATCGTCGAGATCTATCTCCCTGATAACATAATCCGTGCTGTCGGAATCAAGTCTCAGGAACGTAAGCACCATCTCTACATATGCTTCTATCCTGTTAAGGTCTCCGTCCAGCCTTCTGGCGAGGTCTGAATCGACGGACTGTATCTGAAGGCGCATGGATGCGATCGGAGTCTTGATCTGGTGAGCCCAGACGGTATAGTACTCGATCATGTTGTTGTAGTCGGCATTAGCCTTCTGGCGGGAGAACTCTTCCTCCTCCTTAAGCCTGGCCATGATCTCTCTGTAATCCTTCTCGATGACTCCAGACGGCTCCGGGAAGTCTCTTTGGGCGAGCTTCTTGTGCTTGTCCAGCGTTATGAGGAAGTCGATGATTCCTGCGATAAAGATCGCTGCAAAGCCCAGAACCAAAGGGTATAACACTGTTACAGCGGGCATATCGAACAGGAAATACGATGACGCGAAGATGCCTTCCACCACGATCAGCAGAATGATGAAACCTAACCGCGACTTAAGGTAATCCTTCAGCATTCATCCTCCAGAATGTAGCCCACGCCGAACTTGGTCTTGATGAGATCCTTGAGCCCGATCGCCTCGAGAGTCTTGCGCAGCCTTCCGACATTCACTGTCAGGGTGTTCTCGTCGACATAGCAGTCGGTCTCCCATAATGCTTCCATGAGCTTCTCTCTGCTCACGACCTTGTTCTTGTTCTGCGCGAGAGTAAGCAGGATCCTGTATTCGTTCCTGGCAAGGTCGATCTCGGTACCGTTATATGAGAGCTTGTCGTTATTGGTGTTGAGCACTGCTCCCGCGAATTCGATCGTCGAATCGTTCCTGGCAAAATCGTAGGTCCTTCTGAGGAGAGCAGTGATCTTCGCGATGAGCACGCTCTGGTCGAAGGGCTTGGCGATGAAATCGTCCGCGCCCATGTTGATGGCCATTACGAGGTTCATGTTGTCCGTGGCAGAAGAGATGAAGATGATCGGCACGGAGCTGGTCTTCCTTATCTCCTGGCACCAGTGATAGCCACCCATAAAGGGAAGCGTGATGTCCATTATGATGAGGTGCGGCTCGTATTCCTCTGCCTCTTCGAGGACCTTACGGAAGTCAGATACGACTCTTCCTTCCATGCCCCAGTTACCAAGGCACGAAGTAATGCCGTCCGCTATTCCCTTATCGTCTTCTACAATATAGATCTTATACATAGTCCTTCACGTACACTCTGCAGCTCTCTCCGTATATGCTCTGCATCTCGCCGGTAAACTCACATCCGTACTTCTCATATAAGCCGGTGTGATCTGTAGATATATAGACACGGGTAAATCCTTCCTCTTTTGCGATATCTCCGGCCGCTTCAAAAAGCTTTCCGAGATAACGGTGTCCACTGTACTCGGGGAAAGTGTATATAAATCCCATCCACGGTTTAAGATCAATCGGCTGGATCTCATTTTTCTCTGCAAGTGTGCAGAAAGATATCAGTTCATCACCTTCGGTCAGCAATAAGACCTTGGAGTCTGCTCCGATCATATCAAGGAGCTTGCCGTCCCTGATCAGATCATGCAGATACTGACCGGCACGCCAGTCACACCGGCCTATCTGTTCAAGCCAGTGCTCCCTGTTGTCACATTCATAGTAATTGATCACATTCATAGCAACATTGTAACCATTTAAGATTATGTTGTCATTCCTGCGATGATTCCCATAGCAAGAGTGGCAATGCTGAGCAATACTCCCAGTATATTCAGGATAAAAGACACTGCGATCTTCTTTTGACCTTTGTTTTGAATTGTTGTTATGAGTCCCGTAAACGATATGATCATCGCGGGAACGAACCCTAAGCCCATCTTATGCGCCGTTGTGTCTATACCGAGTTCGATGACCATAGTTATCGTTAATACGGCAGCTAGATAAACACCGGAAACTACTGCTGCCGCAGTATATTTCTTGAGAACCGGTCCCAATACTGTCAGAAGGACTGCACCTGCACCGAGGACAGCATAATTAACGATCTCCAGAACAGAAGACTCCATTGGCAGCGCCACGATCAGAAGCGCACTGACGATTGCCAGAATTCCCATGACAATGCCCTGCTTGTAAGCTTTCTTTTTATCCATATCTTTATGCCTTTACCTTCTTATACAGGCTCACGTGCTCGCCCAAGTCCTTGAACCCGAACTTATGATAGAACTCATAGGCAGGTTTGTCACTGTCCGTCTGAAGAAATCTGCCTTATATTGCCCAGATCAAGAGATAAGCAAGGAGCTATTGAGCAGAATTTGAGCAGCGGCAACGTTTTACTCGACAAAATGATCAATTAGGAACCCAAATGATCATTTTTATGACCGAATGGCCTATTTTACTCAAATATTACTCAATACCAGTTAAGTCTGAATCTCAACCGCAATCTATTTTACTTACGACTTGACTTACGATTTAGTTATAGTCGGAAGTGTTTATATATTAGTAATATATATCACTGCAATGGATACAATAATTAAACACATTGTTGTAATTATAACCATTAGTCTCATTTGAAAATGATTTTTCTCTTTTATGCGAGAATTGACTGAAGTGAAAAGTTAAATTCC
>DJYO01000004.1 GCA_002450155.1 Mageeibacillus sp. UBA6976 | reverse complement strand
TCGAGGTTTTTTCACAGCCCCTTTGTCATATGGACTCGAAATAAAAGGACCAAAGCTCGGCTTTGGTCCTTGGGAATTGGTTTAAATTTGATCCTTATCAGTCGTTATCGAACTCAACAACAAGCTGTGATACGGTCTGCTTGGCATCGCCGTAGATCATGATCGTGTTGTCGTTGGTAAAGAGCGGATTCTCGATACCGGAGAAACCTGTACCCTGACCTCTCTTGAGGACAAAGACTGTACGTGCTTCGTATGCATTTACGATAGGCATGCCGTAGATCGGTGAGCTCTCATCATTGATGGCCGCAGGGTTAACAACGTCGTTGGCACCGATAACGATAGCAACGTCGGTGTTGGCCATCTGAGGATTCATCTCGTCTGCAGTCTTGAGCTGTTCGTAAGGAACGTTTGCTTCAGCAAGGAGTACGTTCATGTGACCGGGCATACGGCCTGCAACCGGATGGATGGCAAAGTTGACTTCGCAGCCATTCTCTTCGAGAACATCACAGAGCTCCTTAACAGCATGCTGAGCCTGAGCAACAGCCATACCGTAACCCGGGATAAATACAACTGATCTTGCAGCCTCGAGGATGAGATATGCATCTTCGATCGACATTGACTTAGGTTCCTTGTGCTCGCCTGATGCAGCAGAAGACTTCTTCTTAACTGTCTTAAACAGGAGAGAAGCAAAGGACTTGTTCATAGCCTTGCACATGATGAGTGTGAGGATCACGCCTGAAGCACCTACGAGACAGCCGGATACGATGAGCACCGTATTGCCGATAGGGAATCCTGCAAATGCAGCAGCAAGGCCTGAGAGGGCGTTGAGGAAAGAGATGATGACGGGCATGTCGCCACCACCGATCGTGATTACCATTGTAACGCCGAGTACGAGGGAGCTTATTGTTGTAATGAGGATGCCTGCTAAACCAAGTCCGTCTTCAGGAGCTATAGTGTAGAGGACTATACCTAAGATGGCGATAACGCCGATAACGGCATTGATAACATTCTTGGCAGGAATGTTGATGGGCTTTTTGAACATCTTGAGACCGGCAAGCTTGCCCCAGGCAATGAGTGAACCTGTAAAGGCAACTGCACCGATCACGATAGTGAGTCCAAGAGTTATGGATGTGAATGCATCTGTACCGATCTTGTCAGAACCGCCCTTGAGAGCGCAGAACTGGGAGATAGCAACGAGCATGGAGGACAGGCCTCCGAAACCGTTGAAGAGAGCAACTAACTGAGGCATGCCTGTCATCTCGACCTTGCGTGACCAGACAAAACCGATAACCGATCCTGCAGCAATTGCGAGGATGATGATGCCGTAACCGATAAGACCGCCGGAGATTACATCCTGTGAGATAAGGACAGAGATAACTGCGATAGCCATACCGATGGAGGACATAAGGTTACCCTGACGGGCAGTGTCTGCACGGCCGAGCTTCTTGATTCCCATAATGAAGAATACGCTCGCTGCCATGTAGAGGAGAATGCAGATGATATCCTGGATTTCCATTACTTCTTCTTACCCTCCTTCTTCTTGAACATTGCGAGCATTCTGTCTGTTACAAAATAACCGCCGATAACATTGATCGTAGCAAAAAGAATAGCGATGCCGCCCAGGATCATACCTAAGAGGTGGTTATCCACATTGATGGCGCATGCTGCGATAGCACCTACGATCGTAATGCCTGATATGGCATTTGTTCCGCTCATGAGCGGTGTGTGGAGCTGTGAAGGAACTTTGGATATAAGCTCAACTCCGAGGAAAGCTGCAATAATGAATACGAATATAAGCAGCATTATTGTCTGTCCGTCCATTTTATGCCTCCTTAAATCTCTCGTGAATAATAGCGCCGTTCTGTGTGAGCAGACAGCCCTTCATAATCTCGTCAGAGAGATTAACTTCGAATTCTTTGTTCTCTTTGTTATAGAAGTGGGTAAGGAACGCAGAGATGTTGCCTGACAACATCTTGGATGCATCCCAGGGTACCTGACGCTCGAGCTCATCACCGGGGAGGATGATTACGCCATTGTCGGTTACTACTTCCCTTTCAGGATCGCTTCCCTCTACGTTTCCGCCTGTTGAAACAGCCATATCAACGATTACTGTGCCGGGCTGCATACGTTCTATTACATCCTTCTTAATGAGGACGGGAGCCTTCCTGCCGAATACCTTGGCAGTAGTGATGATTATATTCGACTTCTCGCAGACCTTAGCCTGAGCTTCCTGCTGCTTTGCGATCTGCTCGGGGGTGAGTTCCTTGGCATAGCCCTGGGATGTCTGTCCCATCTCGCCAAGATCGATCTTGACGAAGTTGCCGCCGAGAGATTTAACCTGCTCTTCTACTACCGGTCTTGTATCAAATGCATCAACTCTTGCACCAAGTCTCTTGGCAGTAGCGATAGCCTGAAGACCTGCAACTCCTACACCGATAACAAAGCATCTTGCAGGATTGATAGTACCTGCGGGCGTAACCATCATGGGGAGGATCTTGGGCAGTCTTGCAGCAGCATTGAGAACTGCTACATAACCGGCAAGAGATGTCTGTGATGACTGAACATCCATCTTCTGCGCAAGTGTGGTACGGGGAATCATCTCAAGTGATACGGCCTGTATCTTCTCGTCTGCAAACTCCTTGAGCAGAGTCTTCTCATTAAACGGATCAAGGTAACTAACATGAAGTGTACCCTCATTCATACCCTTTGCCGTCTCCGGCTTCAAGATCCTTACTACGATCTCGGCATCCTTAAGCCCCTCTGCTTCGGACGTGACGATCTTTGCACCAGCCTTCTCGTAATCAGAGTCGGATATTCCGCTCTTTTGTCCGGCGCCGCTTACAACAGTAAATTCGAATCCCATTCCGGATAACTTCTTTATATCATCCGGAATAAGAGCGACTCTCGTCTCAGCAGCCAGGGTTTCCTTACAAACCAATACTTTCTTCATGGAAAGCACCCCCTGCGTTTATATATTCTTTAAGCGAATAAATTATAAACGGCAGAGGGCGGTTTGACAATTATTAAGATTTAATGCTTTATAGTGCCTTATCCGCTATATTTTTGGGCACAAACTTAATAATAAGCACTTATTCCACTGCTTCGCCAGGACGATCAAAAGAGCACGGCTTGCCGACAAAGATGCATATGAAAGACCTCGCGGACAGCCACAACTTAAGTTCAATTATATTGACCTCAAGTATAGTTTTCAGACATTACAAGCTCTGCCCTGTTCTGTATCCTGGAGATGACCACATCAAGACTTACATCGCCGTAGAAATAAGCACCCGCTTCTTCAGTCAAGATCACGCTCAGGTCATCATTAGAGCTAAAGACGCTGTCAACTGAATCAACAATGCTGTTGATCCTTCCTCTGAATCTGTCACGCAGTGATTCATCTTCCATCTGTTTGTATCTTGAATCGCGCAATTCATTCTCTGTGCTCAAGTTAACGGGGAAAGCCGTCCTTGACAGTATGTTTTGATAGTTATCGTTAAGTCCCATGGATATTAGCATCCACGCAGCATCAGGATGTTTGCAGTCTGCTGTTATTGCAAAATTATACTGAGGCAAAGCAGCGATCAGGCTCTTATCCTCTGTGGGAAACCCTATATACGATACATCGCAGCCCGTAATGTTCTCATAGTCAAAGATTATCTGGCTGGCATCGCTGATCAACACTTGCTGAGCAAATGCACCGCTTCCGAGTGAATACAAAGCCTCATCGTTATCATTCACATTGTATTTTACCCATTCCATAAGATCTGCAAACTCATCAGAATCAAATCTTACTTCATGGGTATCAATGTCATAAAACTCCTTAAGCCTCATCTGAACAATACTTGCAAGATAATCCGTTTTGCTTGCCCCGATGACCGAATTGCCGTTAATGCCTTCTGCTGAGGCTATATCGTTATAATCAGAATATGTGAGATCATCTGCATCATTTACAAGGCCGGAAGAATTATCTGCTGCCAGAAGATCTATGTAATAAGACAGGAAAACAGTATACTGACTGTCTTCATACAATCCATCATACCATGGAAGAAAAGATATATCCATGCTGTTCACATATGGCGAGATATCGACCAGAAAATCACTGCCTGATATCTCGCCAAACGGCAATACATTGCAGGGATCGACTATTATGTCAGGAGCGTCATCGGTAATATGCGAATACCTGATAACTTCCATAAAGGCTTCATAATAAGGCGTCAGATCATCTGCTTCGCCGCCACCTTCAGCGTAATCATGAATCTCAAAGTAATACCCGGTATTCTCCATATTGAATACCTTGACCATATTGAGTATTACCGGATCCTCATTGATCCCGACACCTGCAATAATGAGCTTCTCCCTGCCTTCCATAGGATCCTTCTCAGTCGGGGTGCATTTTACGAGATATAATCCGTCATTTAAACCGTCACTGCCCAGATAAATTAGTGTTCCGTCAGGTTTAACGGAATAATAATAAGGAAGATACGGGCACGGAGAAGATACAGAATCCAAGATCACAGCTTTCTCTTCTGTATCTGTATCGTAGCAGCAGATACCTGAATGATCGGACACAAATAATCCTTTTTCGGTTACAACAATATCATCTGCATCGGCAAACATATCAGGCAAGATAATGCTATTATCTGTATTTCCTTCAAATACCGATTCCACGGGTATCAGGCATGGAGTGCTTACATCATTCTCACTGTCATAAGGACAGGCGAAAACATAATCCGTTCCATTCAACGAAACAAAAGATTTAACGGGATAATTACAATCCACAGCAGACTTCAGCTCACCGGTATCTGAGAACGAATAGATGACTCCGCTGTATGTCTCTTGGTCAGTACAGTTAAAGTAAACATTACCATCGAAAGCATAACAACAGTCATACACATCCACATGCCTGTCAAAACCTAGATTTGTACTGCTGGTCAGCTCTCCGTCAGGATCAAATTCGAGATCGTAATAATATAACTGATCTGTTTCTATATCCGCAGGGCAGACTATTGCATGCACATGATCATCACTGTCCGTCACTATGCACGGAATCTCCTGCGAAAGCCCTTGGACCTTATCCAGATCGACCTTTGTTATGTATTCTCCGTCAGAAGTAAAGAAGTACAATTCTTTCAAAGTTACGCAGATATTGCCCTCTTCATCAGTCGGAAGGACTTTGAAATCAGATGTCCCCATACTGTCATACCAACGGTCCTCAGCTTCACGGATCTTGTCGTTATATCCGATCCCAAGAACAGCAAGATAATCAGATCCGAAAGAAGCATTACGCCATCCGACTTCATATCCTTCTTCCTGAACAGATAACTCTGCAGCAGAGTATTCATAGAAAGGTCCTATCCGAAACTCTTCTGACGTATCAGTTTTGTTAGCAAGGCAAGCGGCAACCGTAAGCGCGCTTACAGTTGCCATCAATGCCGATACCATTCTTCTCACAAACAGACTGTTCATGACATTTCCCCAAGATCAGTATAGCCAAGAACTGGGACTTGTAAACCATGAGAACGAACTACTTGTATAACAAACTGTTTTGCCCGTACCAGGAGTATGAATGTAAGTTCCATTTGAACAATTAACTCTTACAGCACAATGAGTTATGTTGCTTAAGGAATTAGTATTGTCTTAAACGCTACACATGCTAAATGCCAACCATGCATTATATCTCAGATATAGAATAAGACTACGCTGCGCTTGGCTTGAAGCTCACATTGGCAAATGCGAGCTTCTTTTATACCAATACAACGGTTTCGATAAACCAGTGGTTTTAATTCCTTTTAGAATTACTTCTTAGGTCTCTTAGGTTGATGGAAAATAATGGGTGTATCCGGCGGTAATCCGGGGATAAAGTCGCTCTTTGTCTTAGATGCGCCAAGTGCCAGCTTAAGGATTGCCTTGTTTGTAGATTTCTTCATTATGAAATCCTCCCTTCGTGTTGTATTATTGCAATTATCAAGTAGAACGCTACCTGTATTACACCGGTACCAATATAGAAAGATAGAGATTCTGTAGGCTTGATAACATATGTCAACAAAGCTGATGAAGTCATAAACATGCACAACAATCTCCCTAATCTTTTGACTCGTTCATTGGTCTCTTCAGAATAATCTGCTTCCGGATCGCCTAATGAACCGACCACGATAATAAACAAAGCAGAAAGCATCAGTAATGAAAAATAAACTACATGATATCTTTCAAGGAAATATGCCATTGGAACTGAAGCAATTATTGTTGCAACCGAAACACCAAGACAACCAAGGAAAGTCTTGCAATGATATCCACCGCTGTATGATCTGATGGAAGCAAATGATATAACAAATATGACAACTTCAAGCAGATACCCAAGGACTGCAGCAACGGTAAATATCAGGACAAAAGCTATCGTTCTCTCAATGAACACTTGCAGATTATATGCACGGATAGAAATATCATCCGTTTTAATAAGACCCTCTGTGCAAATTCCGCTAAAACAGCAT
>DJYO01000001.1 GCA_002450155.1 Mageeibacillus sp. UBA6976 | reverse complement strand
CATAAACATCTTACTAAAGGGGCTTTCAGTAGCCTGAATACTGACAAATACCGTAGGGCATACGGAAATTTACGCTTGTGGAGACCGTGTAAAACTAAAGCTTTTGTAGCAATGTAGTGGTCGCTGAAACAAGAATCCCACGACTTTAGTCATGCGGAGTGTCAAATTCGAAGATCCTTCATCATAGCAAGGGTATAAGGATGGATCTGTCTGCCCTGTTCCTCAAATTTATTCCTGACTGACCTTACAGTCATGCGCACTGCTTCATCAAGATCTGTATAGGCCATCTTCCTGATATCAGTAAGGTCTGTATATGTCCTGGAGGGCTCGATCTTGTCAGCAAGATAGACTATCTTCTCGAGGACGCTCATACCTCCTCTGCCGGTAGTGTGGTAGCAGATGGCATCCAGCACAGCTTGGTCATCTATGCCGAATCTCTCTTTTGCAAATAAGGCACCTGCAGGAGAATGAAGGAGTTTCTTGTCCTCAAAAACATTGCCGGCATAGCTCATGGCAAGCTCTCTCTGGTAATCGATATCCAGTTCCTTGGCACAATCATGGAGAGCTCCTGCGATAAGCGCCCTCCCGGGGTCCTCGCCAAATCTTTCAGCAAGGGCACAGGACAGGTATCCGACATTAAGAGTATGCAGGAGTCTCTTCTCCCTAAGATAGGGATACATACCGATGGCAGCCTCAAAGAAGCCTACCTTATCGCTCTCTGACACATTGGTAAGCATTGTATTCTCGGAATAAAGGTTATGAAGCTCAATAAATCTGACTACAGGCTCCGGGCACATAGTAAGATCTCTGTTCCTTATTATCGCCGAAGATGAGCACTCCACCCCGTTAAATCTGAAGAGTTCGACATTACCGCCCAGCTCCCTTTTGATCTTAGACGCCGTCTTCTCAATATCTGTATCGTCACCCGGCCTTAAAGCCGCAAGAAGCGATGCATAAGACAGGATCTCCTCAGGCTTATACCAGTGAGTAAAGGATTCAAGTGTATCAGATCCCATTATCCAGAAGAAACTGTGCTCTTCTTTCGCTCTCTTTTTCTTTATCCCATTAGATAAAAGAAATTCCGTGATGTATTCCGGATCAGTCAGTTTCTTTAATATGACCGAAGTATAACTGGTCCCGGGTATACCGAACTCAACATCGCAGGGATACACATCCTTAAGGCAAAGCTCTTCTATGCACCCCTTTAACATGTAATATCTGTAAGGCGCCGGGAGCTGATTGGTATAAGACTTGAAATTATTGCGGCATGAAGGAACTACAAGCACGATCTCAACGATACCGCTTGAAAGAGCTCCTTCAATAAGCGCTAGATGTCCTTTGTGCAGAGGGTCGAAGGATCCCCCGTAGACGCCGATCCTCATTTGAGAGTACGGCCTATGTCATGACGGTAATGCATATCCTTAAAGGAGATCTTGCTGACTCCTTCGTATGCGCCGTCTATTGCTTCGTCTAAAGTCTTACCCTCATCGTATACGCAGAGGACTCTGCCGCCGGAAGTAACCGTTTTGCCGTCTTCAAGCTTGGTGCCTGCCTGGAATACCAGCTTGCCGCAGGTATCTATACCCGTGATCTCATACCCCTTATTATAGGAACCGGGATATCCGCCTGAAGCCATAACAACTACGCAGGAGCAAACATCCTTCCACTTGATGTCGATATCAGCGATATTTCCGTCTATGCAGGCATTGATGATGTCAACGAAATCAGTCTCCAGCCTGGGGAGGATCGCCTGAGTCTCGGGATCTCCGAAGCGGCAATTATACTCAACGACCTTAGGTCCTTCTTTGGTAAGCATAAGACCAAAGTAGATAACGCCCTTGAAGGGTCTGCCTTCTGCCTTGAGGGCAGTTATTGTAGGTCTTATGATCTCGCTTAAGATCCTCTCTTTATCCTCATGGCTTAAGTCTGCTCCCGGGGTAACTGCGCCCATGCCGCCCGTGTTAAGGCCCTCGTCATTATCCAGTGCTCTCTTATGGTCTCTTGAAGAGATCATGGGGACTGCGGTATTTCCGTCTGCAAAAGCAAGTACGGTAAGCTCGGGACCTACCATGCACTCTTCGATAACTACTGTGCTGCCGGCATCTCCGAACTTCTTGTCAGCCATCATATCGTGAACTGCCTGCTTAGCCTCATCTATGGTCTGGGCAATTATAACGCCCTTACCTAATGCAAGACCGTCACACTTGATAACGATAGGAGCCTCCTGGGTATCAAGATATTCCACTGCCTTGGCTTCATCGTCAAAGAGTTCATATCTTGCAGTAGGAATATTATATTTCTTCATGAGGTTCTTGGAATATGCCTTTGAAGATTCGACGATAGCAGCCTTGGCAGAAGGACCGAATGCCCTAATACCACTAGCCTCCAGTTTATCTACAAGACCGAGGGCAAGAGGATCCTCGGGAGCTACAAAGACAAGATCGAACTTGCCTGTTACAGCAAAATCCACGATCTTATCTATCTCCGTTGCCTTAATGTCAACACATGTTGCGATGGATGCAATACCACCATTGCCGGGTGCGCAATAAAGTTCTGTTACCTTATCCGACTTGTTCAAGCAATAGCATATAGCATGTTCTCTTCCGCCGCTTCCTACTACTAATACCTTCATATATGTCCTCCGGTTATTTAATTCAATATATCTTCCATGCCGTACTTAAGAACATTAAGACCCATAGCCTTATAGAAAGCGATGGCTGAGTCATTATGTTCCCAGACATTCAGAGTTATATTATACACTTCATTCTTCTTGGCGTAGCTTCGAACATATTGATAGATCGCTGTTCCGACTCCTCTGCCACGTGCTTTGGAATCAACGCAGATATCGTCAAGATACAAGGTCCTGACCTCCTTAAGGGAATGACCGGACTTATTCTCGTACATTGAGATACAATAGCCAAGCATCTCTGCCGAGTTCTCATCTTCGAAACAGACAAAAACAGGGGTGTCATCTGATCTTATAACAGATACAAGCTCCTCCTCAGTATATTTTGTCTTATCGTGACAGAACAGATCAGGCCTTATATCCGCATGAACATTATTGACCTGACAAAGGAGTCTTAAGAGTTCGGGAATGTCTTTTGCTACTGCTCTTCGAATATACATCAGGGATCATCCGAGGTAATGGAAGTACTTAGCGCCCGGAAGACCCGTAAGATCTATATCCTTATGCCTGATAGATTTAACAAGAACAGCATTGCCGCTCAAAACTGAAACATCATATCCACTGAAAGCTTCCTTGAGCTTATCTGTTCCCTCAGCTGATCTTACGACTATATCGCAGACGATATCTTCGTAAGGAGTAATGTCAGCACCTTCTTCGCGCCAGAGCCTTGATTCAGAAGGCCTGCCTCCTGTTGTTGCAGCTTCTAAGATATCTGAGCACACTGCAGATGCCGTAGGGAGCATTCCTGCGCCCTTGCCATAGTACATGGACTCACCAAGTGCATTGCCCTCGACCATAATGGCATTAAAGACTCCGCCGACATTGCTCAGGAGATTACTGCCGGATACATAGTGAGGTGCAACATAGATGCAGGGTCTTCCGTCTTCTGCCTTGCTGAAATAAGCAATAAGCTTGAGAGTAGCACCTATCTCCTTCTCGAATTCAATATCATCAAGAGTAAGGTTCGAGATGCCTTCTGTATGGATCCTGTCAGGAGCAACATATCTTCCGTTCAAAGCGATCGTAGACAGAATAGAAAGTTTCCTCTGAGCATCGATACCATCAACGTCTGCCGTGGGATTAGCCTCGGCAAAACCGTTCGCCTGAGCACCCTTGAGAGCTTCTTCGTATGTAAGGCCGTCGTCCTTCATCTTGGATAAGATGTAATTGGTTGTACCGTTTACGATCCCTGCGATCTTAACGATCTCATTTGCGGCAAGACACTTGTAAAGAGGTCTTATTATCGGGATACCGCCGCCTACCGCAGCTTCATAAAGATAGGAGCAATTATTCTCAGCTGCTATCTTAAGGAGCTCTACGCCGTGAGTAGATACCAGTTCCTTATTGGATGTAACAACGCTCTTGCCGAGGCTTAAAGCCCGCTTTGTAAACTCATATGCTATACGCGCGCCGCCTATAGTCTCAACAACGATGTCAAGTTCGGAATCATTAAAGACCTCTTCTGCATCGTGGGTAACAAGATCCTTATATGGTGAGTCCGGGAATTCCCTTAAGTCCAGGATATGCTTAAGAACGATATTTCTGCCGGTCTTCTCCGTTATGGATGCCCTGTTCATATCAAGGACCTCCGCAACTCCGGATCCTACCGTTCCAAAACCTAAGATAGCTATATTTATATTCATGAACCCTCCATCACTCACGGCTTAGTATTGTGCACTTGCGCACGCCAGCGAGCCTGTCAATGTCATTTACAACGTCGTCTAATAATCCGAGCATGGACACAGTCTCGATGGATATGGAAATATCAGCAAGACCATTGATCGGAATATTCTGATTGATAGTAAGTATATTCGCGCGTGAAGCTGAGATTATCTGGATAATAGAAGATAAGATACCCTGGAAATTCTCCACGGAGATAAGCAGAGTAACCTTTTTGCCGGATGCCGCTTCATAGAACGGAAGGACTGAATCTTTGTATTTATAGTATGCACTGCGGGAAAGACCAGTCTTCCTTACAGCCTCATTGACTGATACGGACTCGCCGGTATTCAGCCTCTGCTTGACTTCCATTACCTTGATAAAGACTTCGGGAAGAACCCTCTTGTCTACCAGATAGTATTCAGGTGAACTCTGTGCCATTACTGATAGTCCTTCTTAAAGATGATTTCCATCCTGCCGGTTGTACTTCGGTGGTGGACAATTGTTTGCGCTGGAAAATATTAGCACCTTTCAGTCAGTTTTTCAACCATTGAACGGAGAGCCCTTCCCCTGTGGCTTATGGCATTTTTCTGCTCCGGATCCATCTGGGCTGTGGTCATTCCGAATTCAGGCACATAGAATATAGGGTCATAGCCGAATCCGTTATCGCCCTTAGGCTCTTCATGCAGTATTCCGGATACCTCGCCCCTTACAGTAAAGCTCGTGCCGTCAGGCCTTACCACTGCTATGGCGCAGACGAATCTTGCCGTACGTTCCTCTTCGGGAACATCCTTCAGCATCTCAAATATCTTCCTGAATTTCTCCTCATAGGTGGAATCCTCGCCGCAGAACCTGGCAGAGTAAATGCCGGGAGCACCGTCTAAAGCATCGATACAAAGCCCTGAATCATCTGCCATTACATACTCACCTTCTGTCAGGGCATGAACTGCTTTCGCCTTGATCAGTGCATTCTCCTCGAAGGTAGTACCGTCCTCTACTATATCCGGCGTAAATCCCGCCTGCTTCATGGATATAGCTTCAAAACCGGTACCCTCCAATATCTCGTCGATCTCTCTTACCTTGTCTTCATTACCTGTTGCGATTATAAGTCTCATACGATCCTCCATGCCTTGGGGTACAGATTCTTGAGCATAGAGCCGCCAGCCTTGGCAAGCCCTAATGGATAATCATCTGTTCCCACTACTATATAACCCTTGGATTTAAGTCCTGACGCATCTTCTCCGATCATTATGGTCTCACCCTTAAGATATCTGTTTATACCATCTGAATCAGGAGGCAGCGAAAGATAGGAATCAGGCCTTATATCCGCTCTTTGCAAAGTGAGGGCAAGACTGTTAGAAGGGGTAAATACCGTCTTATAGCCGGTCTTGCGGAAATCGCCCACATAAAGACCTGTCTTGACAGTCTTAAGCCCCCTAAACAGCTTCTCATCAAAATCGATAAGGAATATGCTCTGTCCGTGGACTGCAAAAGGCCTGTCCTTAAACCTTGCAAGTGCGGTATCCGTAAGGATGTCACGGAGAAATTCCCTGGCGCTCTCTATCCCTTCCCTGCCGCTGGCTTTAAGACCTCTGGGAATAAACTGCCCCAGATCAGTACTTATCCTTGTACCCTGCTTTTTGAGATGCACGCAGAAGTGTCCGTCACCGGGATTTAAATGGGGCCATATCCTCATAGAGCCCTGAAGGAGCGAAGATGGAGCAGAACTTGTTACCCCTTCTATCTCAGGATGTGGTATCACCTCATATCCGGGATGTTTATCCATGAAAGCCCTTATGCCTGCTTCATTCTCATCCTCGCAGAAAGTACAGGTGGAATAGACTATCTCCCCGCCCTCTTTAAGACAGATATCTGCAGCATCCAGTATCTCCTGCTGGACAGGAGCGATCTTGGAAGGGCCGTATTCTTCGTAGCTTCTGACGGCACCGGGATCTCTTCTGAACATGCCTTCGCCGGAACAGGGCGCATCTATGAGGATCTTATCAAAGAATCCCGGAAGTCTTGATGCGATATTCTGCGGAGTCTCATTGAGGATAACAACACCTGTGATCCCGCTCCTCTCGATATTCCGGAGCAGGGCCTTAGATCTGTCGTAATTGATCTCATTAGCAACAAGAAGCCCCTTGCCTCTCATATCCTCACCTATCCTGCAGGCTTTGCCTCCCGGCGCAGCGCACATATCAAGGATGACTTCACCTGGCCTGGCAGCTATAACTTCTGCCGGAAGCATCGCTGAAGGCTCCTGGGGATAGTAGACTCCTGCATGGTAGTAAGGATTACTGTTGGATATATCCGTGGGGGCATAATATCCGCAGGAACACCAGGGTACCCTTTCTACGGAACCTGTAAGGGCAGATACTATCTCATCCCTTGTATCAGGATCAGTCTTTAACGTAGAAAGCCTGATGCCCTTTCTGCCGGGAGTATCAAAGCTCTCATAGAACCCTTCGGAGGGTATGTCCTTATGCCTGCTAAAGAAGGCATCCATCTCTTCCGTAAACTTACCGGGTAATATCATAATTCAAGGAATTTGCAGCACTCGTAAGCTACAGTCTTGATGGTGTCGCGGTCAAAAGGCGAAGCTATGCCGGAATTCCTTATGAGGTTAAGGAATGTATCATTGCCCCCCGCCTGGCACAGTGTATTGTACTTATGGAGCGCAGACTGCATATCGAGCCTGGACTCTCTCCAGAGCTCCAGTGCGCATATCTGGGACAGACAGTAGTCTATGTAATAGAAGGGAGAAGTAAAGATATGATCTTTCTTCATCCAGGCTCCGCCCATGGCATGGAAGGTCTCATCATCATAGTTAATGAAGGGCTGATACTTCTCCTCTAATTCCTTCCAGACCATATGTCTCTTCTCCGGGGGCATATCCGGGTCGTCATATACGATATGCTGGAATTCATCCACCATACAGCCGTATGGCAGGAATAAGAGTCCGTCTGTCATATGCATCTGGCAATAGCTCGATGCATTGTCGCCGTAGAATATATCCATATAAGGGTAAGACATATACTCCATGGCCGTTGAATGGATCTCGCAGGTTTCAAGAGTCGGTGAAAGACACTCAAGGAACGGCGAGGAATCGGCGCTCTGTATGGCCGCATAGGCATGACCGCCCTCGTGGACCACAGTCGCCACATCGTCATAGGTACCGTTGCCGTTCATGAAGATAAAAGGGATACCATAGTCTTCAAGATACATGCAGTAGCCGCCTGTTGACTTATTAGGTCTTGATATGAGATCGGTAAACCCGTGCTCAGACAAGACATCGAAGAAGCTGGGATCCTTGCCGAACATCCTGCGGAAATAAAGTCCTGCTGCGTCTTTATATGTGTCCTTGCTTACCTTTGGGGTAGGATTGCCGTTCCTGAACAGACATCCCAGGTCATAGAACATGAGCTTATCAACACCCAGTCTCGACTGCTGGAGCTTTCTTATCTGAACAGTGAGAGGGACTATGTACTTAAGGATACTCTCCCTGAACTTCTCGACATCATCTCTTGTATAGTCGTATCTCTCCATCCTCTTGTAGCCAAGCTCAGTGAAGGTATTGTATCCCAGCTTGCGGGCAGCAGCGGTCCTGACCTTGACCATATCATCGTAGATCCTGTCATATACAGGCTTTCTGCCCATATAGTATTCATCAAGAGCTTTATAAGCCTCTTTGCGCACCTGTCTGGAATCGGATTCAAGATAAGGCTGGATAAGGCTTAAGTTAAGGGTTCTGCCGTCAAAATCTATCTGTGCTTCGCTCTGGAGCTGACTGTATTCACTCTCAAGGCTTGCTTCGGAAGCAAGTTCATCAAGTATCTCCTTGGATATGGTCTCCTTGCGGTTCTGAGCCTTGCGGAAGATCATGTCTCCGTACTTGCTCCGGATCTCGTCTGCGCAGGGACATGTGAGAATAGCTGTAAGAACTGCGGAACAGAGCTCAGACACCCTTGCGGTATTCTCATCGAAGAAATCATTCTCCTTAACAAAGAACTCATCCGAAGTATCAAGATCATGCTTAACGGTACAAAGAGCGTAGGCAGTATCGAACCTGCTCTGCGCATCCTCGAACTCGGATATGGCATCCATAGCCTGATCAAGGCTTGTTGCTGTCATGAGCTTGAGCCTGACGCTCTTGATCAGTTCCTCGAAAGCCTCAAGATCCGGTCTTACATACTCTATATCACTGAAATTAGGTACTGACATATGTCACATCTTCTCTACTACATCTATACCGAGGAGCTCAAGACCTGACTTAAGCACGTCACAGACAGCTTCGCAAAGAGCAAGTCTTGCCTTAATAAGCTCATCTGAACCTGCGTTAAGGATGCTGGAATTGTTATAGAACCTGTTATAGTTTCTTGCGATAAGAGATATCTGTCTGGATATCATGAAGGGTTCATAGGAAGCTGCGGCCTTCTTGACTGAATCCTTGAAATCAGCAAGGCTCCTGATAAGCGCATATTCGTCATCACCTGTAAGAACGCTATATCCTGCACCGTCAGAAGGAGCCAGGCCCTGCTCTTGGGCCTTCCTTAATATGGACCTTGTCCTTGCATATGTATAGATGAGGTAAGGAGCTGTATCTCCTTCAAAATCGAGCATCTCATCCCAATCAAATACAATGTCCTTCTCTCTTCCGGACTTAAGATAAGTATAGATGACAGCACCGATACCTACCTTCTCAGCAATCTCATTGATCTGCTCCTCGCTCATATCTCCGCCTCTGGCAAGAGAATTATTCCTTATGATCTCACAGGTCTTCTCCACTGTCTTATTGATCAGATCATCAAGAAGGACAATATTTCCCTCTCTTGTAGAGAATACCTTATCCTTGAACTTGACCAGGCCGAATCCCACATGTACGCAGTTATCTGCAAAACCATAACCCATCTTCTTAAGGACGGCAAATACCTGCTTAAAGTGGAGCTGCTGGGGCAGACCTACAACATAGATATTCTTATCGAACTTATAGTTCTCGTATCTGTAGATGGCTGCTGCCAGGTCTCTTGAAGCATAGATAGTAGTACCGTCGCTCTTAAGGACAATACAGGGAGGCAGACCTTCATCATCGAGCTTTACGACTTTGGCGCCTTCGCTCTCCTCAAGCAGTCCCTTCTGTTCAAGGGCTTCGACTACTGCGGGAATCCTTGAAGAATAGAAGGACTCTCCATTGTAGTTATCAAACTCAACGCCCATCCTGTCATATGTCTTCTTAAAGACCTCGAGAGAAACATCCCTGAATCTCTGCCAAAGGGCGACCTCTGCCTCCGAACCTTCCTCAAGCTTTCTGAAATTCTCTCTTGCGTCATCTTCTAACGAAGGCTCGGTCTTTGCTTCTTCATGGAACTTAACATATATCCTGAGGAGTTCTTTGATCGGGTCTTCTTCCAAGGCCTTCTCATCTCCCCAAAGCCTGTATGCAGTAATGAGCTTACCGAACTGTGTTCCGTAATCTCCGAGATGGTTGAATCTCTGAACATTATATCCGAGCTTGGAATAGATCCTTGATATGGAATTGCCGAGGATAGTAGTAAATGCATGTCCGACATGGAAGGGCTTTGCTATATTGGGCGAAGAATACTCAACTATGACAGTCTTACCTTCACCTATAGAATCCTTACCGTAGCTCTCCCCTGCTTCCAAAATATCTCTTATGACAGATCCGGCAAGGATCTCACGGCTTATGGAGAAATTAATATAGGGACCGGCGCAGGATACGCTGACACCTTCTATCTTAAGCTCCTCACTTGATGCTATCTCAGATGCTATAAGAGGCGGTGCCTTGTGAAGTGTCTTTGCCAGGACAAAGCAAGGGAAAGCATAATCTCCCATGCTGAGCTGGGGCGGTATCTCGATAAGTGATTCAACCTGCTCTTTATCAAGTCCTGTTATAGCAGCAAGTTTCCCTGCTATCTCTGATTTGTATTCCATAAGGTTCCTCCAAACAATTAATCTTCAGGTGCTACATATTCCTGATCCAGGAGATTGCACCTTACAAACAGACCGGAAGTGGATATGAATTCGTCCGGCCAATGTCCCTCGTACTTCTCGCTTACGGTAAGTACAGAAGACTGGAATTTAAGAGCATTAGAGCTCTCTGCGTTAGATCCGCCTATAGACCAGTTACACCAGGATATGTTCCTCTCTTCAAGGAAATCAAGCCATTCCTGAGATTCCTCAACAAAGACCGTTCCTTTGCCGGAGTCATTAGTCGTACCCCATTCTGTTACGAAGATACAGATCCCATTCTCATTTGCGGTGACTATTTTATCACGAAGTTCCTGTCCGTGGGAGCCTGCATAGAAATGGCATGTATAACAGATATTATCACCTTCGATCGGGTCTTCGGAAGCAATATCTACATCCTGGCTCCAGGTGGGAGTACCGACGATGATGATGTTATCCGGATCGTTCTCTCTTATGGCAGCGATAACTTCTTCTGCATAAGGCTTAATTGAACCCTCCCAAGTAACAGGGACAGAGTCATCTTCAAATGTATTGCCGTTAGGCTCATTGCAGATCTCGTAAAGGATATTGGGATTATCGCCATATATAGCAGATATTCTGGAGAAGAAATCCACAGATTCTGCCTTGAACTCATTAGGATCTCCGTCATAAAGGATATGCCAATCTACGATAACGTATATTCCCTGTTCTAAACAAAGGTCGATTATCCCGCAGACCATATTGAAATACTTATCAGGATCTGTTGAATAGTCATCAGAATTGCCCTTGGTGGTCATTGCAATACGGAGTACGTCAATGCCCCAGTCTTCCGCCAGGGTCTTAACAAATTCCTCATTTACTGTATCGGGGCACATATTAAGAGCATATGTACTCATACCTTTGAGCTGAATAGCCTCGCCTTCAGAATTAACGATATTGGTACCGTCAACAGCAAGCTGCCCGTTAAGGTCAACTATCCTCTCAGTTACTACAGCAGTACTGTTAGGCCCGTGCGCGGGCTCTGTTTCAGTAGTCTCGGTTTCTGATTCCGAGGGCAGGATAACCGTTGACTCCGTGGGATTTGTAGGCACCTCCGAAGGCAATGTCTCAGGTGCAAGCTTGGTAGAACACCCTGCAAGAGCGGATAGTCCTAATGCCAAAGTAAGAATAACAGCAATATATTTCTTCATAGCAGATCTCCTAACTATTGATTTCCAATTCCAAAATTGAATATGCTCCGCTAATTATATCAATTACTAACTCACGTTCACAACTAAATTCAAAACCAACATTTCTAGTAGAGCAACCCAATCTTCACAAGGTTCGTGAAGAAAAAAATCCATCAAAGATTGACCCCTTATTTATTATTTTTTCATCATAAAATGATTTAACCAATTTCGATCTGAAAAGACAATTCCAAAAAGAGCAACTAATACTGCAATTATTCCTGAGACTGCTGCAGACATAGAGTTAACAGAAAAAGCCAATTTGAAGCAAAAAAACAGAATGATCAGTGCTAGAGGGCTTGTTATTACTCGATGTACTGCAATTCTTTTATTTTTTAAACCCACTATCACAACAAATCCTCCAACAGACATCAATATAGAATAGACAAATCCACACATGTGAATGGCATCTATTGAACCGTAAAGAATTGCAAATAAACCTATAATGCATTGTACATGTGGCAAATACACTCTATACTTTTCATCTTCAACAATAATACTGCCATTTAGTAATAATGGAATTGCACCACAAAGAAACAGTAACAAACAAAAAAATATATTGTTGACGCATTTTGAAATTATCACAAAGATAATAACGATCAAAAACCCTATCCAATCTGTTTTTTTCATTTAAATGCCTTGCCAAATTACTTGTGTATTTGAGTAACTTTGTCCTGTGATCATATTGGTTGTAACTCCAAAATAGTTTCTTGCAGACTCTTGTGTCAGGTCAAGTATGTTGGAGGCATTTGCATAGAACTGTCCTGTAGTTCCTAATGTTCCTCCACAATAGCTTTTTCTACATATAGATTTCCTTTGGTTAATCTGATGTCATCATAACGAGATTTCGCTGCAGGCATAATATCATAGCAAGACCTTGCACACTCCTTGGAAATATAAGTGATGACATACAAGGTGTCGTTAAGATACTTTATATGATTATTACCAAAAATGTATCGTTCATCCGAAGAAAGTGGTTCAAAGCCATGAATCTCCAACCCCATACTTGCACAAAAAAAGTCAATAGTTTCTATCTCGCTTACAACTATATTATACAAATCTTTTGGGACATAATATGATAATTTCTGATTGTTTGAATCATAATAAATGGGACTCATAGATAATACGTATTCAATATATCCACTGTGATAAGTATATACTTCTACTAGAAGCGTAACTGTTTTCGAGTTCTCCGTCTTAATATAATCAAAAAACGCCGAAGGCCCCTTTGACCAATCACAATGGTATTCCTTAGATAAAGACCAACCCTGCGCAGTAATTGTTTGAAAGAATAACTTATTAACCTCAATGATATTTCTGTCATTATTCTTTAACAAGCAGAAACCAATTTCTAAACGCATCATTTTTATCACTGTTCCTTTCAGCCATTATAAAGTGGCAAGTTGCTAATGTAATATATTGAACCGGGTTTTGTAAATGGAAATGTTGAAACCCAGTATCCTTCATTATTCACTATTGTTACGTGATTATTATACAAATTAAAAAGCAATCTCCTTGTTGACCACTCCAAGGACCCAATCGAACTTCCGAAGGACTTGAAATTGTTTCATTAATTAGGGTTGAATATACATTTCTACCAGATTCCCCGGCTAATCCGTAATCATGAATCCCATGTTCAGCAAATTTCCTACCAAATTGCGAATCACTGATAACAACATCATCTGGATCAAATGGTAAACTAGATCCGTTCGAATTTGTATTTCCTATAGGTTTACTAGTACCATTAGAGTTACTGTAAGTATTGCTTTCGTTATATCCATAAATTGATTTTGAAGAATTGCTACTTGCATTATTAACTATATTCATCCTAATTGCTGAGAATAGTCCTGCAAATGCTATCGCAGCTGTTCCAGCAGAGATATAGCCCAAAACTCTGCCGTATCGGAGTTTCCTTGTTCGGCATAATATATTGACAAAACTTCAGTTCCTAGAGAAACCACAGAAGCAACAAGTCCTACCACCAATCTTGAAAGTATAGATAGACCCAGGAGGTTCATCACTATTCCTGCAAGTATCCCTATATCTGCGAATAATCCGCCACATACAAAACCATGTATAGCACTGAAAATAAAACCGCTCCAAAAGTACTGGGACGTTCGCACGATTCCTTGTTCTAGTTGAAAACAAGAAACCCAAGTATAGATGCTTGCTTCTAATTCTGCGCCGATTATACCAGCAATTCCAATAGCCAGCAGTTGTTCCGTAAGATTAGTGTGTCCACTCGGATCCCTATACTTCACCGGATTACTGTTAGCAAATAAGTATCTGTTCTGGCTTACAGGATCAGTAAGACTCCCGCCATAAGTATCCATGGACATGAATCTGCCGGCCTCAGGATCCATATATCTGGCTCTGAGATAGATAAGACCTGTCTCGTCCTGCTCCTCGCCCTGGAAGCCGTAACTGTTCTCAGTCGTTCCTGTAGACTCTGTAAGATTGCCGAAGCTGTCGAACACGTATGTATCTGTAACATTACCATCCTCATCAATAAGCGCTCTAATCGTCCCCGTAACATCAGACAGATAGTAGAACGTCTCAGTGCCGTCATATCTCGAGATAAGCCCGAAGCCTCTGGTATACGATACATAGTTGTTTCCTTCTGTTGATTTCAGCACTTGAGAATAGCCTGTAGAAGAATCAACTATGTAGTTTGTCGTTACTCCGTTAATCGTCTGAGAGATCCTGTTGCCCGCAGCGTCGTACTCAAATCCATAAACTTCTTCACCGCTGATATCGGCTGTCGTAACCTTAATGAGCTGATTCTTCTCATCGTACTCATAGCTTGCTGTAAGCACTCCGTTGGCACTATTGATTACTCGAAACTCGTAAGGGGCATTCCGTCTGCAGCGACTTATACGAAAGAGTTATTTCAAGGTACACACCCTTCTCCTGCTCGAAAAGGATAACTAAAGTATAACAAATTTAGCATGCTTATATTAGTACTAACGCCGTCATTTAATGAGGATATACTTTTGTTTTTTTTGCGTAACATACTTCAAATCCGATACCATCCAAACATCAACATTATGAGCATTTTTTATAGCATCGAATAATCCGTTATCATAGTCAACTACTATTTCTTTACCAATTCCACATATTTCAATTAAAGAATTGCTTTTAAAATATTCAACAGCCTTACTAATTATAGCCTGGTAGTTATCTTCTGAAATACCTTCTAAAGGATTCATCCATCCAGTCATGTAGTACAAATTCTTTTTGCTTTCTATGTATATTCCAGAATCAAAATCTTTACCTGTAAAACTAATGCGAACGATTTTGTTCTCAGCATACTTTTTAATGTCAATCGCATTCTCAATCTTTACGCAATTTTCATACTCCCAATTATCCATTATTTCAATCGTTCCAATAATATCAGTGTTACAATAATGAGATATGAAGTCTCTTAAACTATCAAACAATTTTAAATCATTACCAACAATACTTATTTCAATTACTTCTCCCATATTAGACCTCCAGTATCTAACGCGTTAGTTACTCGGTTCGACCCAGCACCGGGATATAAACTAACAAAATCTCCATTCGTTGTTATTCTCAATAAATCTTCTCCCTGAATATAATAGTATTCTGAATTCACCTCATCTAGAATAATCATATCTGGGTTTTCAAAGACATTATATATTTTATCGACATATTCTAGATATGAGTTTAATTCAGGATAATCCAATTTATGTTCGCCATATTTCCATCCTACCTGTTTAGATGATGTATGCAATTCTATACCGGGTTTACTGCTACTCCCTCCAGCATTGGTAGATTGATTCGAGGGATTACTATCATCAATTTGATGGGGCTGACCCTATAGACCCGTGATCTTATTTTGATGTGGTTCGCCCCTATATACAAGTTATAATTGTTGAATTCGTTTTAATCTCATCTTTTGAACATCGTTTAATGTTACACCTTCTCGAGTATAATAATGCTCTGCCTCTTTATAATTACCTGATAAGTATAGTTGGTCGGCTTTTTTTAAATAGTATTCATTTATAGTTGTTTCATTTATTAAATAGTTCTCTTTTAATTCAGTTTCATTAATCAAAGAGAATAATATTTTCAATTTTTCAGAAAAATAGAGTAGTCCATTATGCAAACCGCCTTCATCGTTGTATTGATAAAACTCATTATATGAAATACTATGCTCGTTAAATGCTTTTTTTACATCCACCTTTTGATTCTTATATTTTAACAACAAATAGATAGAGAACTCATAAAGTTCGTGATATATTTCGATTTTTAATCCATTAACACTTTTGTTCCATATAATCTGTTCGTATTTATTATTTGATTTTTTTTGTTCTAATTTGTAACCATAATTCTGAAGAAATCCAAATTCTAGTTCACAATCATCTATAAACATAATCATTCACCTCAAACAATATAGAAAGGTGGATACCACCATCCAGAAGAATAAATCCAACCATGATTCTCTAATACAGATCTCTCAGCACCTAAAAAACCTGCATTTTCCATGGGGAATTGGGAAACATCTTTAATTGGGGCATTTTCACTCATAACACTACGTAAAACAGTATCGTTTTGTTCCCAATTTGCACGAGGAGTTCCGCGATTAGGCAAATAATCAGCTATAGCAAATTCATTATTTAATAAAGAATTATCTGCATTTAAATCTTTCATTTTGCCTATGCACGGTACATCGCCATTAGCAACGCGATCAGCAGCTAGTTTTCCATTTTGAGTGTTAGTATTATTAGCATAAGTATTGCTTTCATTTGCGTTATTAGACGCCGTGGAAGGATTCTGTGTCTTTGAATTACTAATTTTGAGATTTCCTATCCCGCCTCTAACTAAACCGATTCCTGAATAAAGACCATATATGCCAAGCAATATTTCAATAGAGCCATATAGCCAATACCCGTCAATAATATCTTTAACACCTTTAGCAATACCAAAACCACTCAATAATACGATTACAATACCAGCTATAATTTGGATTACAGGGCATAACATTGCAGCGCCTAAAAGTACTGCAATGACAACTCCAAACAGCGTTGCTCCCAAACACCCTAAGAAACTGTGATTCTCGCAATTAGGATCTGTTACCCAAGTATCGATGCAATAAGCCATGCAGGAATACATCGCCGAATCGAGGATGTAATTGATAGCCATCGTTGCATCCATCTCTGCTAATGAGAAATGTCCACTCGGATCCCTATACTTCACCGGATTACTGTTAGCAAACAAGTATCTGTTCTGGCTTACAGGATCAGTAAGACTCCCGCCATAAGTATCCATGGACATGAATCTGCAGGTCTCAGGATCCATATATCTGGCTCTGAGATAGATAAGACCTGTCTCGTCCTGCTCCTCGCCCTGGAAGCCGTAACTGTTCTCAGTCGTTCCTGTAGACTCTGTAAGATTGCCGAAGCCGTCGAACACGTATGTATCTGTTACATTACCATCCTCATCTACGAGGGCTCTAATCGTCCCCGTAACATCAGACAGATAGTAGAGAGTCTCAGTGCCGTCATATCTCGAGATAAGCCCGAAGCCTCTGGTATACGATACATAGTTGTTTCCTTCTGTGGATTTCAATACTTGAGAATAACCTGTAGAAGAATCAACTATGTAGTTTGTCGTTACTCCGTTAATCGTCTGAGAGATCCTGTTGCCCGCAGCATCGTACTCAAATTCATAAACGTCTTCACCGCTGATACCAGCTGTCGTCACCTTTATGAGCTGATTCTTCTCATCGTACTCATAGCTTGCCGTAAGCACCCCGTTATCGCTCTGTGCTACCAGGTTGCCGGAAGCGTCATATGTGTACGTTACGCTTCCTGCCTGTACAAGCTGGTTTATCTCGTTATATGTGTAGGTTGTAACAACACCATCTACGGTCTTGGATAATCGGTTTGAATTTGCATCGTATGTATACTCGGTTACATGCGCACCTGAGGAGTCTTCAACGGTTTCACTAGTAAGTCTGCCAAGAGCGTCATATTCATAGTAGACAGTCCAGTCGCCTTCGTCGGCTTCTACGATATTTCCGTTAAGATCTCTTGTATAGTTGTAATCCTGAAGGACATCGCCGTCGGAGTTTACTGTGTAGATCGAGATAATGAGATTAGTAGCATCGTAACCGTATGTAGTAACTACGCCGTTGGGATATGTTACCGTCTCAAGATTTCCGACGTTATCGTAAGTATAAGAAGTAACATTTCCTTCGCCGTCTGTTACAGTCTCTATCCTTCCGTATTTATCGTAGCTGTAAGATACGGAGGCACTGTCAGTCGAGATGCCCGTAAGCTGATAGTCGGAATTGTAGGTATAACTGATCTCATTGCCTGCTGCATCCGTCTTCGAAGCGAGCTGTCCATTGCCTGTATACGTATACTCGTTATCACCTATGGTAAGCGCATTGCCGTAGCTGTCATATGTATATGTGATCTCGCTTCCAGATATGGCAGCTGAAGTGACCATGCCCAGGCTGTCATATGAATAATCTGTTGTATTTCCGGCGAAATCAGTAGCAGTATCCACAAGTCCTTCGGCGTTAAATGTGACGCTCGCGGTCTGTCCAAGAGCGTTGGTCTGGCTCACAAGCCTTCCATAGCTGTCATAAGAATATGTGGTCTCATTCCCGAGCGCATCAGTTACTGATGTCAGGTTTCCTGCCTCATCGTAGGAATAAGATGTGGTATTACCCAAGCTGTCAGTTACACTTGTAAGGTTATCTGAATCGTCATAAGAATAAGCTGTTGTGTTGCCCAAGGCATCTGTCTCTGACACAAGTCTGCCTCTGACATCGTAGACAGCAGAATACGAACCGCCGTTGGGATACGTGACTCCGGTCTGATTACCTGCACCATCGTAAGAGAAACTATATGTGTTACCATTAGGATCTGTCATTCCCGACACAAGATTAAGATCGTTATATGTGTAGGTTGTCGTATTCCCGTCGTCATCTGTAACAGACGTATTCCTGCCAATGGAATCGTAGCCGTATGTCGTTACAGCCCCGCTCGGAAGCGTAATAGATGTTACCCTGCCACAGGCATCGTAGGTATATGTCTTGGTCGTGCCGTTGGAATATGTGATTTTCTTCAGATTGCCAGCGGCGTCGTAAGTATATGCACTCGTCTTGCCGTATCTGTCAGTTGCCGATATGACCTGATTCTCCGCATCGTATACAAAGCTTTCAGACGTACCATCCGGATACGATACATTCGTGAGATTACCGTATATGTCGTAGGTATACCCTGTAGTACCGAAGCTATTGGTTTGTGATGTCATATTGCCAAACACATCGTATGTGTAGCTCGTGACTGTACCGTCTGCACTGACTACCTTGGTTATGTTGTCATTAGCATCGTAAGTATATGTATCGGTCAATGACTGTCCCTGATATGTTGTAGTAGACGTTATCGCTCTGCCATACTCGTCGTAGGTAAAGGTAGTAACCATGCCGGCACTGTTGGTGACACTTGCAGCGTTGCCATCACCGTCATAAGTAATGCTTACGATATCTCCTATGCTGTCAGACAGGCTTGTTAGTTTTCCTTCATTTGAATAGCTGTAAGTTTGAGTATTCCCAAGCGCATCTGTAGCCGAAGACAGATTACCGTAGGAATCGTAAGACAGGCTGAGCGCCGTTGTTTCGCCAAGAGTCACGGATGTCACCTGACCGGTGGCAGAGTAGGATTCACTAGCCGTAACACCTTCGGCGTTCGTAGCTCCTGTCAGGTTGTAATTAGCGTCATATGAATATGTGACAGTATTCCCGAGAGGATCTGTCTCTGAGATCTTATTGTTATTACCGTCGTAGGTATATGTTGTAGTGTTTCCGAGGGCATCTGTCTGTGTCAGGACATTGCCGTTCTCGTCATATGTATAGACTGTAGTGTATCCGAGCCTGTTCGTAACTGTTTCTACACGAGAGTCGATATCGTGATCGAATGTAATCGTATTGCCGTTTGCATCCGTAGTGGAGATCAGGCGCCCGTCATCGTCATACTGATTCGTTGAGACTGAAGTGCCGTCGGCAGCGGTCACGCCTGTTATATAGTGGTCTTCGTATGTAAAACTGCTAACATTGCCGTTCTTATCTGTTACAGATACAAGATCGCCATTGGCGTCGTAAGTATAAGTGACCGTGTATGTACCATCAGTAATAGAAGTTATCTGCCCCTGTTCATTTCTGACAAAATTGATTGAGCTTCCGTCAGAATAGAACACGCCGTCTTCCGTTATCTCTATCGTTCTTCCATATGTATCCTCTATCTTATAAAGACCTGTTTCACTATTGAAATAGAACTTTATGCCGTCGTATCTGGTAAGAAGGAAGTTCTGTGGAGCAAAACTATCCATATCTTCTGTATAGATGCTATTATCTGCATACAATAAGCCTTCGTGTTCATTCAGAATAGTAAGAGTGTCCGATGTTCCGCTCGTATTGGTAAACGAAGCTGATAATTCAGGCCAGTTATTTGGATTAACAGTCCTATCCGGAGACATTACAAGCTCAAATGTTTCTGTATTGCCATTGCCCCAGTCTACATATACTTCATGCGGATGCACATGTGTCCAATAGTACATGGGGATCCCTAAGACAGTTTTTTCTTCTGTTTCCCAGTCTTCTCCAAGGTCTGTGCTTATAGAGATATCCGGTCCGCCAAGCGACATTGTCCAGCCATAACCGAAATCACCGCTCAGAGATCTCTGTCTGCTGTCATATGTTCTGTATACTTCTACAGGAAGTCCTGCAACCGGAAGTGACATATCCAGGAAAGATATCGTGAAATTGCCTACTTTAGCCTGTCCTGTTACAAGTACGATTATCTCATCTGATATATATCCGTCTTCAGCATTAGCTGTTACCACTACCTTGTAGAAGCCGTTCATGAGAAGAGTCGGATCTATAGTGCCTAATGTACCTGTTTCTACGCTCTCATCACTTGTATAGCTATATACTGCTTCTTCTGAACCTGCCGGGAATACTTCAAACGAATAGTACTGCAGCTCGGTTCCTGTAACAGTTCCTTCTATATCAGTAATGAAAGAAACTTCCTCTCCTTCCTGATAGTCTGATATATCAACATACAGTTCTTCGTCTGTAAATTCTATGGGCGCCTGTGTGGGTGTCGGTTCGTCCGGATGCAGTATCGCATATTTATCGTATTCAAAAGTCTTATATACTGTTACTACTCTTCCGCTCTCAAGAGTTATTACCAACCTCAAATAAACGCTGCTTTCAGGCAGATCGTCTATATCTATAAAACCTAAGTTCTCACTGTCCTTGTTGCCTGTCCCTTCAGATACTTCTGTCCAGAAATCGTCAGTAGTGTTGTGCCTGTATAAGACATATTCAGAATCTTCCGTTATATCTATAGTGCCTATAACATCCATTCCGTCGCCTGTAAGATCATTTCCGGTGATATCAGCTTCAATTACGGGATCGGGTATTAGTTCTATGCCGATCTCTTCACTGTCTATCTCTGTGTTATCTTCTGATATTGATACAGTTAACGTGTATTCACCTTGTGCTAATCCATCCGTATCTATAGAAGATATTGTTGAATACAAGTGATTTGGCTCAGTTGTATCACTGAATACTGCTGTATTGCTCTCATCAGTAAGAGTAACGTCTACTGTATCAGCATCCTCGTTATTTATCCTGCCGAACACATCTATCGTTTCACCAATATAGAATATATCACCATCAGAAGGCTCTAAAATCTCTATATTGCTCTCATGTCCGTTATGTATTGCAGGATACGGATCTACCTCTATTCCGCGATATATGAATGCAGCAGGATCCCAACCGCCATCGCCGATGAGTTCTATACCGAATCTATGTGCTCCGCCAAACAGTTCAGCAAGATCTATATTCAGCATTAAGGTCGGCGTAGAAGGTTTCTGTACATTACCGTCTGAGTCATATGGTGCTACATAAACATACAATATCTTGTCATGTCCGTCGTACTCGAACCATATCTCATGCACACTTCCTGAATCTCTGAATCCGAGATACTCTGCATAGCAGTACTCTCGCATTCCATCGCCGTTAAGATAT